>NZ_JAUTAE010000001.1:1802500-1965000 GCF_030818415.1 Sphingomonas sp. SORGH_AS_0950
TGCTGGCCCAATATGGTGCGGACCAGCGTGGCATAGCCGCGCGCGCGGATACGCGGCTCGGGATAGCCGATGCGCGCCACGGCCGCGGCGATGGCGGGCTCGGCGGCGGCCAGCGCGTCGAGACTTTCGCGAATCTGTTCGGCGCTCAGCCCCATGATGCTTGATCCGCGCGTTCAGGCCCGGCAGAGGCGCTTTCGACATCAGGGCCGACAAGGAGAATGGACATGCCCAAGCTTATCGTCGTGACCCGCGACGGGGAAGAACGCGAAATCGACGGCGAGGCCGGTCTGTCGGTGATGGAAGTCATCCGCGATGCAGGCGTCGACGAATTGCTGGCGCTGTGCGGCGGGTGCTGCTCGTGCGCGACCTGCCATGTCCATGTCGATCCCGAATTCGCCGGCACGCTGCCCGCGATCGGACCGGACGAGGACGATCTGCTCGATTCGACCAGCGAGCGCGACGCCACCTCGCGGCTGTCGTGCCAGCTGCCCTTCGGCGAAGCGCAGGACGGGATGCGGGTGCGGATCGCGGCGGAGGACTGACGGCGCATGGCGCGTGAACGTCGAGGGCGGGGTTTCGGCCCCGCCTTTTTTGTTCGCGGAGGCGCGGAGGCGCGGAGATGATGGGTTGGGCCGCGAGGCCATTCCATCCCCTCAGGCCGTCGCAAAGTCTGCCGGTCGTGATGGCGGGCTTCGATCACCCGGAGCCGGACATCTCCGCGCCTCCGCGTCTCCGCGTGAAACCCGTGGCCTTCGACTTCGCTCAGGCTGAACGGAGTTTGGGGATCATAGCCACCCATACCAACATCCGTTCAGCCTGAGCGCAGTCGAAGGCCACGCTCCGCCGTCGACAACGATCCGCTCCGCGCGCAAAAAAAGGCGGCAGGACCAGACCCGCCGCCCCAAGACATCACCGTGCCGCCACCGCATAGAGGGCGATCGCCGCCGCGTTGGAGACGTTCAGGCTCTCCACCTTCGGGCTGATCGGCAGCTTGGCGAGCTCGTCGCAATGCGCCTCGGTATTCTGGCGCATCCCCTCGCCCTCGGCGCCCAGCACGATGCAGATGCGCTGCGTGCCCATCGCCTCGGCCAGCGTCTGGTTCGCATGGCCGGTCAGGCCGATCCGCCAGAAGCCCGCCTCCGCGATCTCCTCCAGCGCGCGGGCGAGGTTGACGACGCGAATCCACGGCACCGTCTCCAGCGCGCCGCTGGCCGAGCGCGCGACCGTGCCCGATTCGGGCGGCGCGTGCCGGTCCTGGGTCACGATCCCCAGCGCGTCGAACGCGGCGGCCGAGCGCAGGATCGCGCCGACATTGTGCGGATCGGTCACCTGGTCGAGCACGACCAGCGGCCGCCGGTCGTCCTGCCCTTCGTGAAGCAGATCGCCCAGCCACATATCTTCCAGCGGATCGACCTCCGCCACCAGGCCCTGGTGCGGCGCGTCGGCGGGGACCAGGCGGCCCAGATCGGCCACATCGGCATAGGTGATCGGCACCACCGGCGGCAGGTCGAGCGCGGCCAGCGCCTCGCGCGTGCCCCAGATCTTGCGCACGGTGCGGTTGGGGTTGGCGAGCGCCGCCGTCACCGCATGTCGCCCCCAGAAGCGCGGGCGGTTGGAAGAAGCCTGGCTGGGGCGATGTCCTCGGCGTGCCATCAGTCGTCGGTATCCGTATATGCAAAGGGGTTGGTCGATGCCGGTTCGGTCGGCACCGGCGGACGCGGCAACGCCTTGTCCGCATTCGCCGCCGCGAGCAAGACCCCCGCGAGCACGACCGAGGCCTGGCGCATGTCCTCCCCCTTCAAATGATCGAAGGTGTCGGCCGAGCTGTGATGGATACGGCTGCCATAGTCGAGCGGGTCCTGGATGAACTGGAAACCCTGTACGCCGACCGCCTGCATGAAGACATGGTCGGTGCCTCCCGTCGTCCGCTGGACGACATTGCCCGCCCCCATCGAGGCATAGGGCGACAGCCATTCCCTCAGCATCGGCACCGCCGCCGGATTGTTCTCGGCATAGAGCCCGCGCAGCTTGCCCGAGCCGTTGTCGATGTTGAAATAGGCCGCCAGATCACCGTAACCCGGCTTGGGCGTGATCGGCCAGCGATTGGTCCAGCCATAATAGCGCTTCAGGCCCGTCTGCGGCGCATCGCCCGGCCGCCCGCGCGTCGCCAGATGCTGCTCGACATAGGCCATCGAACCGAGAATCCCCTGCTCCTCGCCCGACCAGAGCGCGAAGCGGATGGTCCGCCGGGGCCGCTGTCCCGTGGCGGCCAGGATGCGCGCGGCCTCCATCACCATCGCGCTGCCCGCCGCATTGTCCGCCGCGCCGTCGCCTGCGACCCAGCTGTCGAGATGCGCGCCCGCCATCACATAGCCCGCCTTGGGATCGGTGCCGGGGATTTCGGCGATGATGTTATAGGCGTTCTCGTCGCTGTCGTCGTACCGCACGTCGCTCAGCACCTCGATGGTGGGCGCGGGGCCGACCTTGGCGAGCCGTGCGAGGCGGCGATAATCCTCGGCGGCCAGCTCGATCCCCGGCACCGCGGGCGTCTCGCCGCGTCCGAACAGATAGCCCTCGCCATGGAGCAGCTTGCCGTCGCGATAGCTCTGCGTGACATAGGCGACCGCGCCCTCGGCCTTCAGAAAGGCGTCGAGCTTCTGCGCGAAGTCGAGCCGCTTCATCCGGCGATCGGCGCTTTCGGGATCATGCTCGGGCTGGACGTAGAGGTCGAGCTTGGCGATGTCCTCGCCCGACAGGCGGCGGAAGGGCGCGGTGCCGGGTTCGTCGCCGGTGCCGGGCAGCGACACCATCACGATCTTGCCGCGCAACTGGCCGCGCCACTTGTCGAAGTCGCGTTCACGCTTCATCGGCGCGACGATCACCGGCGCTGTCACCGCGCCGTTGGTGGCGGGGGTCCAGGCGATGGGGATCGCGGTCAGCTGCAACGGGCGGGGCGAGACCATCCGCACGCTCGCCCGCTCGATCGACCAGCCGCGCCCGAAGACGAAACCTTCCTTATGGACGTTCTTCAGTCCCCATTTGGCGAATTGCCCGGCGGTCCAGGCTTCGGCGGTGCGCATCGCGGGGCTGTTGGTCATGCGCGGGCCGATCACGTCGGTCAGATGCTGGGCGGTCTGCATCGCCTGGCTGTGATTCATGCCCTCGTCGATGATCCGGTTGGCGGCGGCACGATCCTGGGCGGAGGCGGCGGTGACGGGCAACAGGGCGGCCGCCGCGACGGCGGCGAGCAGGGAAACGCGCATCGAAATGAAAACCCCCAGGTAACTGATATGGGACAGAGGCTATGTCCCGGTCCCGGGCGATGCAAGCGAGTGATCGCACATTCCGGCCAAAAAACCCGCAAAACGGCGTTGACAGCCGTGCTTTGCTTCGGCATTTGGCGCGCCTCGCTCCGATGGAGTGACACCCCGGAAGGGTGGCCGAGTGGTTAAAGGCAGCAGACTGTAAATCTGCCCGCGTGAGCGTACACTGGTTCGAATCCAGTCCCTTCCACCATCCCCGCCGATCGGCTAGGGTCGATAGCGGCGCTGGATCCGAGCGGGTATAGCACAATGGTAGTGCAGCAGCCTTCCAAGCTGAATACACGGGTTCGATTCCCGTTACCCGCTCCATTCCCCCTCACCGTGCATCAGCCTGCGAAGCCGAATAATTTGCCGTTCGCTGCTTGACGTTGACGTAAAGGGCCGTCACTCCGCCCGTTCACCGGACGAGAGGATTTGCGCCATGGCATCGGTCAATTTCGACATCCCCCACGAACTGGGCCATGCCGAGGCGCGCCGCCGGATCGAACAGGGCCTGCCCAAGCTGGAATCCAAGATTCCCGGCGGCGGACAGGTTTCCTCGGAATGGATCGCCGACGACCGGCTGATGCTGACCATCATCGCGATGGGACAGACGGTGAAGGCCGACATGGCGGTCGCCGACCGTGCGATCACCGGCACCGTCACGATCCCGATGATGCTGTCGATGATGGCGGGCCCGATCGGCGAGTTCGTGAAGACCAGCGCCGAAAAGATGCTGGCCAAGGGCTGATCGCCCGAAAGGTTCCTCCGCGAATTCGGTGACGGCCAGCCCCGTGGCGGGGCAGCACTTCCCCCTTGCCCGACCGCGCACGACACGCCACCATTTCGCGGACATGCCTACCCTTCCCGCCGTCGCCACCATCGCCCAGACCATCCAGCTGTCGCTGGCCCCCGTCTTCCTGCTCGCCGCCATCGGACAGTTGCTGAACGTGCTGGCGGGGCGGCTGGCGCGGGTGATCGACCGGGCGCGCGGGCTGGAGATGATGATCCACAAGATCGATCACGGCCCCGACCTGCTGCGCCACAAATGGGAGTTGCGGCTGCTCGACCGGCGCATGTCGATCATCAACGCCGCGCTGTTCCTGGCGGTGTCGAGCGCGGTCATGGCCTGCATCGTGATCGCGGTGCTGTTCATCGCCAATCTCGGCAAATTCCATATCGGCACCTGGATCGCGCTGGCCTTCATCCTGTCGGTCAGCCTGCTGACGCTGTGCCTGATCGCCTTCATGGTCGAGGTGCGCATCTCGCTGCGCGCGATCCATGTCCGCAAGGAGATACTGGATTGATCGCCGAGCGTCGCGCGCTGCAGGCGGTGGTCGCGATCGCCTGTCTGGTGCCGCTGTCGATCGGGGGGATCAGCGTCGTCAGGGGCCCCGGCTGGCTGGGCCATGCGCCGTCGATCCCGACCGATCTCGACAGCCAGTTCCGCTATGTCTCGGGCATCTTCCTGGGCCTGGGGCTCGCCTTCGTCACCTGCGTCCCCGCGATCGAGCGCAAGGGCGCACGCTTCCGCCTGCTGGGCGCGCTGGTGATCGCGGGCGGCATGGCGCGGGGACTGTCCTGGGCGATGGTCGGCGCGCCCTCGACCGGCCATCGTCTGGGGCTGGCGATGGAACTGGGCGTCGTCCCGCTCCTGATGCTGTGGCAGGCCCGCATCGCACGCCGCCGTCGCTGATCGATCCGCAGCGTCGCGATACGGGCCGGCGGCCGCGCGACGACCGCCCCGTTCCATGCCGACGGGTCAAAGCGACGCCATCGCCCCCGGCTTCAGCAGATCGAGGATCGCCGCCGTCGTCGCCACCGCGCCGGTCACGATCGAGGGCTCGGGCGCGATCCTGAACTGGGGCGAATGGTGCGACGCGATCGCCGGCCCGCCCGCCTTCGCCGCCGCCAGCGCCTCGGCAGGCGTGCCGCCGACCGACAGATAATAGCCGCGCACCCCGCTGTCCGGCTGGACCAGATAGGCGAAGTCCTCCGCCCCCATCCCCTTCTGCTCGAACGGCGTGACATGATCCGCTCCGAAGGTCGCCGCCATCACCGCGTTCAGCCTTTTGGCGAGCGCCGCGTCGTTGATCGTCGTCGGCGTCCCCTCGGTCACGGTCACCACCGGCATCTTGTCCTCGGGCATCCCGTTCATCACGCCCACCCCGCGCGCGACCCGCTTGATACCCGCCAGCAGCCGCGCCCGCTCCGCCTCGTCATTGGCGCGCACCGTCACCTGGAGCTTCGCCTGGTCGGAGATGATGTTGTGCTTGAGCCCGGCATGGAAGGAGCCCACCGTGATGACCCCGGGCTTGAGCGGCTGCTGCTCGCGGCTGATCAGCCCCTGGAGCGCCACGACCAGTTGCGAGGCCATATAGACCGGATCCTTGCCCATATGCGGGCTCGCCCCGTGCGCGCCGATGCCCGGCACCGTGATGTCGACCGAATCGGACGAGCTGTACTGGATCCCCTCCGACGCCGACACGGTGCCCGCCGCGCGCTCGGCATCGACATGGAAGGCGACCGCGTAATCGGGCTTGGGGAAGCGGCTATAGAGACCGTCCGCCACCATCGCCTTGGCCCCGCCGACGCGTTCCTCGGCGGGCTGGACGATGAAGACCACCGTGCCCCGCCAGCGGTCCTTCAACGCCGCCAGCCGCCGCGCGGTCGCCACCATCGCGGTGATGTGCGTGTCATGGCCGCAGGCGTGCATCACCGGCGCCTCCACTCCGTCCACGCCCACCTGTCGCACGGTCGAGGCATTGGCGAGCCCCGATTTCTCCTCGACCGGCAGCCCGTCCATGTCGGCGCGCAGCAGCACGACCGGCCCCGCGCCGTTCTTCAACACGCCGACCACGCCGGTCCCGCCGACCTTCTCGGTCACGACCATGCCCGGCACCGCGCGCAGCTCGGCGGCCATGCGCGCGCCGGTCTTCACCTCGCGAAAGGACAGTTCGGGGTTGCGGTGGAACCAGTCCCAGAGCTTGCCCAGGTCGCGGTCGTAATCCGCCTTCACCGCGGCGGCATAATCGGGCTCGGCAAGCGCGGGCGCGGCGGTCAGCAGAAGCGCGGCGGCGATGACGTGGTGCATGGATTCCCCTTTTTCACGATTTTGCCCGATGCTAACCCAGATCGACGGGTGACGAAACGGGAACAGATACCCATATTCGCACCCATGGCGATCCAGATCCGCACCACCCTCGACGAGCCCGAAACCGGGGTCAGCTTCATTCCCCACCGCCCGTCGCGCCCCGAAAAGGCCGAAGGCGGCAAGCGCTTCGAGCTGGTGACGGACTATACGCCGAACGGCGACCAGCCCGCCGCGATCCGGGAACTGACCGCGGCGGCGCGCGCTGGCGACAAGGACCAGGTGCTGCTGGGCGTCACCGGATCGGGCAAGACCTTCACCATGGCGAAGGTGATCGAGGAGTTGCAGCGCCCCGCGCTGATCCTGGCGCCCAACAAGATCCTGGCGGCGCAGCTCTATGGGGAGTTCAAGAACTTCTTCCCCAACAACGCGGTCGAATATTTCGTCAGCTATTACGACTATTACCAGCCCGAAGCCTATGTGCCCCGGTCGGACACGTACATCGAGAAGGAAAGCTCGATCAACGAGTCGATCGACCGGATGCGCCACTCGGCCACGCGCGCGCTGCTGGAGCGGGACGACGTCATCATCGTCGCCTCGGTGTCGTGCCTCTACGGTATCGGCTCGGTCGAGACCTATTCGGCGATGATCTTCGACCTGAAGAAAGGCCAGAGCGTCGACCAGCGCGAGATCATCCGCAAGCTGGTCGCGCTCCAATACAAGCGCAACGATGCCGCTTTCATGCGCGGCAATTTCCGGGTGAAGGGCGACAATCTCGAAATCTTCCCGTCGCACTATGAGGATTCGGCCTGGCGCGTGTCCTTCTTCGGCGACGAGATCGAGGAGATCGTGGAGTTCGACCCGCTGACCGGCAAGAAGGTCGCGAGCCTCAACTCGGTGCGAATCTACGCCAACAGCCACTATGTGACGCCCGGCCCGACGATGAAGCAGGCGGTCGAGGCGATCAAGTTCGAGCTGGCCGAGCGGCTGAAGGAGCTGGAGATCGAGGGCAAGCTGCTGGAACGCCAGCGGCTGGAGCAGCGCACCAATTTCGACCTGGAGATGATCGCCGCCACCGGCAGCTGCAACGGCATCGAGAATTACAGCCGCTTCCTGACCGGCCGCCTGCCCGGCGAGCCGCCGCCCACCCTGTTCGAATATCTGCCCGAAAACGCCGTGCTGTTCGTCGACGAGAGCCATGTCACGATCGGCCAGATCAACGGCATGTCGCGTGGCGACCATCGGCGCAAGATCACGCTGGCGGAGTATGGCTTCCGCCTGCCCTCCGCGATCGACAACCGGCCGCTGCGCTTCAACGAATGGGACGCGATGCGCCCGCAGACGGTCAGCGTCTCGGCCACGCCCGGCAACTGGGAGATGGAGCAGACAGGCGGCGTCTTCGTCGAACAGGTCATCCGCCCCACCGGGCTGATCGACCCGCCGGTCGAGATCAAGCCGGTCGAGGAACAGGTCCAGGACCTGATCATCGAGGCGCGCAAGACGACCGAACTCGGCTATCGCACCCTCGTCACCACGCTGACCAAGCGGATGGCCGAGGACCTGACCGAATATATGCACGAAGCGGGGATCAAGGTCCGCTACATGCACTCCGATGTCGAGACGCTGGAGCGTATCGAGCTGATCCGCGACCTGCGGCTGGGCGTGTACGACGTGCTGATCGGCATCAACCTGCTGCGCGAGGGGTTGGATATTCCCGAGTGCGGGCTGGTCGCGATCCTCGACGCGGACAAGGAAGGCTTCCTGCGCTCCGAAACCTCGCTGATCCAGACGATCGGGCGCGCGGCGCGCAACGTCGATGGCCGCGTGATCCTGTACGCCGACCGGATCACCGGGTCGATGGAACGCGCCATGTCCGAGACGTCACGGCGTCGCGAGAAGCAGATGGCCTATAATGCCGAACATGGCATCACGCCGCAGACGATCCGCCGCCAGATCGGCGACATCATCGCGCATGTCGCCAGCGGCGATCAGGTGACGGTGCCGATCGATGAGGACCGTCCGCACATGGTCGGCCACAATCTGCGCGCCTATATCGAGGAACTCGAAAAGAAGATGCGCAAGGCCGCCGCCGACCTCGAATTCGAGGAAGCGGGCCGGTTGCGCGACGAGATCCGGCAGCTGGAGAATGAGGAACTGGGCCTGCCCGTCCATGAGAAGAAGGCCCCGATCATGGGCCGCTCCAACGAGGGCAAGCCGGGAACCCGCAAGACGCGGTTCGGTAAGAGCAAGAAATTCGCGAGCGGGCGCAAGGCGAACTGATCGAAGGGGCAATCGCCCCATGAGGCACGCATCCCGCTTCCTCAAACCCGCCCCTCCCGCAAGCGGGAGGGGATGGGGGAGGGCCCGCGCCGCAAGGGCTCAAGGTCAGGACTGTTCGTGACCCCAACGCGGTTACCGCAGGGACCCCAGGCCGCGTCAGGGCCGATCGATACTCAGTAATGCCTTCTCTCCCTCGCCCCTCGCAGAGGGGAGAGGGTTGCGCAGACTTGGCCTTTGCGAGAGCAAAGGCTTAGTCGGAGCTGGGTGAGGGGTGGGCGCTCGCTCGGCGAGCGCGCGAGCCCCTGGGCTCGCTCGCCCCCTCGCCCAAGCTGGACCTGTTTGGCCTATGCCCCTCCCCAACCCCTCCCCCTGCCGGGAGAGGGGCTATCGGGTCACGCGGGGCGAAAGGCGTCGGGGCGTATCGATGGCCATCACGCGGGCATTCGGAAAAGGCGAACGCCTGCGGGAACCCCCGCAAACCGCTCCTCCGCCCCCTCACCCCAGGTCGAGATTCTCCGTCGTCACGCCATAATAGCCCGCCACCCGGTCGGCATAGGCCTGGTCGAAGATCGGTGCGTTGTTGGCCCAGCTTGGGCCGCCTTCCAGCAGGCGGCGGTCGACGGTGATGACATATTGGTCGTTCACCGGATCGAACTGCAACAGGCTGAACGGCACCGGGTAGAAGCTCTTGCCTATGCCCAGGAACCCGCCCAGTGCCAGCACCGCATGCGTCGCGCGGCCCGATCGCTTGTGGACCATGAAGGAATAGACGCTGCCGATCGTGTCGCCGTCGCGGCTCTCCAGCTTCAGCGTCCCCGCGACATTGGACTGGACCAGGATCAGGGTCGGCGTATCGTGATCGGCCATTCTTAACCTCCGTTTATCGCCCTTCAAACCCGCCAGGGCGAGGCCGGGTTCCGGTGCCCGCCGCAACGGCACGGCCTGCCGCAGCACGGGGTTGAGCGATAGTTGATGCTCGACCATAGGCTGGGGGCGATGCGTCGCTTGTCCCTTGCTCCCCTCGCCACGACGATGGTCGCGGCGGCCGCCCTGTCGGGCTGTATCCCCGCCACCCGCCCCGAGGCCGCTCCGCCGGTCCGTCACACGCCCCGCCCGGCTCCGCAGCCGCCCGCCCCGCGCCCCGTGCTGGGCTCCGACTGGCGCGATTGGCCGCTGACGCCCGGCGACTGGCGCTATCGGCGCACCGCGCAAGGGTCGACCGCGGTGTTCGGTACGGCGGGGGTCACGCGGCTGGCGCTGACCTGCGATCCGCGCACCCGCCAGATCAGGCTGGATCGCCCCGCCTCGGTCGCCGGGAGCATCACCGTCCGCACCTCCAGCACGACCAAGATATTGACCGCGCGCGCCGTCGCGACGGGGGCGGAAATCCTGCTCCCCGCCGCCGACCCGCTGCTCGACGCCATGGCGTTCAGCCGGGGGCGGTTCACGATGGAGCAGGCAGGCCAGGTGCCGCTCGTCATCCCCGCCTATGCCGAGATCGGACGCGTGATCGAGGATTGTCGGGGCTGAGTCCCGGCCGTTTGGCGGGCGCAAGATGCTCGGCCAAACATCGTTGCATTACAAGTCTTGTTTATCGACTTTCGACTACGCACATTGCGGTTGCGCACTTTGAAAGGGCGCGTTGGCTATCCACTAGCGAAAGGAGGTGATCCGATGTCTCATGGTTCAGCAAGGGGGTCGGTTCAGTTCGTTCGGGGGGCCGGTCTCTGACATCGATGGATGCGGTCCGGGGGGTATTCTCCCCCAATCAACGGCCGTGTCCGATGTCATGAGGCCCGCATGGTCTCCCGGGCTGGAGCTCTCCGGCCGCTGACCATGTTTAGGGGTTGCCGGGGCCGTCGTGATGACGTCCCGGCAGCCTCTTTTCATTTCTGGGGCAGACGGGACGGCGGCGTCCGTGTCACGGCCTTGCCGGAGCTGGGTCCTGCATCACCAGCCGCAATGGCCTGTCGCCGGGCACCAGCAGGGACGGCACATCCTCGCCCGCCCGCACCAGCACCTGATCGACCGGAATCGCATCGTCGCTCTCACCCGCGATGAACGCCTGAACCAGCCGCTCGCCCCTTTGCGGCACGAAGCCCGGCGGGATCGCCAAAGGCCGCCGGTTCATCGCCGCCAGCCAGTCGGGGCGCCCCTTCACCATCCGGGCGGCGGGATGATAGACCTGCAGGTCGACCGCACCGGCATATCGGCCGACGGTGACGGGATGGTCGTTGTCGAACAGGATCGTCGATCGATCATAACCCTTCGCCGCCAGGGCCTGGCGGGCAAGCCCGGTGTCACGCCCCATTTGCGGCCCCAGGGTCACCTGATCGACGGTCAGCGGATCGATGCCGGTCTTCGCCTTCAACCGGGTCGCCATCCAGCTATACGTCCCTTCGTCCCAGCCTTGGATCGGCCGCTCCGTGACATGGCTGAAACCGACATAGACGAAGAATTTGGCCCTGGGATCGGCCGCCAGCGCCTGCGCCAGGTGATTGGCCTGTGCCTCTTCCCGCCGCGCGATGCTCTCGGCGCGGCTCGTTCCACCGCCCCGCTCCGCCTGGGTGATCTCATAGGCCAGCGGGCGATAGCCGAGCGACAGCGACTGGCGGACGAAATCGGCGAACACGGGGTCGCGTGTATAATAGCCCGTACCGCTGAGCGTCGGATAACCGCTTTTCGCCAGGCGGGTCATGGCGGCCTGCGTTCCGTCGCTGACGAAGGTCTCCGCCGCCAGCACCGAATAGCCCAGCGGCCGAAGCGCCCGCGCCACCTCTAGCGCAAAGGCCCGATGCCGGGGAACGCCGTGATTCTCGTTGAGGATGACCACGCGCGTCCGGGCCGCCCGCGCGACGATCTCGGCGAGGGCGTCGCGCGGGGTCGCGGCGGCGACCCGCTCCGCTATCGCCCGAGCCTCGGCGTCCTCGGCTGGTGCGGGCTCGGCCTCAACGGGTTCGGCCGTCATCAGCGTCCGCATTTCCAGCCACTGGCCGTGGACGAAACCCGGCTTCGCCTTGCCGGCCGAATCGAAAGCCAGCGGCCGAAGCCGCTCGGCGGCATCGAGATAGCGTCCTTTCCCCAGCAGCTGCGACGCCGCGTTCGCCGCCTCCAGATCCGCCTGCGTCGCGCCATCCTGTGCCATCGCGGCGGTGGAGAGCATCATCAACACCACCACCGCCGCGCGCATGCTCATTCCGCCCTTTCCTCGCGATACTTCATTTCCAGGAAGCGTCCGCGCGTCGACAGGCTGTCGAGATCGGCCTGGGCCAGACGCTGGGTCATGTCGCCAATCTCCTGTTCGATCAGCTTCAATCCGTCGACCAGCTGCGCATCCGGCGTCCGCCCGTTGCGCTCGACCCGGCGGAGCGGCTCGGGCACGCGCTCATAATCGCGCAGAAAGGCGGGCAGCTGCTCGCCGATCAGGCGGCGGACCTCCATCGCCTCGGTGGTGTCGTTGTCGACCCCGGTGAGCTGCGGCGACAGCGTGTCGAGCCGCTGGCCGATCCGGTCGACCAGTTGCACAGCGGGCGCGGGCAGCAAGGGGCGCTGCGCCTCCAGCCAGCGTTCGGTCTGGGCGGGCAGCGCCTTGATATCGACCTGCGCCAGCCTGGCCGGGCTGGGCGCGCGCGCGGCCGGAGCCAGGGCGATCGCCAGCGTCACCGCGATCATCAGCATCATCGCCGCCAGCGCCCCGAAAATGCCGATCCCGCCGGGCAGGATCAGCCCGGTCACCATCGCCGCGATCAGGATGACGGCATTGGCGACCGCGATCAGGATCACGCGTTGCAGGGCCGAGCGCGCGCGGCGGCGCACCCGCTTGACGGTCTGCTGCGCGGACCCGCGATAATCCTGCGAGATGCGCGCCATCACTTCGCGCGCACGCTCGATCTGGGCATCGACCTCGTTCGAGCGGGGTGTGGTCACGACCTTACAGCGCCTCCAGCTTGAGCGACGACGATGCGCCGCCGGTCAGTTGCGGGTTCTGCGCCCCCTCGGCCCGCGCGATATAGCCCTTCGACTTCTCGACCTCGTTGCCCAGCGTCGTCACGGTGGTCTTCATCGAATCGAGCGCCTTCAACTTGAAGCTGTCGATCGCGTCCATCGTGTCGTAGATATTCTGGAAGGCGCGTTGCAGCGTTTCCAGCGGGATGGTCGAGGCCGCCGCCTGCTCATGAATCTGCGCGGTCTGGCTGCGCAGCAGCTTGCCGGTCGAATCGATGATATTGGCGGTGGTCGAGTTGAGCGCGGTGATCTGGTCGAGCACCAGCTTCTGGTTGGCCAGCGCCTGCGCCACGGTGACCGCGGTGCGCAAAGCCGAGACGGTGGTGGTCGAGGCGCGGTCGACGCCCTTCACCAGCTCGACATTGTTCTTCTTGACCAGATCGAGCGCCAGATAGCCCTGCACCGTGACCGCCATCTGGGTCAGCAGGTCCTGGGTCCGCTGGCGCGTGTAGAACAAGGCGGTCTCGCGGATCGCCTTGGCCTTGGCGGGATCGGTGTGATCCAGCTCGTTGGCCGTATCCTCCAGCTTGGCGTCCATCGTCTTGGACAGATGGATCATCTGCTCCAGCCGCCCCATCGCCGACCACAGGTTCGCCCGCTCGGTATCGATCGCGGCATTGTCCATCAGCAGTTCGTCGCGGCCCGAGGACAGGCTCTTCAGGATCGCGGCGATATGCGTCTGCGACGAGCGATAGCCGTCGAAATAGTCGCGCATCTTGTTGCCGAAGGGCAGGATGCCGAGCAGCTTGCGCGGAGCCGAGAGATTGCCCTGGCGACCGGGATCGAGGCTTTCGACCACGCGGCGCAACTCGGTCAGGTCCTTGCCCACGCCGGTCTCGCCGTCCATCGCCTTGACCGGGCGGTCGAGGAAGCGGTTGGACTGGCTGGCGGCCTCGCGGATTTCCTTCTGCCCCATGGCGGTGATCGCATCGACGCGGCGGCCGAATTCGGGGCTGTTGACGTCCTGCGCGATCAACTCGGCGACGAAGCCGTCGACCTTCTGCTCCAGCTGGCTGCGGGTCTTCTCATCGACCGGGACCAGCCCCGCGGCCTGGGACGGCGCCACCGTCGGCACGGGATCGGGTGGCGTCAGGGTCAGCCCCTTTTCCCCGGTCACAGTCTCGGCGGTCGTGGCCATTACGCGTCTCCAAATACCTTGCCGCCTAGTGTGGAGGGGATGGCCGCGCGGTTCAAGTGTATTAACCGCATAATACTATGCGACGCGTTTTCCATCTGTTCGACGGGATCAACGAAACCGATGCGGCAAGGCTTCGTTGGATGGCGGCGGCCCGGCTTCTCCGGATGGCCTGCCGATCATGCAGGATGGCGACGACACTCCCGCCCGGTCCAGCCGACCGAGGGCCGAGCCGAGTTATACCCTGCCTGGCCCCTGCCGGTCGCCCGACCGGCGGGGGTCCTTTTCGAAAGGCCCCGCCCGCCCCTCAGGCGTCGAACAACCCGTCCTGCGCCCCCACCGGCGGGTTCAGCCCCAGATGCTTCCACCCGCCCGCATTCAGGATACGCCCCCGCGCCGTCCGCGCCAGCAGGCCGAGCTGGATCAGATAGGGCTCGATCACCTCCTCGATCGTGTCGCGCGGCTCGGACAGTCCGGCGGCGAGCGTTTCCACCCCCACCGGGCCGCCGCGATAGACATCGGCGATCATCGTCAGATAGCGCCGGTCCATCGCATCCAGCCCCAGCGAGTCGACCTCCAGCCGGTTGAGCGCCTGGTCGGCGGCGGCGGCATGGACGATCTCATGCCCCGCCACTGTCGCGAAGTCGCGCACCCGGCGCAGCAGCCGCCCCGCGATACGCGGCGTCCCGCGCGACCGGCGCGCGACCTCGACCGCGCCGTCCTCGGCGATGGGCAGGTCGAGCAGCCGCGCGGCGCGGGTCACGACGCGGGTCAGCTCGGCGACCGTATAGAATTGCAGGCGCACCGGAATGCCGAATCGATCGCGCAAGGGGGTGGTCAGCAGCCCCTGGCGCGTCGTCGCCCCGACCAGCGTGAAGCGCGGCAGGTCGATCCGTACCGAGCGCGCCGACGGCCCCTCGCCGATCATCAGGTCGAGGACGCGGTCCTCCATCGCGGGGTAGAGGACTTCCTCGACCGCGGGTTGCAGGCGGTGGATCTCGTCGATGAACAGGACGTCGCCATCCTCGAGATTGGTGAGCAGCGCGGCGAGATCGCCCGACTTGGCGATGACCGGGCCCGAGGTCGCGCGGAACCCCACCCCCATCTCGCGCGCGATGATCTGCGCCAGCGTCGTCTTGCCCAGCCCCGGCGGGCCGAAGAACAGCACATGGTCCAGCGCGTCGCCGCGCCCCTTCGCCGCCTGGATGAAGACGCGCAGATTGTCGCGTGCGGCCTGCTGGCCGACAAACTCGTCCAGGCTCTTGGGGCGGAGCGCGGCGTCGACATCCTCGGGACGGCGGCTGGCGGACAGAAGACGGTCTTGGTCGGTCACGACACGCGCCCTAGCGGCTGGACGGCGTGGCTGTCGAGCAGCGGAAGAAAGGCAGAAACGGCGAACATTGCACGAACATAGCAGCCTGTGGCCGACAGGGACAGCCATGGCGTCACCGGCTGTGCGGCCCGGCCCGTTGCGCTTGCCTCATGTGGCGGACTTTCGCCGCAAATCGCGCTAGACTGGCGGGCATGCCGCACGACCTCTTCCTGGCCACGTCCATTCCGCCCGCGCTGGAACTGGCGCTTGCCGAGCGCTTCCAGCTTCACCGCGACGACGCCCCGCCCTCGACCCGCGCGATCGTCGGCGGCGGGATGATGACGGTCGACCAAGCGCTGCTCGACCGGCTGCCCGCGCTGGAGATCATCGCGGTGCACGGCGTCGGCCATGACCGGATCGACCGCGAGGCGGTGGCCGCGCGCGGCATCTGCATCGCGATCACCCCCGATGCGCTGACCGAGGATGTCGCCGACCAGGCGATCGCGCTGTGGCTGGCGGTCGAGCGGCGGGTCGCCGCCAACGACCGTGCGATGCGGATGGGCAACTGGACGGTGCCGCTGGGCCGACGCGCGAGCGGGCGGCGGATCGGCATCTTCGGGCTGGGCCGGATCGGCCAGGCGATCGCCCGGCGCGCCGAGCCCTTCGCCAGCGAGATCCTCTACACCGCCCGCTCGGCCAAGCCCGTGCCATGGCGCTTCGTTCCCGACCCGGCGACGCTGGCGGCGGAGAGCGACGTGCTGATCCTCGCCGCGCCGGGCGGGGCGGACACGCACCATCTGGTCGATGCGGCGATGCTCGACCGGCTGGGGCCGGAGGGGGTGATCGTCAATATCGCGCGCGGCAGCCTGATCGACGAGGAGGCGCTGATCGCCGCGCTGGAGGCGCACCGGATCGCGGGTGCGGGGCTGGACGTGTTCGCCGAGGAACCCGACGTGCCCTATGCGCTGCGCCGGATGAACCATGTCGTGCTCGCCCCGCATCAGGGCAGCGCCACACGCGAGGCGCGGGCCGAGATGGCGGCGATGGTGGTCGCCAATCTGGAGGCGCATTTCGCGGGACGCGAGCCGCCGGGGTTGCTGGGTTGAACCCCTATTTGGCCGCCTTGCGCAGCGCCAGCCGCACCAGCGCATCGAGGGTCGCGCCCGCCCCCAGTTCCTCCTCGGCCGAAGCCACCGCCGCGCTCGCCTCGGCGGGACGGAAGCCCAGGTTGAGCAGCGCCGACACCGCATCCGCGCCCGCCCCGACCGGCGTCGCCGCACCGCCGCCCGATCCGGGCGCCAGGACGATGCCGCCGACCTTGTCCTTCAACTCCATCACGATCCGCTGCGCCAGCTTCGGCCCGACGCCATTGGCGCGCGCGACCATCGCCTTGTCGCCGCTGGCGATCGCGCGCATCAGGTCGGCGGGCTCCAGCGCCGACAGGATGGCCAGCGCCACCCGCGACCCCACGCCCTGCACCCCGGTCAGCAACCGGAACCAGTCCCGCTCGTCCGCGCTGGCGAAACCGACGAGGCGGATCGAATCCTCCGATACCAGCATCTCGGTATGCAGCATCGCCGCCTCGCCCACCGGGCCGATCGAGGATAGCGTGCGCGCCGAGGCGCCGACCAGATAGCCGACCCCCCCGACATCGATCACCGCATGGTCGATGCCGGTGGAGTCCAAACGTCCCTTGAGATGCGCGATCATGGCGACGGATTAGAACAAAACGGGGGTTTCGTCACGCCCCTCGCCGATGTTGCTGGTGGAACGGGTTCACGCGAAGCCGCGATGGCGCGAAGAAGGTTTGTGCGCGCAGAGGCGCGGAGGGCGCAGAGACGGCGTCCTGTTGGGCGAAGCCCAGGCTATACCATCAACCGTAGAGATAAGGAGGGCCGCTGGCGCGGCATACCAACCATCTCTGCGTCCTCTGCGCCTCCGCGCGAACAAATCCTTCTCTTCTTCGCGTCATCGCGGCTTCGCGCGAACCCACACCCCTTAAAAAGCAGAAGTCCGCCGCTGCATCGCCCGCGCGCTGGCCAAATGGTGGGCATGGGTGATCGCCACCGCGAGCGCGTCCGCCGCGTCCGGCCCCGCCAGCTTCACGCCGGGGAGCAGGTGGCCGACCATCGCCTGCACCTGTTTCTTGTCCGCGCCGCCGGTGCCGACCGTCGCCTTCTTGACGATGCTCGGGTGATATTCGCCGACGATCAGCCCGGCCTGCGCCGCCGACAACAGGACGATGCCGCGCGCTTGGCCCAGTTTCAGCGTGGATTGCGCGTTGCTGTTGCCCAGCACCTCTTCCACCGCCGCGCCGTCGGGCTGCTGCTGGCGGATCACGTCGTAGAGCGCGGCGTGCAGGTTCGCGAGGCGGCGCGGCAGCGGCATCGACGGCTCGGTCTTGATCTGGCCGTTGGCGACATGGCGCAGGCGGTTGCCCTCCGCCGCGATCACCCCCCAGCCGGTGGTGCCGAGACCGGGGTCGAGGCCGAGGATGATGGCGGGGGGTAGGGTCATGACGGGCTTTCGGGAGGGGTTATCTTGCGCGTGGCTTGCCCCTCCACCACGCGGCCATGCCGCGCGGTCCCCCTCCCCAAGCCGAGCTTGGGGAGGAATAGGGGTTAGCCGAGCTTTTCCATCACTTCGTCGGAGACTTCGTAATTGCCCCAGACGGTCTGGACGTCGTCGTCGTCATCCAACGTGTCGATCAGCTTGAACAAAGTAGCCGCCGCCGCTTCGTCGACCGCGACCATGGTCTGCGGACGCCAGGCGAGCTTGGCGCCTTCCGCCTCGCCCAGCACGGGCTCCAGCGCCTTGGCGACTTCATGCAGATCGGCCTGCGCCGTCCAGATCTCGTGGCCGTCCTCGGTGGAGGTCACGTCCTCGGCCCCGGCTTCCAGCGCCGCCTCGAACACCTTTTCGGCGTCGCCCGCGCTGGCGGGATAGTTGATCAGGCCCATCCGGTCGAAGCCGTGGCTGACCGAGCCGGCGGTGCCCAGATTGCCGCCATTCTTCGACACCGCGGTGCGCACATTGGTCGCGGTGCGGTTGCGATTGTCGGTCAGCGCCTCGATGATCAGGCTGACGCCGCCGGGGCCGAAGCCCTCATAGCGGATTTCCTCGTAATTCTCCCCGTCGCCGCGCGAGGCCTTGTCGATGGCGCGGGCGATATTGTCCTTGGGCATCGAGGCCGCCTTGGCCGCGTTGACGGCGGCGCGCAGACGCGGATTCATGTCCGGGTCGGGCGTGCCCATCTTGGCCGCGACGGTGATTTCGCGGGAAAGCTTGGAAAATGCCGCCGAGCGCTTCTTATCCTGCGCGCCCTTGCGGTGCATGATGTTCTTGAATTTGCTGTGGCCTGCCATCGGTGCCTCGTAAAATGATCGCGCTCTCTACGACCGCGCAAGGGCTTTTGCCAACCCGTCGATCTTCGCCTCCAGCGAGTCGAGTCGTTCGACGACCGCGCTGTCCAGCTTGTGATGCAGTCGTAATATGTCGATCTCGGCGCGCAAATTGGTGCGATAGTCGAGACTGGCGGCCAGCCGATCCTTGGCCGATTGCCGGTTCTGGCTCATCATGATGACCGGCGCCTGGATCGCCGCCAGCGTCGAGAGCATCAGGTTGAGGAAGATGTACGGATAGGGATCGAAGACCAGCCCGAAATGGCCGAGCACGTCCGAGTTCAGCAACATCCACCCCAGCAGGATCACCGAAAAGGTGATGATGAAGCCCCAGCTGCCACCGACCGCCGCCACCCGGTCGGCCAGTTTCTCGCCCCAGGTCGAGCTTTCGTCCGCGACATCGGCGGCGTCGCGGGTGCTCAGCTGGCCCGACTCGATGTCGGCGATGACCTGGCGTTCTTCCTCGTCCAGTTCGTGCGCGGGCTTGCCCAGCGTACGGCGGGCGATTTCGGCGGCGGTCGACAGGGCCATGTTCGGTCGCTCCCTCGGGGAATCAAATGCCTTGCTCCTTGGGGCGTTGATCGGCCAAACGCCAGAGTCATGACGGTACGCGTGGATATGGGAACCGATGAGCGTGGCTCGTCGGTGCCGATCGATCTTGAGGAACTGCTGGCGACCCGCCTGCTGGTGCAGGGCAATTCGGGATCGGGAAAGTCGCATCTGCTGCGCCGCCTGCTCGAGAAATCGGCGGGCCAGGTGCAACAGGTGGTGATCGACCCGGAGGGCGATTTCGTCACGCTTTCCAAGGCTTATGGCCATGTCGTGATCGAGGCGGGCGACTATGCCGAGCGCGAGGTCGGGCGGTTCGGCGCGCGGATTCGCGAACACCGCGCCTCGGTGGTGCTGAGTCTCGAGGGACTCGAGATCGAGGGACAGATGCGCTGCGCCGCGACGTTCCTGAACGCGCTGTTCGATGCGCCGCGCGAGCATTGGTATCCCGCGCTGGTCGTGGTCGACGAGGCGCAGCTCTTCGCCCCCACCACCGGCGGCGAAGTGTCGGAGGAGGTCCGCCGCGCCTCGCTGTCCGCCATGACCAATTTGATGTGTCGTGGGCGCAAGCGTGGCCTCGCGGGGGTGATCGCGACCCAGCGACTCGCCAAGCTGGCCAAGAACGTCGCGGCCGAGGCGTCCAACTTCCTGATGGGCCGCACCTTCCTCGACATCGACATGGCCCGCGCCGCCGACCTGCTGGGCATGGAGCGGCGCCAGGCCGACTCGATCCGCGATCTGGCGCGCGGCACCTTCCTGGCGCTGGGGCCCGCCGTCTCGCGGCGGCCGATCACGGTGAAGATCGGCGCGGTCGAGACCTCGGCGCGGTCGGGCAGCCCCAAGCTGACCCCCCTGCCCGACGCGCCGCCGCCCGATTTGCAGGAACTGCTCTTCGCGCCGGTCGAGGAAGCGCCGACCCTACCCATGACCTTCGACCCGCGCCCGCGCCGGGTGCCCGCCGAGGAACTGATGGCCGATCTCGGGCGCCCGCCCTTGCCCACCACCGCCGCGCCGCCCGCGCCGGAAATGGACGAGGGCGAAGTCGAGGCGATCTACGAACAGGTGCTGCGCGCGATCGTCGAGGACCCCGAATCGACCTTCCGCCCCGCCTCGGTCCTGTTCCAGGATTTCCAGGTGCGCTGCCGGATGGCGGGGCTCGCGCGGCCGCCGCTCGACCTGAACGGCTTTGCCCGGCGGCTGTCCTGCGCGCGGGCGGGGATTTTCGATGTGAACGATCCCGACTGGCAGGAGGCGCTGGCGCTGGCCGGGATGCTGCCCGACGACATGCTGGGCGCGTTCCTGCTCGTCGCACGCGCGGCGCGGGAGGGCCTGCCCTGCCCGCCGGATACCAAGATCGCCGAGACCTATGGCACCAGCTCGCTAGGCCGGGTGAAGCGGCTGATCGCCTATATCGAGAGTCGCGACCTGTTCGTGTGCCGCACCGATCTGACGGGGAAGCGGTCGATCACGATCCCGCGGCTGGGCTGGACGACCCAGGCGGCGGAGATGGGGTGAGGGTTTGCCCTTGGCCTTCGACTTCGCTCAGGCTGAACGGAAGTTGGGGAAGGGCAATCCTTCATATTGTCGCGAAGATTAGGGCTTGGGAGCCGAAGCGTTGTCCTTCAGTCGTGGCACCCAGATTGTGCACGACAGTCCTGGCACCAATGGCCCGCCATCCGGCATCCGAACGCGATTGAAACAGCCCCCCAGAGGAAATTCACGCCCCAGCCATTTGCCCTCTGGGGTGTCCTGCTCATAGGATTCGATCCTATACCGCTCCAGGAACGCCCATAGCTTGTCCGCCGCCTTTCCGGCACAGATGTATTTGTGGCTTTCTTCAGTGTCACTGACGTAACCCGCATCAACGGCCTCCCCCAGACAGGCTTCCATGAAAACCGGCATCTGTTCCGGGAAGGGCTTGTCGATCGCAACGGAAAGCAGCGCGAAAGGGAGGATCAGCATAATGAAACAAGACATGCCCGATCACCCCACTGCCATCAAGCACCTCCTCCGTTCAGCCTGAGCGAAGTCGAAGGCCACGCCCCGCCGCCTGCCACAAACAAAAAGGGCGACGGAGCCCAAAGCCCCGCCGCCCTTCGCATCCTGAAACCGGAAAACCGGGATCAGATCATGCCCAGCGCCTTCATATACACTTCGAGGATCGCTTCCTCTTCCTGATATTCCTCACGCTTCTTCTTGCGAATCTGCATGATCTTCTTGATCGCCTTGGGGTCGTACCCGCGCGCCTTGGCTTCGGCGAAGACGTCCTTGATGTCGTCCGAAATGCCCTTCTTCTCTTCTTCCAGCCGCTCGGCCCGCTCGATCAGCAGGCGCAGCTCGTCGGCCGTCACATTGCCGCTGCTGTCGTAATTATCGTCCGCCATCGTCTTAACCCTCTGAATACCGATAGGCCCGCATGACCGAATCCATGTCGCGGCCCGTACCTGCCCCCTCAATCAAGCGAAGGTCGGTCTGGCGCGGCCGGATCAGGCCCCATGTCGGGATCGGCGGCGGGTCTAGGCGCTTAACGCGACATGCTCAAGCGGGCATGTTCGTCAGGCGTTCTTCTTCACGCTTTCGGCCATGCGCGCCAGCTGCTCGGGCGTCGCTTCGCCCTGATGCTGCGCCTTCCACTGGTCATAGGGCATGCCGTAGATCGCTTCGCGCGCGGTCGCCTTGTCGACCCCTGCGGCCTCGCCCACCCAGTCGGACAGGCAGTTGCGGCAAAAGCCCGCCAGCCCCATCAGGTCGACATTCTGCGCATCGGTCCGGTGGCGCAGATGCAGGACCAGCCGCCGAAAGGCCGCCGCCGCCGCATTGTCATCGATTGCATTCAACGCATCCACTGCATCGGCCATATTCGTCTCTCCAAGGTTGATCGCGCCGCATTAGGCTTTAGGACGCACCCAGAAAAGAAGCAGGATGTAAGATGACCCAGGCCCTCCCCCCGCGTTCGCGAAAAGTCCGCGTTCTTGCCACGCTTGGCCCGGCCAGCAGCGATCCCGAAATGATCGCCACCCTGTTTCAGGCAGGGGCCGACGCCTTCCGAATCAATATGAGCCATGGCGACCAGCAGTCCAAGGTTCCGCTGATCCAGGCGATCCGCGCGCTCGAGGAGCGGTTCGGTCGCCCGACCACGATCCTCGCCGATCTTCAGGGGCCCAAGCTGCGCGTCGGCAAGTTCGCGCAAGGCAAGGTGATGCTGGAAACCGGCAGCACCTTCGTGCTCGACCGGGATCCGACGCCGGGCGACGCCACCCGCGTCGAACTCCCCCACAAGGAGATTTTCGCCGCGATCGAGCCGGGCGCGCGCCTGCTGCTCGACGACGGCAAGCTGGTGCTGCGCGTCGCCTTCCATGACGAACAGAAGATCACGACGCTGGTCGAGGTCGGCGGCGCGCTGTCGAACAACAAGGGGCTGAACGTTCCCGACGTGGTGCTGCCCATGGCCGCGCTGACCGAGAAGGACCGTTCGGACCTGGCCTTCGCGGTCGAGCAGGGCGTGGACTGGATCGCGCTGTCCTTCGTCCAGCGGCCCGAGGATCTGATGGAGGCGCGCGGCCTGATCAAGGGGCGTGCCGCGCTGCTCGCCAAGATCGAGAAGCCGCAGGCGATCGACCGGCTGGAGGAGATTGTCGAGCAGTGCGACGGCGTGATGGTCGCGCGCGGCGACCTGGGCGTCGAGCTGCCGCCCCAGGCCGTCCCGCCGCTCCAGAAGCGCATCGTCGAGGTGTCGCGCCGCATGGGCCGCCCGGTCGTCGTGGCGACGCAGATGCTCGAATCGATGATCCAGAGCCCCTCGCCCACCCGCGCCGAGGTGTCGGACGTGGCGACCGCCATCTATGACGGCGCCGATGCGATCATGCTGTCGGCCGAGTCGGCGGCGGGCGCCTGGCCGGTCGAATCGGTCGCGATGATGAACGCGATCGGCGTGTCGGTGGAAAACGACCCCGGTCACGGCGACCGCGTCCACTTCACCGCGATGACCCCCGACCCGACCACCGCCGACGCGCTGGCGGCGGCGGCGGCGGGCATCTCGCGCACCGTGTCGTCCAAGGCGATCATCTGCTTCACCTCCAGCGGCTCGACCGCGCGCCGCGTCGCGCGCGAGCGGCCCTCGGTGCCGATCCTGGTCCTGACTCCGCAGCTGGAAACGGCGCGCCGCCTGGGCCTGCTCTGGGGAACGCATGCGGTCCATACCCGCGACGTCGAGTCGTTCGAGGAGATGGTCGCCAAGTCCAAGCGCATGGCGCTGCGCCACGGCATCGCCGAGGCGGGCAACCAGGTCGTGCTGATGGCGGGCGTCCCCTTCCGCACGCCGGGATCAACCAACGTCCTGCACGTCACCCGCATCATGGGCGACGAGCTGGCCAATTATGGCGACCAGGCGGAAGCGTAAGTTTCCGCGCCTGTACGCATGAACAGTCAAGGGCGGCGGGGCGAATGCTCCGTCGCCCTTTTCCATGCGACATCACCAACGCCGGACAAGAAAAAAGCCAGCGCCGTAGCGCTGGCCTTATCTGGTGCAGACATGACTGCTTGTTAGCCGCCAGTACCGCAATCTCTGAGGCCCGCAGTCTTTGCGATTTCGCGGCGTCAGTCAAGTGCGATTTGCCGCCGGAACGAACCATCTTCCGGTTTCCGCCCAAGGACTTTCGTCCCAAGATAAACGCGTCCATCATTCGGCCGAACGAAGAGATGGACGGGGGAGCAGATGGGCTGGCGACTGGGACTGGATCTGGGCGCGAATTCGCTGGGCTGGGCCGCGCTGCACCTAAACGGCGCGGGCAATCCAAACGGAATCCTCGCCATGGGATCGCGAATCTTCAGCGACGGGCGCGATCCCAAGTCGGGTGCCTCGCTGGCCGTCGACCGGCGCGCCGCCCGCGCGATGCGGCGGCGGCGCGACCGATTCAAGCAGCGTCAGGCCGCACTCATCAAATATCTGATTCGCGACGGGCTTTTCCCCGCTGACCAGGCCGAGCGACAGAGGCTCGCGGTCGAGGACCCCTATGCCCTGCGCGCCCGCGCGCTGGATGAGGCGCTGTCGCCGTTCGAGCTGGGCCGTGCGCTGTTCCACCTCAACCAGCGACGCGGTTTCCAGTCCAACCGCAAGACCGATCGCGGCCAGGATGACGAGGCGGGCAAGATCGCGGTCGGCGTCGACCGGCTGACCCGGCAGATGCGGGAAAGCGATGCCCGGACGCTGGGCGAATTTCTCCATCGACGGCGTCAGGCGGCGGAGGATGCCAACCATATCCCCTCGGTCCGCACCCGGCTGCGCCCCGAAACCGGCGAGGGGGCCAAGGGCGACGGCTATGACTTCTACCCCTCACGCGCGCTGATCGCCGAGGAGTTCGCCGAGATCTGGGCGGCACAGGCGCCGCATCACCCGACCGTGCTGACGCGCGAGGTCCATGACCGGCTGTACGAGATCATCTTTCACCAGCGCCCGCTCAAGGCCCCGCCGGTCGGGCAATGCACGCTGGTCCCCGGCGAGACGCGTCTGGCCAAGGCGCATCCGCTGTTCCAGAAGCGCCGCCTGCTCGAGGAGATCAACGCGCTGACGATCGTGCGGGCGGGCGAGATCGCGCAGCGGCTGACGCCCGAGCAGCGCGATGTCCTGTTCCTGGCGCTCAAGACGCGCGCGAAAATGAGCTTCGCCGCCCTGCGCAAGCAGCTGAAGCTCGATCCCGCCGACCGTTTCAACAAGGAGAGCGAGAACCGCACCGAATTGAAGGGTGACGAGGTCGCCGCCGAACTGGGTGCAAAGAAGCGGTTCGGGACGCGCTGGGCGCATCTGTCGACCGAGGCGCAATGGGAGGTGGTGCAGCGGCTGACGGCGGTCGAGAGCGAACGCGACGAGGCGGCGTTCGCGGACTGGCTGCGGCAGACCCATGGGCTTTCGGAGGACGAGGCCCGGGCGGTGCTGGGCGCGCGCTTGCCGGACGGGCATGGCCGCTTCGGGCCGACCGCGACGACGACGCTGATCGACTCGCTGCTCCACGACCGGACCGAGGATGGCCGGGTCCTGGTCTATAGCGAGGCGGTGCAGAGATCGGGCCTCGGCCATCACAGCGATTTCCGCCGCGACGACTCCGATAGGGAGGTCAGCGAACTGCCCTATTACGGCGTCGCGCTGGAACGGCATATCATGCCGGGCACCGCCGAGCCGACCGATCCCGAGGAGATGCGGATCGGCCGCCTGACCAACCCCACGGTGCATATCGGGCTGAACCAGCTTCGCCATGTCGTGAACCGCCTGATCCGCGCCTATGGCCCGCCCGACGAAATCGCGGTCGAACTCGCCCGCGAACTGAAGCTGACCGACGAGGAAAAGAAGCGGCGCAACCGCGAAAATGCCGAGAACCGCCTCGCCGCCGAGGGGCGGTCCCGCAAGCTGGAGGAGATTCGCCAGCGTGACAGCGGTGCGAACCGCGCGCTTCTAAAACTGTGGGAGGAACTCAATCCGGGCAATGTGCTCGACCGCCGCTGCATCTATACCGGCGAACAGATTTCGATCGACATGCTGTTCTCGGCCCAAGTCGAGGTCGATCACATCCTGCCCTTTGCCGAGACGCTGGACGATTCGAACGGCAACAAGCTGCTCTGCCTGCGCGAGGCCAATCGCGAGAAGCGGCGTCGTTCGCCCTATGAAGCCTGGGGTCATACCGATCGCTGGCCGGGGATCGCCGAACGTGCCTCTCGGCTACCCAAGGCCAAACGCTGGCGGTTCGAACCCGATGCGATGCAGCGTTTCGCGCAGGATGGCGGCTTCCTGGCGCGGCATCTGGTCGACACCCAATATCTCGGGCGGCTGGCGCGCGAATATCTGACCTCGCTCTATCCCGGACGCGGGGAGGGATCGAACCCCGTCTGGGTATCGCCCGGCCGCCTGACCGAGATGGTCCGGCGCAAGCTGGGGCTGAACGATCTGCTACCCGACCATAATTTCGGCGGCGGCGCGGACCAGCCCAAGAACCGGCTCGACCATCGCCATCACGCCATCGACGCGGTCGTGGTCGCGATCGTCGACCGGGGCATGCTGAACGCCATCGCCCGCGCTTCGGGTCAGGAGGGGAGCGAGGGGCGCGAGCGAATCCATGTCCCCGCGCCATGGGACGGCTTTCGCGACGATCTGCGCGCGGCGGTCAACCGCATCATCGTGTCGCACCGCCCCGATCACGGCACGGTGTCCAAGGCGGGCCTGCGCCCCGGTCGCGACCAGACCGCCGGGCGGCTGCACAACGACACCGCCTATGGCCTGACGGGCGAGACGGATGCCAAGGGCAACAGCATCGTCGTCCGGCGCGTGCCGCTGGGCGCGATCAGGAAGCCCGCCGATATCGCCCGGGTCCGCGATCCGCTGCTCCGAACCGCGCTGGCCGAATTCACCCAGGGGCATGACGGCAAGGCGTTCGAGGCCCGGATGGCGCGCTTCGGCGAACTCGGCCCCCTGCTCTACCGCGGCATCCGCCGGGTGCGCGTGACCGAGCCCCTGACCATCATCCCGATCCGCGACCGCGATGGCCGCGCGTACAAGGGCTATAAGGGCGACAGCAATTACCGGTACGACGTATGGGAGATGCCCGACGGGAAGTGGCTTACCCGCTGGCACGATCCCGATGCCCGTGAACAGAGCAGCATCATCTCGATGTTCGACGCGCATCAGTCCGGCGCCCCTGCCCGCCCCCACCCCGCCGCCAAAAGGGTTCTCAGCCTTCAGCAGAATGACATCATCGCTATCGAACCGGATGGCGGCGAACGACGACTGATGCGTGTCGTCAAATTCGGCCAGAATGGTCAGGTGACGCTGGCGGCTCCGCAGGAGGCGGGCGATCTGAAGCGGCGCGACGCAACCGCCAATGACGAAGATCCTTTCAAATATTCCGCACCGACGGCTGGCGGCCTCAAGAAGCTTCGGGCCCGGCAGGTGCGCATCGACGAACTCGGCCGTGTGCTCGACCCCGGCTTTCCCGCCCGCAAGACCGTAAGGCGCACCCGCCCCCGCGCCGCGCCGGCCGACTGACGGACGCGCGCCGCGATGGGGCTGGAACGGATCGTCGATATCGCCACCGATAACCGGCATCTGTCCGTCCATCGCGGCTTCTTGATCGTCTCGGAGGATCGGGTCGAGGTCGGCCGCGTGCCGCTCGACGATGTCGGCGCGGTCATCGTCCATGCGCATGGCATCACCTGGTCGACCAACCTGATCGTCGCGCTGGCCGAGCGGGGCGCGGTCCTGCTGCTATGCGGCGCCAATCACAGCCCTGCCGCCATCTGCCTGCCGATCGACGGCCATCATGCGCAGAACGGCCGGATGCGCGCGCAATGGGAGGCCGGCCGGCCGCTGTCGAAGCAGCTGTGGCGCGCGCTGGTCGTCGCCAAGATCCGCTGGCAGGGCGCGGTGCTGGCCGCCAACGGGCATTCCGCCACCGCCTTCGACCATCTGGCGCGCAAGGTCGGGTCGGGCGACCCCGAAAATGTCGAGGCACAGGCGGCGCGGCGATACTGGCCGCTGCTGATGGGCGAGACCTTTCGTCGTGACCGGGATGCGGACGGCACCAATGCGCTGCTCAACTATGGCTATGCAGTGATGCGCGCGACCTGTGCCCGCGCGGTGGTCGCGGCAGGGCTGCATCCGTCGATCGGGGTGCATCATGCGCATCGCGGCAATCCGCTGGCGCTGGCCGACGACGTGATCGAGCCGTTTCGCGCGCTGGTCGATGCGCTGACCCTGAGGCTGATTGCGCGCGACATCACCCGCGTCACGCCCGAGGCCAAGCGTGCCTATGCCGGGCTGATCGCAGTCGACCTGATGCTGGACGACGGGATCACCACCGTCTGGCTCGCCATCCAGCGCGTCGCCCAGACGCTGGCGCGCAGCTTTCAGACCGGGCGTGCTGCGGACCTGATCCTGCCCCTGCCGCCCTCCGCGCTGGAGCTGGCCGGGCTGGACGGCCTGGTCCGATGACCATGGGATCGCCAGGCATCGGGCAATTGTCGGGATATCGGCTGATGTGGATCTTCGTGATGTTCGACCTGCCGGTGACCACCAAGTCGGAGGCCCGCGCGGCGACCAAGTTCCGCGAATATCTGCTCGACGAAGGATTCGAGAAAAGCCAGTTTTCGGTCTATGCCCGCTTTTGCAGCGGCAAGGAACAGATGGAGGCCTATCTGCGTCGTATCGAAGCCCATCTGCCCGAGAAGGGAGAGGTTCACATCTTGAGCTTTACCGACCGCCAGTATGAAAACATCATCCGCTTCGCCGGCCAGTCCCGCCGACAGCCGCGAAAAAACCCCGACCAACTGGCACTGTTCTGATGATTCGCGAAGGGTTTGACTATGCCGGATGGGGGATTTCGTCGTTGCGGATCAACACGATATCCCACCATCCAGCATAGCCGCTCAGAGATTGCGGTCCAGCGGCAACTTCCTGTTCGCGGGTTCGGGCACGGGCAGCAGCATAGCCGCTCAGAGATTGCGGTCCAGCGGCAACGCGTTCGTCGCGATCGCGGCTGACAGCCGGAGCATAGCCGCTCAGAGATTGCGGTCCAGCGGCAACTATCGGCACTATGGACGCTTCCACTCCTAGAGCATAGCCGCTCAGAGATTGCGGTCCAGCGGCAACTTGCTGCCATTTGCCATTTGACGACACACAGCATAGCCGCTCAGAGATTGCGGTCCAGCGGCAACTCTTGGCAAACTCGGCTAATGACGAACCAGAGCATAGCCGCTCAGAGATTGCGGTCCAGCGGCAACTGCGGTTCCACTTGCCAATCAGGCGAAGCAGCATAGCCGCTCAGAGATTGCGGTCCAGCGGCAACTTGTTCGGCCATTGCGTCAGCAATGCCTTGAGCATAGCCGCTCAGAGATTGCGGTCCAGCGGCAACCACCCGACCCAACTCCCAACCTCGTTAAACAGCATAGCCGCTCAGAGATTGCGGTCCAGCGGCAACCAGTCGACCGCGCCCCACAGCTTGCGGTCGAGCATAGCCGCTCAGAGATTGCGGTCCAGCGGCAACTCAGCAGCGTGCTTAATCACACTGGAAAATAGCATAGCCGCTCAGAGATTGCGGTCCAGCGGCAACTAGGTGAACACCGACTTGGACAGGAGATCGAGCATAGCCGCTCAGAGATTGCGGTCCAGCGGCAACTGTCGACGGCGACCCTTCAGATCGGCGCGTAGCATAGCCGCTCAGAGATTGCGGTCCAGCGGCAACGCGCAGGTCGAGGAGGGCTTGCTGTGCGCCAGCATAGCCGCTCAGAGATTGCGGTCCAGCGGCAACGCGCCTGGTCGCGCCGAAAATACTGTCGATAGCATAGCCGCTCAGAGATTGCGGTCCAGCGGCAACCGTCGTCACCTCGCCCAGGTTCTACAGCGAAGCATAGCCGCTCAGAGATTGCGGTCCAGCGGCAACTCCACGTCCGGCGGCCCGCTGTTCACCAAAAGCATAGCCGCTCAGAGATTGCGGTCCAGCGGCAACCAAGACCGGCTTCGCCCCCTGCCTGCGTCGAGCATAGCCGCTCAGAGATTGCGGTCCAGCGGCAACGCTCTACGACACCGACCTGTACTGCCACGGAGCATAGCCGCTCAGAGATTGCGGTCCAGCAACAACCTCCCCCGCACAAGAGCACGGCGGAATGCGCCGCCGTAACCACCGCCCCCGACCCGCAAAACAAGAAAAGGCGGGCATCCCGCGATGCCCGCCCCCTTTTTGCGGATAGCCCGGCCGTGACGGGTCAGATATGGATCGGCTTGCCCTGCACCGCCATGGCGGCTTCCTTGAGCGCCTCGGCATGGGTTGGGTGTGCGTGGCAGGTGTACGCGATGTCCTCGGACGTCGCGCCGAATTCCATCGCCTGCGCGGCCTGCGCGATCATCGTGCCTGCGAGGCTCGAGATGATCCATACGCCCAGCACGCGGTCGGTCTTAGCGTCGGCGATGACCTTCACGAAGCCGTCGGTGTCGCGGTTGGTCTTGGCGCGGCTGTTCGCCATGAAGGGGAACTTGCCGACCTTCACCTCGCCGCGCTCCTTGGCGGCTTCTTCCGACAGGCCGACACCGGCGATTTCGGGCATGGTGTAGACGACGCTGGGAATGACATCATGGTTCACGATGCCGGTCTGGCCCGCGATGTTCTCGGCCACCGCGACGCCTTCGTCCTCGGCCTTGTGCGCGAGCATCAGGCCCGGCGCGACGTCGCCGATCGCCCAGATGCCGTCGACATTGGTCGCGAAGTCATGGTCGATCTCGACCTGGCCACGGTTGTTCAGCTTTACGCCGGCGGCCTCCAGGTTCAGCCCGTCGGTGTTGGGCTTGCGGCCGATCGCGACCAGCACGGCATCGGCCGACAGCGTTTCCGCCGTGCCGCCAGCCGCCGGTTCGACCGACACGGTCGCGCGGTCGCCCTCGACGGTGACGCCGGTCACCTTGGTCGAGGTCTTCAGTTCCATGCCCTGCTTCTTGAACAGCTTGGCCGATTCCTTGCGGACCTCGCCGTCGAAGCCCGGCAGGATCTGGTCGAGATATTCGACGACCGTGACCTTGGCCCCCAGACGCCGCCAGACCGAGCCCAGCTCCAGCCCGATTACGCCGCCGCCGATGACGACCAGATGCTCGGGCACCTTGGGCAGCGCCAGCGCGCCGGTCGAGTCGACCACGACCTTCTGGTCGATGGTGACGCCCGGCAGCGGGGTGACGACCGATCCGGTCGCGATCACGATGTCGCGCGCGGTGACGGTCTGGTCGCCGACCGTGACCGTGCTCGAATCCTGGAACGCGGCCTTGCCCTTCAGCCAGGTGACCTTGTTCTTCTTGAACAGATATTCGATGCCGCCGGTCAGCTCGCCGACCGCCTTGGCCTTTTCGGCATGCATCTGGTCGAGGTTGAGCTTCGCGCCCTCGATCTCGACACCGAACTTGGCAAGCGCGCCGTGCGATGCCTCCTCGAACAGCTCGGAGGCGTGGAGCAGCGCCTTGGACGGGATGCAGCCGACATTGAGGCAGGTGCCGCCCAGCGTCTCACGCGACTCGGCGCATGCGGTCTTCAGGCCCAGCTGCGCCGCGCGGATCGCCGCGACATAGCCGCCGGGGCCCGCGCCGATCACCAGGACGTCATAGTCATACTCAGCCATTTGTCTCTCCCGTTCCCCGGCTTTCGGGGTCCAGCCTGCGGGCGCACCCGCCTTACATTAGCAAGGACGGACCCTCGCCGTGGCGAGGGCCCGTATAGATCACAAAGCGATCAGAGGTCGATCAGGATGCGGGTCGGATCCTGGATCGCGTTCTTCAGCGCGACGAGGAAGGTCACCGCCTCGCGGCCGTCGATGATCCGGTGGTCATAGGACAGCGCCAGGTACATCATCGGGCGGATGACGATCTGGCCGTCGACGACGACAGGACGCTCCTCGATGCGGTGGAGGCCCAGCACCGCCGACTGGGGCGGGTTGATGATCGGGGTCGACATCAGCGAGCCGAACACGCCGCCGTTCGAGATGGTGAAGGTGCCGCCCTTCATCTCTTCCATCTTCAGCGTGCCATCCTTGGCGCGCTTGCCGAAGTCGCCGATCGTCTTTTCGATGCCCGCGACCGTCAGGTCCTGCGCATCGCGGATCACCGGCACGACCAGGCCGTTCGGGGCCGAGACGGCGACCGAGATGTCGGCATAGTCGTGATAGACGATCTCGTCGCCCTCGATCGAGGCGTTGACCGAAGGAATGTCCTTCAGCGCCATCGTCGCGGCCTTCACGAAGAAGCCCATGAAGCCCAGGCGGACGCCATGCTTCTTCTCGAACAGGTCCTTATACTTGGCGCGCGCCTCGATCACCGCGGTCATGTCGACGTCGTTGAACGTCGTCAGCATCGCGGCGGTGTTCTGCGCTTCCTTCAGGCGCTTGGCGATCGTCTGACGCAGGCGCGTCATCTTCACGCGCTCTTCCTTGCGCGCCGAACCGGCGGGGGCAGCAGCAGCCGGAGCGGCGGCCGGGGCCGGAGCGCTCGACTTGTTGGCGGCGGCGGCGGCGACGTCTTCCTTGGTGATGCGGCCGTCCTTGCCGGTGCCCTTGATCGTCGCGGGGTCGAGGCCATGCTCGAGGACCGCACGGCGCACCGACGGCGAGAGCGCGGCAGGCGAGTCGCTCGACTCGTCAGCGGCAGGCGCAGCAGGCGCAGGTGCGGCAGCGGCCGGAGCCGCGGTCACGGCAGGCGTCGCCGCTTCGGTCTTGGCCGGGGCCGAACCACCGGCATCGACGGTCGCCAGCAGCGCGCCGACCTGCACCGTGTCGCCGACCTTGACGGCATGCTGGCCCATGACACCCGCCACCGGCGAGGGCACTTCGACCGAGACCTTGTCGGTCTCCAGGCTCGCGATCGGCTCGTCGACCGCCACCGCGTCACCCGGCTGCTTCAGCCATTCGCCCAGCGTCGCCTCGGAGATCGATTCGCCCAGCACCGGCACCAGAACTTCAGTCGCCATTCCCATTTCCTCCGCCCGGTCCATCGACCGGGGCTCTTACGCGGGCGGGCAAAGCGCCCGCGCCAGATTTCATCCCTCCCCGGCCCCTGAAGGACCGGGGAACTCGGTTAAGTGTCAGTCCGCCGCCGCCGTGGTCGGCTTGGCGGTGGTGTTGCTGCCCTCGGCGCGCGTCCGGCGGATTTCCTCGCGGACATTGTGGCCCAGCGCATCGGCGACCAGCGCGCCCTGCTCGGCGGTGTGGCGCTTCATCAGGCCGGTGGCGGGCGATGCCGCCGCCGCACGACCCGCATAGCGCGCCCGCTTCACCGACACCCCGGCCTCGGCCAGCGCTTCCTCGATCAGCGGCTCGACGAAGAACCAGTAACCGTTGTTCTTCGGCTCTTCCTGCGCCCAGACCACGTCCTGCAGGTTGGGCATCCGCGCGATCCGCTTGGCGAGCGCGTCGCTCGGGAACGGATAGAGCTGTTCGACGCGCACGATCTGGGTCGTGGTGTCGCCCGCCGCATCGCGTGCCTCGATCAGGTCATAGGCGACCTTGCCGGTGCACAGGACCAGACGCGTCGTCGCCTCGTCGGCGGCACCGTTGGTGTCCGACAGCAGGCGGCGGAAGTGGCTCTCACCCTGAAAGTCCTCGGCCTTCGACACCGCCAGCTTGTGACGCAGCAGCGACTTGGGCGTGAAGACGATCAGCGGCTTGCGGAAGTTACGGTGCATCTGGCGGCGCAACAGGTGGAAATAGTTGGCCGGGGTGGTGCAGTTCGCAACCTGGATATTGTCGTTGGCGCAGGACTGGAGGAAGCGCTCGGGACGCGCCGACGAGTGCTCCGGCCCCTGCCCTTCATAGCCATGCGGCAGCAGCATCACGAGGCCGTTGGCGCGGAGCCACTTGGACTCGCCCGACGTGATGAACTGGTCAATCATGATCTGCGCGCCGTTGACGAAGTCGCCGAACTGCGCCTCCCACAGCACCAAAGTCTTCGGATCGGCGAGCGCATAGCCGTACTCGAAGCCCAGCACGCCATATTCGGACAGCGGGCTGTCCAGCACCTCGAAGCTGCCATGCTCGACGGTCTTCAGCGGCACATATTTGTGCTCGTCGGTCTGGTCGACCCAGACCGCGTGACGCTGCGAGAAGGTGCCGCGACCCGAATCCTGGCCCGACAGACGCACGCCATAGCCTTCCGAAAGCAGCGAGCCGAAGGCCAGCGCCTCGCCGGTCGCCCAGTCGAAATTCTCACCCGTCGCGAACATCTGGCGCTTGGCATCAAGCACGCGGTTCAGCGTCTTGTGGACCTGCAAGCCTTCCGGGATCGTGGTCAGCGTGCGGCCGATCGCGTCGAACAGCTTCTTGTCGAGGCCGGTCTCCACGTTGCGGCGGCCCTGGTCGGTTTCCTTGGGGGCCGACAGGCCCGACCAGCGACCGGCGAACCAGTCGGCCTTGTTGGGCTTGTAGCTCTGGCCCGCCTCGAACTCGCCTTCGCAGCGCGTGGTGTACTGCTTGATATTCTCGTCGACCCAGGCCTGATCGACCACGCCCTCGGACACGAGACGCTTCGAGTAGATCTCGCTGACACCGGGATGCGAGCGGATCTTGTTGTACATCAGCGGCTGGGTGAAGCCCGGCTCGTCGCCTTCGTTATGACCAAAGCGGCGATAGCACCACATGTCGATCACGATGTCGCGGTGGAACTTCTGGCGGAATTCGATCGCCATCTTGGTGGCGAAGGTCACCGCCTCGGGATCGTCGCCATTGACGTGGAAGACCGGCGCCTGGACGCCCTTGGCCACATCCGACGGATAGGGCGAGGAACGCGCGAACTGCGGGCTGGTGGTGAAGCCCACCTGGTTGTTGATGATGAAGTGGACGCAGCCGCCCGTGTTGTAGCCACGGATGCCGGAGAAGCCGAGGCACTCCCACACGATGCCCTGGCCCGCGAACGCCGCGTCGCCATGGATCAGCACCGGCACCGAGGCGGCGTGATCGGTCAGGTCGCCCGCGATGGTCTGGATCGCGCGGGTCTTGCCCAGCACGACCGGGTTCACCGCCTCGAGGTGCGAGGGGTTGGCGACCAGCGACATATGAACCTTATGGCCGTCGAACTCACGGTCGGTCGAGGTGCCGAGGTGATACTTCACGTCGCCCGAACCGCCAATGTCATCGGGGTTGGCCGAGCCACCGGCGAATTCGTGGAAGATCACGCGCAGCGGCTTGGCCATGACATTGGCCAGCACGTTCAGACGGCCGCGATGCGCCATGCCGAACACGATCTCGCGCACGCCCATCTGGCCACCGTACTTGATGACCGATTCCAGCGCGGGGATCATCGACTCGCCGCCGTCCAGGCCGAAGCGCTTGGTGCCGACGTACTTCTTGCCGAGGAACTTTTCCCACTGCTCGGCCTCGATGACCTTGTTCAGGATCGCCTTCTTGCCATCGACGGTGAAGTCGATCGCCTTGTCCTGGCCTTCCATCCGGTCCTGGAGGAAGCGGCGCTCCTCCACGTCCGCGATGTGCATATATTCCAGGCCGATATTGCCGCAGTAATTCTTGCGCAGCGTGTCGACCAGCTCGCGAACGGTCGCCCATTCGAAGCCCATCGTGCCGCCCAGATAGACCTTGCGGTCGAGATCGGCGTCGGTGAAGCCGTGATATTCGGTCTTCAGGTCTTCCGGAAGCTCACGCAGGCCCGACAGGCCGAGCGGGTCGAGATTGGCAGCAAGATGGCCGCGCACCCGGTAGGTGCGGATCAGCATCTGCGCGCGGATCGCGTCGCCCGCCGCCTTGACGATATCGGCGGTCGAGGGCGCCGCAGCCGGAGCCGCAGCAGCAGGCTTGCCGCCCCCCCTACCATCACGGCCGGGCTTGGGCGCGGGTTCCATCTGGGTCGGGTCGAGGCCCGCCGTCAGATCGTCGGTCGAGGTCAGCGGCCAACGCTTGTTCTGCCAGCTGGGGGCGCCCACGCCCTGCTCCAGACCGTCGAAAAAGGTCCGCCAGCCCGCATCGACCGACGACGAGTCGGCCTGATACTTGGCATAGAGCGTTTCGATGAAAGCGGGGCTGACGCCCGCCGCGATTTCGCTGAATTCCTGGCCTTCGTAGCCCATGAGACGCTTCCTCGACCGCCCGTCTTCTTCATGATCGCCACCCCGGCACATCCGCCTGGGGTCCGCAGCCGCGAGCGGCCCGCCTGCCGCCACGGACCCCGGCGGGTGTGCCGGGGTGACGCGATACGCCTTACTTGTTCAGCACCGACAACAGGGTCGAGCCGAGCTCCGAGGGGCTGGCCGCGACCTTGATCCCGGCCGCTTCCATCGCCGCGATCTTGTCCTCGGCGCCGCCCTGGCCGCCCGACACGATCGCACCGGCATGGCCCATGCGACGGCCCGGAGGCGCGGTGCGGCCCGCGATGAAGCCGGCCATCGGCTTCGAACGGCCGCGCTTGGCCTCGTCACGCAGGAACTGCGCGGCTTCTTCTTCGGCCGAGCCGCCGATCTCGCCGATCATGATGATCGACTTCGTTTCGTCATCGGCCAGGAACAGCTCGAGCACGTCGATGAAGTTGGTGCCATTGACGGGATCGCCGCCGATGCCGACCGCGGTCGTCTGACCCAGGCCAGCGTTCGAGGTCTGGAACACCGCCTCATAGGTCAGGGTTCCCGAACGCGACACGACGCCGACCGAGCCCTTCTTGAAGATCGAACCCGGCATGATGCCGATCTTGCACTCGCCCGGCGTCAGCACGCCCGGGCAGTTCGGACCGATCAGGCGCGACTTCGAACCCGACAGGGCACGCTTCACCTTGACCATGTCGAGGACCGGAATGCCTTCCGTGATCGCGACGATCAGCGGAATCTCGGCGTCGATCGCTTCCAGGATCGAGTCGGCCGCGAAGGGCGGCGGCACGTAGATGACCGACGCATCGGCGCCCGTCTTCGACTTGGCTTCGGCGACGGTGTTGAAGACCGGCAGGCCGATATGCTCGGTGCCGCCCTTGCCCGGCGTCACGCCGCCGACCATCTGCGTGCCATAGGCCAGCGCCTGCTGGGTGTGGAACGTGCCGGTTTCACCCGTCATGCCCTGGGTGATGACCTTGGTGTTCTTGTTGACGAGGATGCTCATCTAACTTCTCTTCCTCTTGTTCCCCGGCGAAGGCCGGGGCCCAGTTGGGGAAACGATCATGGCAGTGCGATCCGGTCGTAAAGATCATCCCAGTCGGGATTGAGCCCTTCGATTTCCCGCAGCTTCCAGGCCCGCTTCCATTCCTTCATCCGCAGCTCACGCTGCCGTGCTGATTCGATGCTCTCATGCGCCTCGAACCAGACGAGGCGATGACAGCGATGTTTTCGCGTGAACCCGGCGACCACCCCTTCGCGATGCTGAAGCACGCGCTGGGGCAGATTGCTGGTCACACCGAGATAGAGCGTCCCGTTACGATCGCTGGCCATGATATAGACATAGCCCGGCCGCTCCATCTCAAACGCCTTCCCAACTGGGCCCCGGCCTCCGCCGGGGCACAATCAGTTGGATTACGCCAGGCTCTCGTCGATGCCCTTGCAGGCGACGAGCAGTTCCTTGACCGCGTCGACCGAGACCTGAAGGTTGGCCTTCGCTTCGTCCGACAGCTTGACCTCGACGACCTTTTCGACGCCACCGGCGCCGATCACGACGGGCACGCCGACGTACAGATTGTCGATGCCATACTCACCCGACAGATGAGCAGCGGCGGGCAGGATGCGCTTCTGGTCGTAGAGATACGCCTCGGCCATTGCGATGCCGCTGGTGGCGGGCGCATAATAGGCCGAGCCGGTCTTGAGCAGCGCGACGATCTCGCCGCCGCCGCCACGGGTGCGCTTGACGATCTCCTCGACCTTTTCCTTGGTCGAGAAGCCCATTGCAATCAGGTCGCTGACCGGGATGCCGCTGACGGTCGAATATTCCAGGACCGGGACCATGGTGTCGCCGTGACCGCCGAGCACGAAGGTGTTCACGTCCTTCACCGACACGCCGAACTCTTCGGCGAGGAAATGCGAGAAGCGCGCCGAGTCGAGCACGCCCGCCATGCCGACGACCTTGTTCGCGGGCAGACCCGAGAATTCGCGCAGCGCCCAGACCATCGCGTCGAGCGGGTTGGTGATGCAGATGACGAACGCGTCGGGGGCGTTGTCGCGGATGCCCTCGCCGACCGCCTTCATCACCTTCAGGTTGATGCCGAGCAGGTCGTCGCGGCTCATGCCGGGCTTGCGCGCAACACCGGCGGTGACGATGATGACATCGGCGCCCGCAATGTCGGCGTAATCGTTGGAACCCTTGATATTCGCGTCGAAGCCTTCGACCGGGCCGCACTGCGACAGGTCGAGCGCCTTGCCCTGGGGCACGCCCTCGACGACGTCGAACAGGACGATATCGCCCAGCCCCTTGAGCGCGGCGAGGTGCGCCAACGTGCCGCCGATGTTGCCGGCGCCGATCAGCGCGATCTTCTTGCGAGCCATTCCAATCCTACTCCGTAGTGGACGTGCGTGATTGGTCACGCGGCCTACGCCTATATGGGCGTCGGGGCAACCGTTATTCCACAGAGTTTAAGATTTTAAACGATAATAGTTCGCAAGTGCATTAAGGTCAAATCAAGGGCTCGCCCGACCCGTGCCCCTGCGCCAGATAGTCCTCGGAGCGCATCTCTTCGAGGCGGCTGATCGTCCGTTCGAACTCGAATCGACCATCCCCGGTTTCATAGAGTTCGGCGGGCTGCGCATCGGCTGCGGCGAGCAGCTTGACCTTGTGTTCGTAGAGCGCGTCGATCAGCTGGACGAAGCGCGCCGCCTCGTTGCGATTCTCCGGTCCCAGCTTGGGGATGCCGACCAGGATGACGGTGTGGAAACGCCGCGCGACCGCCAGATAGTCCGCCGCCCCCCGCGCCTCGCCGCACAGCCGCTTGAACGAGAAGACCGCGACGCCCTTCAGCGCCTTGGGGACATGCAGCACGCGGCCGCCGACCTTCAGATCCTCCGAGGGCACATGCGCGGCATCCTCGACTGGATAGTCGGTCAGGCGGAAGAAGGTCGCCGACAGCGTCAGCGTCGCCTTGGGCCCATTGGGCACCAGCCAGGTGTCGAGCCGCCCCAGCCGGTCACGCCGGTAATCGGTCGGCCCGTTGAGCGCCAGCACGTCCAGCCGCGCCTCGATCAGCGCGATGAAGGGCAGGAAATGCTCGCGGTTGAGCCCGTTCTTGTACAGGTCCCTGGGCGGACGGTTGGAGGTGGTGACGATCGTCACCCCCGCTTCGATCAGCGCGGTGAACAGCCGCGACAGGATCATCGCGTCGGGGCTGTTGGTCACCATCATCTCGTCGAACGCCAGCAGCCGGACTTCCTCGGCCAGCGCGGCGGCGACGGGGGCGATCGGCTCACCCGCCTGCTTGGCGCGCTCGGTGGCGATGCGGGCGTGCACCTCCAGCATGAATTCGGCGAAATGGACCCGGCGCTTGGCCTCGACCGCGACATGGTCGAAGAACAGGTCCATCAGCATCGACTTGCCGCGCCCGACATCACCCCAGAGATAGACGCCCTTGGGCGCGGGCGCGCCCTTGCCGGTCAGGTGTGCGAAGAAGCCGGTCTTGCGCGGCGTTTCCAATTCGGTCGCCAGTTGCTGGAGCCGGGCGGCGGCGGCGGCCTGTTCGGGATCGGGGCGAAGCTCTCCGGCTTCGATCAGGCGGCGATAGGCATTGAGGATGTCGGGCATGTTGGGGGGCGGTGTCTGCCCTGGCCTCTTTCCCGTCAACCCCATTCCTCCCCTGGAAGGGGAGGTGGCAGCCCGCAGGGCTGACGGAGGGGTGTCACCGCCCGATCAGGGATACCGCCCCTCCACCATCGCTTGCGCGATGGTCCCCCTCCCCAAGCGAGCTTGGGGAGGAATAGAAAAAGGGGGCCGTTTCCGACCCCCTTTCCGTTTCCGTCGAACCAACCGGATCAGATGATCCGCTCGGCCTCCATCTTCTTGATTTCCGCGATCGCCTTGGCCGGGTTCAGGCCCTTGGGGCAGACATTCGCGCAGTTCATGATCGTGTGGCAGCGATAGAGGCGGAAGGGATCCTCCAGCTCGTCCAGACGCTCGCCGGTCATCTCGTCGCGGCTGTCGGCCAGCCAGCGATAGGCCTGGAGCAGGATCGCCGGTCCTAAGAACTTGTCGCTGTTCCACCAATAGCTGGGGCACGAGGTCGAGCAGCAGGCGCACAGGATGCACTCGTACAGGCCGTCGAGCTTCGCACGGTCGTCGGGCGACTGGAGCCGCTCCTTGCCCGAGGGCGCGGGCGACACGGTCTGGAGCCACGGCTTGATCGAGGCATACTGCGCGTAGAAATGGGTGAAGTCGGGGACCAGGTCCTTGACCACGTCCATGTGCGGCAGAGGGGTGATCTGGACGGTGCCCTTCACATCCTCGATCGCGGTGGTGCAGGCCAGGCCGTTGCGGCCGTCAATGTTCATGGCGCACGATCCGCAAATGCCCTCGCGGCACGACCGGCGGAAGGTCAGCGAGCTGTCCTGCTCGGCCTTCATCTTGATCAGCGCGTCGAGCACCATCGGGCCGCATTCGTCCAGATCGATCTCGAACGTGTCGTAACGCGGATTCTGGCCCGAGTCGGGATCGTAGCGATAGACCTTGAACTTTTTCAGACGGCCGCCGGTGGTCGCCTTATGCGTTTCGCCCTTCTTGATGACGCTGTTCTTCGGCAGGGCAAATTCGGCCATGGTCACAAACCCGCTGGATGGGCCGACAGGCGTGTCGGCAAAGGATCGCTCCCGCCGATACATGACAGGGGCGCATGTCGCAAATGTCTTGACCGATTTAGGCGCTGCCTCAGATCACATCAAGGACGAGGCCCAGCTCGCGCGCCTCCTCGGCATCGATATACCAGTTGCTGCGCGCCTTTTCCTGCAGCGTCTCGAAGGTCACCTTCGATCCGTTGACGATGGCGCGGAAGCCCTCCTCCTGGATCAGCACCGACTGCTCGATCTCGTGCAGCTTGGCCTTGAGCACCACGGGTAGGTTAGTGAGCGGGCCGGACAGGTCGATGCTGCCGCTCATCTGCCGCTCGTGCAGCATCAGGCGGGTGCCGCGCGTCAGGAAGCGATACTCGACCGGAAAGGCCGACATGAAGGTCGCCCCCGCCGAATAGACCGCGACCTTGCCCAGGAACAGCGTGTCGCGCCCCGTATAGTCGCGCAGCAGCCGGATCGAGTCGCCCATCGCCCGCGCCATCTCCGGATCGCCGCCCAGCGTGGTGATCGACACCACCAGCGGACCGTCCGCCGGCGCGGCGGCAAGCTGGTCCTTGAACCCGGCATACATCACCTCGTCCACCGTGCCGTACAGCTGGATGTGCGGGCGGGCGAGCAGCGGATAGTTCACCGCATTGTTGGGATGATCGTGCATGATGCAGCGAACCGGGGGCGGGGGCGAAGGTTCCGATGGGTGGAGCGTGGGCTTCGACTTCGCTCAGCCTGAACGGCTGTGTGGCAAGCACCAAACTCCGTTCAGCCTGAGCGAAGTCGAAGGCCAAGCGAAAACCTATCCCAACTTTCCCTTGGCATAGTTCTGTGAACCCCGGGTCAGGACCTCATCACCGTCCACGATCTCCGCCACCGGTATATCGGGCAACGCCTTGATCTGCGCGTATAGCGGCGCGAAGTCCGTCTCCAGCGTGGTACGAAGCAATTCCTCGAACGACGGGATCACGAAATAATTCTGCTGGAAATCGTCGATCCGATATTCGGTGCGCATCACGCGGGCGAGGTCGAAGCCGATCCGGTTGGGGCTCGGGTCCTCCAGCGCGAAGCGGCTTTCCGAATAGCTCGACACGATGCCTGCGCCATAGATACGCAGGTCCCCGTCCTCGCGCACCAGCCCGAACTCGACCGTGTACCAATAGAGCCGCCCGAGATATTTCAGCGCATCCATGCCCAGCGCGCGCTGCCCGCCGCGCCCATAGGCGGCGAGATAATCGGCGAAGACCGGGTCGGCGAGCATCGGCACATGGCCGAACACGTCGTGAAAGACGTCGGGTTCCTGAAGATAGTCGAGCTGGTCGGGCCGCCGGATGAAGTTGCCCGCGACGAAGCGGCGATTGGCCATATGGTCGAAGAACACCGCGTCGGGCACCAGCCCCGGCACCGCCACCACCTGCCACCCGGTCAGCGCCATCAGGCGTTCGGACAGTTCCTCGAAATCGGGGATGCCGGGGCGCGACAGCTTGAGCACGTCGAGGCCGCGCAGATACGCCTCCGACGCGCGGCCCGGCAACAATCTGGACTGGCGCGCGAACAGCGTGTCCCAGGTCGCATGCTCCTCGGCCGTATAATGTTCCCAGCCCTGGGGGATGGTCCAGTCGGCACCGGCCCCTTCGGGCGGAGCGGCAAGAACATGGGTATCCTGTGCCATTCGTGGAGCCTATCATGATGATGGTGACAAATGAAACCATATCGTGGCGACGGCTCGGCCGGGTTGCAAGGGGGATGGCGGCCGCCATCGGGTTGATCCTGCTGGGCTATTTCGCGCTGGGACTGGCGCTGGGGGCGGTTCCGCGTCGCACCATCGCCCTGCCCGCGCCCGGCCCCGATGCGGTCACCATCTTCGTCGAGTCGAGCGCGGTCCATACCGCCATCATCCTCCCCAAACAGGCGGCGGGGGTGGACTGGCGCGACCGGGCACGGGCCGAGGACTTGCGCGATCCGCGCTATGCGGGCTTTCCCTATCTCGCCATCGGCTGGGGCGAGGCCGGCTTTTTCCGCGAGACGCCGCACTGGCGCGACGTCAGGCCGGGGACGATCCTCCATGCCGCGCTGGGCAGCGATCGGACGCTGATCCATGTCGACCACCTGCCGCTTCCGCGCGCGAATGGCGACGATGTGCGGATGATCCGCCTGTCGCCCGAGGCGTATCGCCACATGGTCGCGTTCATCCGGGGAAGTTGGCGGAGCAATGGCGGTCATTATCCCGGCTATGACGTGTACGATGCCTTTTACGAAGCGAGGGGGCGGTACAGCGCCGCCCACACCTGCAACAGCTGGACCGGCGACGCGCTGGCGGCGGCGGGGGTGCGGATGGGGTGGTGGACGCCCTTTCCCTGGACGGTGATGCATTGGCTGTGATCCCGCCCCCGCCCAAGGCCCTCTGGGCCGCCGAGCTGCCGCGTGCCCTATGGATGGGGGCGACTTGGTGGCGGCACCGGGCGGAACTCGCCGCCGCGCCGCGTGGCGACGGGCGGACGGTGATGCTGCTGCCCGGCCTGGGCAATGACGACCTGTCGAACATCGTGCTTCGGCGCTATCTCGCCGCCAAGGGCTACCGCGTCCATGGCTGGGGACTGGGCCGCAACCTGGGCGTGCGCAGCATCGGGCGGGACGCCGGACGACTGATCGCGCGGCTCGAGTCGCTGGCCGATAACGGCCCGGTCACGCTGATCGGCGTCAGCCTGGGCGGGATCATCGCGCGGATGGTGGCGCATGGCCGCCCCGATCTGGTCGCGGGCGTCGTCACCATCGCCTCGCCCTATATGGGTCCGGCGCGGGCGACCAATGTCTGGCGCGCCTTCGAGCTTCTGACGGGCGAGCGGGTCGACGATCCGGCGGTTATCGCACGGGGCGCGGTGATCGCTGGGCCGCTCCCCTGCCCTGCGGCGGCGATCTGGAGCCGGAGCGACGGGCTGGTCTCCGGCCGAATCTGTCGCGACGACACGATCCCGGCGGTCGAGGTCCGCTCCGGCCATTTATGGGTGCAGCACCGGCCGCAGGTGTTGGCGGCGGTGGCGACCATCCTTGCGGGATGGCCGCGCGTCAACGATCAGTAACCGGCGCGATAGCCTTCATAACCCTGCTGGCTGGGTTGCCCCTGCTGACCTTGCTGGCACTGCTCGGGGTGCTTGCGACACTGCTTTTCATAGTCCCGCCGCTCGCGGCCCTCGCGCGCTTCCTGCTTGCGCATCTTGCGGCCGTAATTGCGGTCCGCCTCGTCCTGGCTGGTCGTCGTCCAGTCGACCACCTGCCCCGCCGCCTGGAACGGGGCCTTCACCACGCTGGCGACGGTCTTGACGCAGCCGCCCAGGCTGAGCGGCAGGGTCAGGACGGCGATTTTCAGGACGAGATTACGCATGGTCACGGGGTCTTTCAGCGGGCGCGCACGACGGCGTTGCGCGTTTCTACCCCGATTTGCGGGAAATCGGTGAAGAATCCGTCGATGCCCTGGCCCAGCGCGGCGCGAATCTCGCCTGCGACATCCCCATGCGCCTTGGGATCGGTGCCCCGGCGGAAAGCGGGGCGGACAAACTGGTTCTCCGCACGATAGGTCCAGGGATGCACCCGCAGCCCCGCCGCATGCGCGTCCGCCACCAGCGTCGTCGCCGCATCGCCCTTCCACAGCATCGCCTTGTCCGGACCGATCCCCCAGGCATAGGTCGCGACCTGACGGAGCCCCTCGGGCGTCACCATCGCGGCATAGCTGGGCGCGGCGCCATCCGCCGGACCGCCCTCGCCCGCGACCAGCTGAATCAGGCGGATGCCGGTCATCGTCTTGAGATGCTGGAGGTTCTTTACCTCGAACGACTGGATGAAGACGGGCGCATCGGCGGTCTCCCACCCCGCCTTGTCGAGCGCGGCTACCAGCGGGCCATCGGTGCCCATGCCGATCGAGGCGAAATAGGTCGGATGCTTGGTTTCGGGATAGATGGCGATGGTCCGCCCCAACTCCTTCGACCGCTGTTTGGCGAGCGCGATGATCTCTTCCAGCGTCGGGATTTGGAATTGCCCGTCATAAGCGGTCGAGCGCAGTTGGGACAGGCGTTCGCGGGCGCGCAGCGTCTTCAATTCGGCGAGCGTGAAATCCTCGGTGAACCAGCCGGTTTCGCTCTGCCCGTCGATCGTCTTGGTCGTCTTGCGATCCGCGAACTCCGGGTGGGCGGCGACATCGGTCGTGCCCGAAATCTCGTTCTCGTGCCGGGCGACGAGGTGGCCGTCCTTCGTCGGCACCAGATCGGGCTCGATCACGTCCGCCCCTTCGCGGATCGCCAGGTCATAGGCGGCCAGCGTATGCTCGGGCCGCTCCCCGCTGGCCCCGCGATGCGCGATGACGATGGGAGACGAGAGCGGTTTCGACCAATGGGCGGACATCGCCTCAGACTGCCCCAAGACCAACGCGGCGGCAATGAGAGTGGTTCGCAACGGGAAACGCAAGGAAATCATGGCGTTTGTTCATCCAACTGTAATCCCAAGGGGATGGCGCGATGCATTTCACAATCAATGGTCAATCACATGACATCGAGGTCGATGTCCGCACCTCGCTGCTCGATCTGTGTCGCGAACATCTGGGCCTGACGGGTTCCAAGAAAGGCTGCGACCATGGCCAATGCGGCGCCTGCACGATGCTGGTCGACGGGCGGCGGATCAATAGCTGCCTGACGCTGGCGGTGATGCATCAGGATGATGAGATCACCACGATCGAGGGTCTGGGCCAGCCGGGGAACCTCCACCCCTTGCAGGATGCGTTCGTGCGGCATGACGGGTTCCAGTGCGGCTATTGCACGCCGGGCCAGATCTGCTCTGCGGTCGGCATGCTCGACGAGGTGAAGAAGGGTTGGCCGAGCCATGTCACCGAAGACCTTGGCCATGCCGAACTGACCGTGGAAGAAATCTCCGAGCGGATGAGCGGCAATCTGTGCCGCTGCGCCGCTTATCCCAATATCGTCGACGCGATCCGCGAAGTCGCCGGGCAAGGCGACCGCAACCCCAATGAGGATGTCGGCCGGGAGGTCGCGGCATGAAGCTGTTCGACTATGCCCGCGCCGACTCGATCGGCACCGCCACCCGCGACGGCGCGGTGCCGGGCGCGCGCTTCATCGCGGGCGGCACCAATTTGCTCGACCTGATGAAATTGCAGGTCGAGACGCCCGACACGCTGGTCGACATCAGCCGCCTGGACCTGGGCGAGATCGAGGAACGCGAGGATGGCGGCCTGACCATCGGCGCGCTGGTGCCCAATAGCGACCTCGCCGCCGACGCGCGCGTGATCGAGCGCTATCCGGTCCTGTCGCGCGCGCTGCTGGCGGGGGCCTCGGGTCAGTTGCGCAATAAGGCATCGACCGGGGGCAATCTGCTCCAGCGGACGCGCTGTTATTATTTCTACGACCCCGCCACCCCGTGCAACAAGCGCGATCCGGGCAGCGGCTGTTCGGCGATCGGCGGCGAGAACCGCATCCTCGCCATCCTCGGCACCTCGGACCAGTGCATCGCGACGCACCCCAGCGACATGGCGGTTGCGATGCGCGCGCTGGAGGCGGTCATCATCACCCAGAAACCAGACGGCGACCGCCGCCGGATCGCGATCGGCGACTTCTATCGCCTGCCGGGCAGCACGCCCGAGATCGAGACCGTGCTGGAGCCGGGCGAACTCATCACCCATGTCGAACTGCCCCCCGCCCCTGCGGGCCGCCAGACCTATCGCAAGGTGCGCGATCGCGCCTCCTATGCCTTTGCGCTGGTGTCGGTCGCCGGGATCGTCGCGGTGGAGAATGGCAGGATCGCCTCGGCCCGCCTCGCCTTTGGTGGCCTCGGCCCGATGCCCTGGCGCAACGAGGCGGTGGAGGCCGCGCTGGTGGGGCAGGAACCGACCGACGCCGCGTTCCACGCCGCCGCCGATGCGCTGCTGGCCGACGCGCGGGGCTATGGCTCGAACGACTTCAAGATTCCGCTGACGCGCCGCACTTTGGTCGCGACGCTCCGTGAACTGACTCAGGAGGGCTGATCCCATGTTCGGATTCGGCAAGGACGACACGCATTCGCTGACCATGAATCAGCCGCATCCCGACAGCCTGCTCGATACGGGCGTGCAGGGGGTGATCTCCAAACCGCTCGACCGGGTGGACGGGCCGAAAAAGGTGACGGGCACCGCCACCTATGCCGCCGAATATGCCATCGAGAAATGCGCGCACGGCGTGCTGGTCAGCGCCACCAAGGGCCATGCGAAGATCAAGGCGATCGACGCCGATGCGGTGAAGGCGATCCCCGGCGTCATCGACGTCATCACCGATTACAAGACCTTCATCCGCAACTCGCAGCAGGGCGGCGAGACCGAAGCCCCGACGCAAGGCGTGCGCACCATCGACTATTTCGGCGAGATCATCGCGATCGTCGTCGCCGAGAGCTTCGAGGTCGCGCGCGACGCCGCCAAGCGGCTGAAGGTCGAGTATGAAGAGCTGGACGACGGCGCGTTCGACTATGAGGCGAACAAGGACAAGGCCGAACCCGCGCCGGACGGGCTGATCAAGGGCCATTACGACCAGGGCGATTTCGACAAAGCGTTCGAGAATGCCGCCGTCAAGGTCGACGTCACCTACACCACCCCCAGCCAGAACTCGGCCGCGATGGAGCCGCATGCCTCGATCGCGGTGTGGGAGGACGGTGCGCTGACATTGTACGGCGCGTACCAGATGCCTTCCTCGGACGCGCAGCAGCTTGCCAAGGCATTGGGCGTGTCGCAGTCCAAGGTGCGAATCATCTCGCGCTATATCGGCGGCGGCTTCGGATCGAAGCTGGGCATCGCGCCCGAAAGCGTCGCCGCCGCCATCGCCGCCAAGCGGCTGAACCGCCCGGTCAAGGCGGTGATGCTGCGCCAGCAGGTGTTCGACGCCACCGTCCGCCGTTCCAACACCGAACAGCGGATGCGGCTGGGTGCCGAGGCGGGCGGACGGATCGTCGCGCTGGGGCATGAGGCGATCACCTCCAACCTGCCGGACGAGGATTTCTTCGAGCCCGTCGGCATCGGCACCCACTTCCTCTATGCGGGGGAGAATCGGCGCATCAACCATGACGTGGTCCGGCTGAACTGGACGCTGTCGGGATCGATGCGCGCGCCGGGCGAGGCGGTGGGCATGGTCGGCATGGAATGCGCCATGGACGAACTGGCCGAGGCGATCGGCATCGACCCCATCGATCTGCGCAAGATCAACGATCCCGAACAGGACCCCGAGCTCAAGGTCCCCTATTCCTCGCGCAACCTCACCCGTTCGCTGGAAGAAGGCGCGAAGCGTTTCGGCTGGGACCAGCGTCAGGCGGCGGGCCAGCGGCGCGAGGGCGACTGGCTGATCGGCATGGGCGTCGCCGCCGCGTGCCGATCCAACCAGTTGCAGCAATCGGCGGCCAAGGTCGAACTCCACCCGGACGGCAGCGCCACCGTGTCCTCCGCAATGACCGATATCGGCACGGGCAGCTATACGATCATGGCGCAGATCGCCGCTGAGATCCTGGGTCTGCCGGTCGAGAAGGTCAGCATGTCGCTGGGCGACACCAACGATCCGCCCGCCGCCGGATCGGGCGGCTCCTGGGGCGCGGCCTCGGCGGGATCGGCCGTGTATCTCGCCGCCGAGCGGGTGCGCGAGAAACTGGCCAAGGCGATGGGCGTCAAGCCCGCCGACCTGACGTTGAAGGACGGCATGGCGATCGGCGACAATCGATCTACGCCGCTGGCCGAGCTGGTCGGCAAGGACGGCCTGTCGGCGATCGGCGAGATCAAGCCGGGTAGCCAAGAGAAGCAGTTCCAGCAGGCGAGTTACGGCGCGCATTTCGCCGAGGTCGGCGTCAATGTCGTCACCGGCGAGGTCCGCGTGCGGCGGATGCTGGGCGTGTTCGCGGCGGGGCGCGTGCTCAACGCTAAGACCGCGCGCTCGCAATGCCTGGGCGGCATGACCTTCGGCATCGGCACCGCCTTGACCGAGGAGCTGATCCACGACCCGCGCACCGGCAAGCTGGTGAACCATGACCTGGCCGAATATCATGTGCCGGTGAACGCCGATGTCCCCCAGCTGGAGGTCCATTTCCTCGACGAGCGGGACATCCACGCCAACCCGATCCACGCCAAGGGGATCGGCGAGCTGGGCATTTCCGGCGCGGCGCCCGCCGTCGTCAACGCCATCTACAACGCCACGGGCGTCCGGGTGCGCGAGATGCCGGTGACGCTCGACAAGCTGCTCGATCATCTCCCGGCGCTTTGATGAGCGACAATGATCGGGTTCTGGCCGCCGCGCGCGAATGGCGCGGTGCGCCGATGGCGATCGCGACGGTGGTGTCGACCTGGGGGTCGGCACCGCGTCCGCGTGGCAGCCATATGCTGGTCCATGCCGATGGCCGGTTCGAGGGGTCGGTGTCGGGCGGCTGCGTCGAGAACGACATCCTCCACACCGCCGCCGAGGTGATCGGCGGCGCGCCCTTCCAAGTGAAACGCTACGGCGTGGCGGATGCCTCGGCCTGGGAGGTCGGCCTGCCCTGCGGCGGCGAGATCGCGGTGATGGTCCAGCCGGTGTCGGCGGACGGGTTCGATCCCGAACTGTTCGAACGGATCGCCGAGGCGCGCGAGGCGGGTCGCTCGCTGACCGTCACCACCGACCTTTCCACCGGCAAGGCCGACCTGCGCCCCATCGAGACGGGCGAGGTCTTCGCCAACCGTTACGACCCGCCGCGCCGCCTGCTGATCGTCGGCGCGGTGCAGATCGCGCAGAGCCTGGCGCAACTGGCGCAGACGCTGGGCATCGCCACGGTGGTGATCGACCCGCGCGCCCGCTTCCTGACGCCGGAGCGTTTTCCCGGCGTGACGCTGGACGATCGCTGGCCCGACGAAGCGGTCACCGCCTATACCCCCGGCCCCGCCACCGCCGTGGTGACGCTGAGCCATGATACCAAGATCGACGACCCCGCGCTGGTCGCCGCGCTTGCCCATCCCACCGCCTATGTCGGCGCGCTGGGCAGTCGGCGCAGCCATGCCGCGCGGCGGGAGCGTCTGGCGGCGATGGGCGTTTCCCCCGAGACGATCGACCGGATCGATGGCCCGGTCGGGCTGGACATCGGGGCGATCGGCCCGTCCGAGATCGCGCTGTCGATCGCGGCGGCGATGATAGGAGCCTTTCATGATCGACGCTGAGGATGTGGTTCTGGTCCTGCTGGCGGCGGGACAATCGAGCCGCTTCGGGATGGAGAACAAGCTGGAGGCCGAATTTCTCGGCAAGCCGGTGGGCTTCCACGTCACCACCGCGCTGGAAAGCATTCCCTTTGCCGACCGGATCGTCGTGACCGACGGGTGCCAGCTCGACTTCGCGTCGCGCGGCTACCGCGTGATCCACAATGACGACATCGCCAAGGGCATGTCCTTCTCTCTGCATCTGGGCGTGCAGGAGGCGATCAAGTCCGGCCCCAAGGCGATCCTGATCGCGCTGGCGGATATGCCGCGCGTGACGGCGGCGCATATCTATCGCCTGTTCGACGCCTTTGACGGGCCGGACGCGGTCGTCGTGTCGAGCAATGGCGAGCATCCCACCCCGCCCGGCGTCTTCGGCGCGGGCCGGTTCGACGCGCTGCTCAAGCTGGAGGGCGACGAAGGCGGCCGCAAGCTGGTCGCCGGCGGGCGCCATGTCGTCACCGCCCCGGCCGAGCTGATCGACATCGACACGCCCGAGGATTTGGAACGGCTACGCCAGCTCGTCCATGCCCCTGAGCGGATCACTCGTGCCGTAGAGCATCGATCGGATTGAGCGCCGCCGCCCGCCGCGCGGGGAAATAGCCGAACACCACGCCGATCACCGCCGAGATCGCAAAGGCGATGATGTTGATCTGGGGGTCGAAGGTCCATGGCACCTGCATCAACGGCACCAGCGCGGCGATGATAGCTTGCGCCAGGATCAGGCCGATGATCCCGCCCAGGCAGGACAGCACCACCGCCTCGACCAGGAACTGCATCAGCACCTCGCGCGCGACCGCGCCGATGGCCAGGCGGATGCCGATCTCGCGCGTCCGCTCGGTCACCGACACCAGCATGATGTTCATGATGCCGATGCCGCCGACCACCAGGCTGATCGCCGCCACCGCTGCGACGATCCGGGTCAGCATCGTCGTCGTGCTGGTCAGCGTGTCGCTGATCTGCTTGGTGTCGAAGATGTTGAAATCATCTTCCTTGCCGCCCGTGATGTTGCGCCGTTCGCGCAGCAGCGCGGTCAGCGACGCCTGCACCGCGCTGGCCTGATAGGCCTGGTCGATGCCGACCAGCATCAGCCGGATGTCGCGGCTGCCGGTGAAGCGGCGCTGTACCGCCTTGATCGGCATCAGCACCACATCGTCCTGGTCGCCGAACCCGCCCTGCCCGCGCGTCGTCAGCACGCCGACCACGTCGCAACTGATCGCCCCGATGCGGAAGCGCTTGCCGACCGCCTCGGTGCTGGGGAACAGGTTCTTGCGCACGGTATTGCCGATGATGCACACCGCCTTGCCCGCCGCCTGCTCGGCCGGGGTCCACAGACGCCCCGAGGCCAGCGGCCAGGGCTGCACCGTGAAATAGGCCAGCGTCGTGCCGGTCACCGTGGTCGACCAGTTCGCCCCTTCATAGATCGCGGTCGCGGTCGTCTGGGCCTGGGGCGCGACCGCCGTCACGCCCGCGATCTGGTCGGCGATCGCCTCGACATCCTCGGGTTTGAAGTCGGGCGGACGCGGGCCGCCGCCGCCGCGCCCGAAGCCCTGGCCGGGGCGGACCTGAAGGATGTTGGTGCCCAGCGACGAGATGGACTGCTGCACGGCGGCCGTGGTCGCCTTGCCCAAAGTCACCATGGTCACGACCGCGCCGACGCCGATGATGATGCCCAGCGTCGTCAGGAACGACCGCAGCATATGCCGCCGGATCGACCGGATCGCGAGGAGAAGCGTGGTGCCGAACATCAGTGCATATCCGCCGCGGGCGCATCCGGCTCCGGCATGGTGCCCGGCCGATGCTGTGCCTCGATCCGATCGACCAGCCCGTCCTTGAAATGGATGACGGTGCGCGCGAACGCCGCCATGTCGGGCTCATGCGTGACCATCAGCACGGTGATGCCGCTGTCCCGGTTGAGCCCGGTCAGCAACTCCATGATCTCTACCGAGCGTTCGGAATCGAGATTGCCGGTCGGCTCGTCGGCCAGCAGCACATCAGGGCTGGTGACGATGGCGCGCGCGATCGCCACGCGCTGCTGCTGCCCGCCCGACAGTTCGGCGGGGGTATGGTCCCACCATTGGTCGAGCCCGACCTTCTCCAGCGCCGCCATGCCCATCTCGCGCCGCGTCTTCTTGTCCTCGCCGCGATAGAGCAGCGGCAGCTCGACATTCTCCAGCGCGGTGGTGCGCGATAACAGGTTGAACCCCTGGAACACGAAGCCCAGATAGCGCCGCCGCAGCATCGCGCGCTGATCGCGGTCCAGCGTCTCGACATGATGGCCGCGGAACAGGAAATTGCCGCCGCTCGGCACGTCGAGACAGCCCAGAATGTTCATCGTGGTCGACTTGCCCGACCCCGAAGGCCCCATCACCGCAACGAAATCGCCGCCCGCAATGTCCAGATCGACGCCCTTCAGCGCCTGGAACTGGGTCGCGCCGCTGCCATAGGTCTTGGTGACGCCGCGAAGCCGGATCAGGGGCGCATCAGCGGCCACCACCGCCCCCTTGCTGGCCCTGACGACGCTGTCCCCCCGCCGCCGGCGCGGCCTCGCCCGCCGCCAGTTGGCCGGTGATGACCTGCATCCCCGGCTTCAGCTCGCCCGACAGGACTTCGGTCATCGATCCGTTGGTGTCGCCGGTGACGATCTGCACCGGCTGCGGCTTGCCGTCCGTACCCCGGACATAGACGGTCTGCGTCGCGCCGCGCTGGACGGTCGCGGTGCGCGCCGCCCGGTCGCGGCGCGGACGGAAGGTCAGCGAGCCCGCAATGCCGCCGCCACCCTGGCTCGCCCCATCGGACGGCTGGAAGCGCAATGCGGCATTGGGGATCAGCACGACGTTCCGCTTGTCCGAGGTCACGATATCGGCGGTCGCGGTCATGCCGGGGCGCAGTTGCAGGTCGGGATTGGCGACGGTCAGGTCGGCGGCATAGCTGACCACCTGTCCCGTGGTCGACGTGCTGGCGGTCGAGGACGAGGAGGACGAGGTCGCCGCGCTGACCGTCAGGTTCGACCCCAGGTCGACCCGCGTGATCGTCGCGGGGAAGGTACGGCCCGGAAAGGCGTCGACGGTGAAATTGGCCTTTTGCCCGACCTTCACCTCGCCGACATCGGCCTCGTCGATCGCGACCTCCAGCTTCATCTTGGTCAGGTCTTCGGCGATGACGAACAGGGTCGGCGTGTTGAACGACGCCGCGACCGTCTGGCCGGGATCGACCTGCCGCGCCAGCACCACGCCCGACACGGGCGAGCGGATGATCGCGCGCTGGCGCTGGGTCTGCGACTGGGCCAGCTGCGCACGCGCGGCGGCGACATTGGCCTCCGCGACCCTCAGCGCCGCGACCGCGCGCTGCGCATCGGCGCGCCCGGTCTGGAGTTCGGTGCCGGAGGGCACGCGGCCGTTGGACAGCTTGTAGACTTCCTCCAGCCGCCGCAGCTGCGCCTGCGATTCGGCCACGGTCGCGCGCGCCTGCGCCACCTGCGCCTGATTGGCGGACAGCGTCGCCTGCGCCGCGCGGATCTGGTCGTCAATCTGTTCGGGATCGATCAGCGCCAGCGCCTCGCCCGCCTTTACCCGGTCGTTCACATCGACCACGACCTTCGTAACCAGACCCGATAGCTGCGAGCCGACCGTCACCTGGTTGGTCGGGGCGAGCTTGCCGGTGGCCGAGACGGTCACGGTCAGGTTGCCGCGCGATACGGCGGCGGTGGCATAGCCCGCCTGGTCCGACCCGCCGAAACAGCTTTTCAGCAGCACCGCGAGCAGCACGACGCCCAGGATCACGACGCCCCACTGCGCCCTTTTGCGCCAGCGCGGTTGCGGCTTCACGCCCAGGAAATCGTCGAGAGTCTGATCGGCCATCAGCGGTTGTCCGGGGTTTGCGTCGCGCGCGGCGGCGCTTCGGGGGTGGTGCTGTCGTCCCATCCGCCGCCCAGCGCGGCGAACAGCGCGACCTGCGCGGTGGCGGCGTCCGAGCGCGCCTGGACCAGCCCGTTCTGGGCGCTCAGCAACGACGCCTCCTGCTGCGACAGGGTGGTGAAATCGGTCAGGCCCGTGCGATACTGGCTGCGCGCCAGGATCGCCGAGTTGCGCGCCGCGTCGAGCTGGATCGCGAACAGCCGCTCCCGCTCGCGCGCGGTGTTGAGCGCGACGATGGCGTTCTCGACATCCTCCAGCGCCAGCAGCACGGTGCCCTGATAGGCGGCATAGCTCTGATCGGCGAGCGCCCGCGCGTTGCGGACCTGGCTGCGCAGGCGGCCGCCGTTGAAGATCGCCTGGGTCAGCCCGGCGAAGAGGCTGCCGGTGATCGCATCGCCCAGCGAGCCGATGCTGGTCGCCGCGGCGTTGATATTCCCGGAGATGGCGAGCGCGGGGTAGAGCGCCGCCTGCGCCACGCCGATCCGCGCCGTGGCGGCGGCCAGGTTGCGTTCGGCCGCGCGGACATCGGGGCGGCGGCGCAATATGTCGGCCGGGATGCCGACGCCGATCACCGCCGGTCCGCTGGGGATCGGCCGCACCGCCTCCAGCCGCGCCTTGAGCGCACCGGGCGCCTGCGCGGTCAGCACGCCCAGGCGTGAGACGGCGGTGTTGTATTGCTGCTCCAGCGTCGGGATGGTCGCGGCGGTCTGCGCCCGCTGCCCCCGCGCCTGCTCGGCGTCGAGCGAGGAAACCAGCCCGGCGCGCACCCGAAAGCCCGCAATCTCCAGATTGTCGTCCTGCAACGCCAGGCTGGCGCGCGCATTGGCAAGCTGGGCCTGATAGGCCCGCGCGAGCACATAGTTACGTGCCAGCTCGCTCTCGACGGTCAGCAGCGTCGCGGCATAGGTGAACCCCGCGCCCTCATAGGTCGCGCGCGTCGCCTCCACGGTGCGGCGCAACTCGCCGAACAGGCCGACCTGATAGCTGGCCGACAGGCCGACAGTGAAGCTGTTGCTGCCGCCCCCACCGGTATCGACCACCGTGCCGTCGGGCAGGGTGAAGCTGCGCCCGCCGCCGCGCAGATTCTCGTTGCGCTGATAGCCGGTCGAGCCGGACAGGGTGGGAAGCAGCGAGGACCGGCTCTGCACCAGGCTTTCGCGCGCCTGCCGCAGCCGGGCGACGGCCTGGACCACATCGGTATTGGCGACCACCGCGCGTTCGACCAGTTCGGCCAGCAGCGGATCGTCGAACGACCGCCACCAGCGACCCATATCCTGCGCCTGCGCCGTGGCGGCGGGAACCGACCAGTTGGCGGGCACCCCCAGCGCCTGGGGAGCGGCGGGATGATAATCGGGACCGACCGTGCAGGCGGACAGGGCCGCCGAGGCCAGAAGAAGGACGCGGGCGCGATGCTTCATGCCCGCGAACCTGCCCCGCCGATACGGCCCCGTCCAGTGCGATTATGTCGCAAAATGTTACAGCGCCGACAAATTCCCGTCACCCACCCCTGAGGGAGAGGGGGGTCCACCCCAAGTCCATGCGCTCTTGCCCATAGAGCCGGGGGGCTGCGGTTGTCCTGCATCATCCTCCCTTGCCGGGGAGGATTACCGTCCCACCCAGTCGGCGACCTGCTGCGCCACCTGGTTCGCGGCCTGGTTCAGTGCGGGGCCGACGCTAGTGCTGTCGATCTTGCCGACGGGCACGCGCGCCTCGAACCGGCGCTTTTCGACCGTGGTCTGGCCTTCGCGGACCAGCGCGGCGTCATAGACCACCACGGCATCGCGCCGGGTCGCGTCCAGGCCGAACTGGCGCAATTCCCCGCCCAGCCGATCGCCGGGATCGGCCACCGACTCACGCGCCGACAGCACCACGCGGCCCATCCGCGCGGTCAGCGTATCGGCCATCAGCCGCGCGAACAGCCGCGCGGGCGGCTCGGCCCATTGCGCGTCCTTCACATAGGCGATGCTGGTCGCATTCTCCTGCACCGGCACCCGCGGGGTCGCCAGTTCCTGGGGGGCGGTCGGCACCTGGATGGTGATCGACTTGCCGCGCCCCGAATCCTGCGTCTGTCCCACGGTCGGCTGCGACTGCGCCTGCAGGGTCAGCAGCGAGGGCGGCGGCTTGGCGCCGAAGCTGATGCAGCCCGCCAGGGGAAGCGATGCCATCAGAACGATCAGCGGAGTCTTCATGACGGTCCTCATCGGCTTCCTCACTTGCCCTTATAGTCCGGCAGCTGGGGCTGCCCGATCAGCGACCCTGCGCCCTGCTGGTCGACCTTTTCGGCGACCGCCGACAGCGACTGGGTCATCACGCGCAGGTCGCGCACCAGACGATCGACCTCGGGCACGGTCTGCTTCGAGAAGGTCTGCAACCCCGGCCGCGCGTCGCCGATCGCCGAATTCAGCGTATCGGCGCTTTTCTGGGCCGACGCGATCGCCTTGTTCAGATTGACCATGGTCGGCTTGACGTCCTCGGCGAGCAGGCCGTTGGTCGTCGCCGCCAGCTGGCCGATCGACTGCGCCGCATCGCCCGCCTGCTGGATCGCCACGCGGGTCTGCGCCAGCGTCGCCGCGATCTCCGGCCCGCGATCGGCCAGCGCATCGGTCAGGCGGTTGGTATTGTCGAGGATGCCCGCGATCGACGCCTGGTTGCGATCCGACAACAGGCCGGTCAGCCGCTCGGTCAGCGTCGACAGCCGTTCGAGCAGCTGCGGCGCGGAGTTCAGGATCGCGCCGATGCCGCCCTGCTTGGTCGGGATGACCGGCACGTCATAGGGGCAGACGGTCCGGTTTTCGGGCGTCGGGCAGGTGATCGGCGGCGCTCCCTTGCGCGCGCCGTCCAGCGAGATGGTGCTGGTGCCGGTGAAGCTGGCCGAGATCGACGCGGTCGTCCCCTGAAGGATCGGCGTCTGGTCGTTGACCGCGACCCGCACCCGCACGAATTGCGGATCGGGCCGCCACAGCGCGATTTCCTTCACCTGGCCCGAGGGCACGCCCGAATAGGTGACCGCCGAGCCCTTGGCCAGGCCGTCCACCGACTGGCGGAAGAAGATGTCATATTCCTTCTCCGACGTGCCGCCCAGCCGGGCGATCCAGACGGTGAAGATCGCCAGCACTGCGAGCAGGATCAGCACGACAGAGCCGACAAGGACGTGGTTCGAACGGGTTTCCATCAGCGTGTCCCTGCTTCGCCTCTCGCATGGGCATCGGCCCCACTGCCCTGGCTATGCTGGCCGGTGGCGTGGGCTTCGACTTCGGTGGGGTGGCGTGCGGCGTCCGCATCCGCCGAACGGGGCGTCATGTCGGCGATCTCGTCCTTGGCGGCGATGGCGGCGCGGCCGCGCGGCCCCTTGAAATATTCCTCGATCCACGGATGGTCGAGCGCGATCAATTCGTCGATCGTGCCGACCGCGATGACCTTCTTGTCCGCCAGCACCGCCACGCGGTCGCAAATGGCATAGAGGGTGTCGAGGTCATGGGTGATGAGAAAGACGGTCAGCCCCAGCGTCTTCTGGAGCGACTTGATCAACTGGTCGAACGCCGCCGCGCCGATCGGGTCGAGGCCCGCCGTCGGCTCGTCGAGGAACAGCAGCTCGGGGTCGAGCGCCAGCGCGCGCGCCAGCCCGGCCCGCTTCTTCATGCCGCCCGACAGCTCGGCGGGATATTTGGGCCCGGCATCGGCGGGCAGGCCGGTCATCACCACCTTGTAGGAGGCGATCTCGTCCATCAGCGCCTGGGGCAACTCGCGATAGAATTCACGCAAAGGCACCGCGACATTCTCCGCCACGGTCAGCGTCGAGAACAGCGCGCCGCCCTGGAACAGCACGCCCCAGCGCTTGCGGACCTCGGTCGCCTCGGTCGCCTCGCGCCCGATGGTCGGTTCGCCGAACACGGTGATCTCGCCGGTATCGGGGGTCTGGAGCCCGATGATCGAGCGCATCAGCACCGACTTGCCGGTGCCCGACCCGCCGACCACGCCCAGTATCTCGCCCTTGCGGACGTCCAGGTCGAGGCCGTCATGGATGACCTGCTCGCCGAAGCTGTTGCGCAGGCCCCGGACCTGGATCAGATGCTCGTCCCGTTCGGCCATCAGTCCCATCCGATCCAGGTGAAGAAGACCGCGAAGAACGCGTCGAGCACGATCACCAGGAAGATCGCCTGCACAACCGCCGCGGTGGTGCGCAGGCCGACCTGCTCGGCATCGGACTTGACCTGCATCCCCTGGAAACAGCCCGCGATCGCGATGATCGCCCCGAAGACGGGGGCCTTGATCAGCCCGACATACAGGTCGGTGATCGGCACCACTTCGCGGATGCGCGCGATGAAGGTGACGGGCGGGATGCCCAGCGACACCGCCGCCAGGAAACAGCCGCCGATCATCGCGATCAGCGAGGCATAGAAACCGAGCAGCGGCATCAGGGTGATCGCCGCCAGAGCGCGCGGCACGACCAGCGATTCCATCGGCGACACGCCGATGACCCGCATCGCATCGATCTCCTCGGTCAGCTTCATCGTGCCGATCTGCGCGGCGAAGGCCGAGCCCGACCTCCCTGCGACCATGATCGCGGTCATCAGCACGCCCAGTTCGCGCAAGGTGAGGCGGCCGACCAGGTTGATCGTGAAGACCTCCGCGCCGAACTGGCGAAGCTGCACCGCCCCCTGCTGCGCGATGACGATGCCGATCAGGAAGCTCATCAGGCCGATGATCGCCAGCGCCGAGACGCCGACCGTCTCGAACTCGTGCACCACCGCGTTGAAGCGGAAGCGGCGCGGATGGCGGATCACCGCCAGCCCCGCGATCACCGTCGCGCCCATGAAGCCGAGCAGGCCGTACAGCGTCTGGAACGCCGCCACCACCGCATCGCCGACCTCCCCCGCGACGCGCGCGAAGGGGCTGATCGGCTTGGGCCGCATAGCCACCGGCTGGTCCGCCTCGACCACCTTGTCGATCAGGTGACGCTGGTCGTCGCTCAGCCCCTCGATCCGGGCGTCGTTGCGCGCGGCGAAGCGGTGGACCAGCCACGCGCCCACCGTGTCGATCCGGTCCACTCGCGACAGGTCGAGGCGACGGACCGAGGCGTCCTCGCGATCCAGCCGTTCGGGCAGGTCGCCCAGCATCGCCAGCGACAGGCTGCCGGTGAAGCGCAGGGCCCCTCCGTCGGCCGGGTCGTGCTGATAATCGGCCTTGGCGTTCATCACCTGCCTCTTTGCGGGAAAGCGGGGGCATCGACAAGGCGCTTCCGCCTCGCGACGAATCGATCCCGCGCCTTAATTATACGGATAGGTGACGTTTTCAAAGCAGCCTGTCCACGACATGAAGGACCAGGCCGACGCTGCCGCCGACCAGCGTGCCGTTGATCCGGATATATTGCAGGTCGCGGCCGACCGCATTCTCCAGCCGGGTGGTGATCGTGTCGGCATCCCATCCGCGCACCGTCTCCGACACCAGCCGGACGATCCCGTCGCCGTAATCGGCCGCCACGCCCACCGCCGCGCGCCGGACGAAGCGGTTGATCGTCGCCGCCAGCCGGGGATCGGCCTGCAAGGTCTGCCCCAATTGCCGCAGCGCATCGCCCAGCCGCCCCGCCGTCACCGCCTCCGGATCGCGTGCCAGCCGCAGCAGCGCCTCACGCGCCTGTTCCCACAGCCCGTCCAGCCAACGCTGCATCGCCGGATTGGCGATCAGTTCGGCCTTCATCGCCTCGACCCGCGCGCGCGTGTCGGGATCATATTGCAGGTCCCAGGCGAGGCGGTCGAGCCCCTCCTCGATCTTCTGGCGCAGCGGATGCTCGCGATCCTCGGCGACGTCGTTCAGCAGCTTGTACAGCCCGTCGATCAGCTTGTCGGCCAGCGTCTCGTCCAGCCCGGTCCAGCGCAGGATCGCCCCGGCCCGCTCATGCACCATCGCGCGCAGGATCGGCTCGTTCGCCTCCAGCGCGCCCGCCGCCCAGCGCAGCCCTGAGTCCAACAGCGGCAGATGCCGCCCCTCGGCGATCGTCGCTTTCAGCAACTGGCCCAGGATCGGCGCCACCTCGGTCGCGCGCAGTCGCGATCCGATCCCCGCCTTGACCATGCCCCCCAGCCGTTGCGGATCGAAGGCGGTCAGCATCTCGGCGAACAGGCGCGAGGCCCCGCGCCGGATCCGCCCGCTTTCCTGCGGCGGCTGCGCCAGCCAGCGCCCCGCCGCGCCCGCCACGTCGACGCGGTTCATCCGGCGCGCGACGACGCGGGGGATCAGGAAATTGGTGCGCAGGAAATTGGCGAGCGTGTCGCCGATGCGGTCCTTGTTGCGCGGCACGATCGCGGTATGCGGGATGGGAAGGCCGAGCGGGTGGCGGAACAGCGCCGTCACCGCGAACCAGTCGGCCAGCCCGCCGACCATCGCCGCCTCGGCAAAGGCACGAACGAAACCCCAGGCGGGATGCAGCGGCTGAAAGGTGCGCGCGATCAGGAACAGCGCCGCCATCGACAGCAACAGTCCGGTTGCCACCACCCGCATCTTTCGCAGGGCGGGCGGAACGGGCTGGCTACCCCCCGGTCGCGCGTTCAGGTCCATCGATCATGACAATTCGTGAACGGCGGCTTTGTTCAAGCGGAATCTTTCCCAAGCGTAACGAAACCACCCATTGCTCCCCTGCAAGGGGAGCAATTCACCGCGTCACTCCGCCGGATCATAGCCCAGCTTGCCGGTCGCGGGCGGCAGCGCGGGGCCGCCCGCTGGCCCCTCGATCACCGGCCCGCCCCGCTCGTCGCCCGGGGTGTAGGTCAACAGGCGCCGGCCAAGACGCGGCCCGATCCAGCGCTCTGCCCCCACCGCCAGGCTGAACGCCGCGGGCACGATCAACAGGGTCAGGATGGTCGACAGGGCCAGCCCGCCGATCACCGTCACGCCCATCGGGCTGCGCCACGATCCGTCGCCGCCCAGCGACAGCGCGGTCGGGACCATGCCCGCGACCATCGCCACCGTGGTCATGACGATCGGCTGAGCGCGCTTGTGGCCCGCATCCAGCACCGCCTCGCGGATCGGCACGCCCTTGGCGATCTCCTCCAGCGCGAAGTCGATCAGCAGGATCGAGTTCTTCGCGACGATGCCGAGCAGCATCAGCAGGCCGATATAGACCGGCAGCGACAGCGGATTGCCGGTGAAGTACAGCGCCAGCAACCCGCCCAGCGGCGCGAGCAGCAGCGAGGCCATGTTGACGAAGGGCGGCAGGAAGCGGCGATAGAGCAGCACCAGCACCGCAAAGACCATGAACACCGCCGAGATGATGGCCGTGAAGAAATTGGTCATCATCTCGTTTTGCATCTTGGCCTGGCCCAGCACCATCTCGCTGACCCCCATGGGCAGGCTCTTCATGATGGGCAGGTCATGAACCTTCTTCATCGCGTCGCCGCTGATGACGCCCTTGGCCAGGTCGGCGCCGACCGTGATCTGTCGCCGCTGGTTCACGCGGTCGATCTGGGTCGGCCCCGCGCCCAGGCCGATATCCGCCACGACGCTCAATGGCACCGAGCCGCCGGTCTGGGTCTGGACGGGCAGGTTCTGGATGGTCGACAGGCGGGCGCGGGCATTCTGGTCCAGCGCGACGCGGATCGGCACCTGACGGTCGGACAGCGAGAAGCGGGCCGAATTCTGGTCGATATCGCCCAGCGTCGCGATGCGGATCGCGCTCGACAGCGCCTGCGTCGTCACGCCCAGATTGGCCGCGAGGTCGAGGCGCGGGCGGATGACGATTTCGGGCCGGTCGAGATTGCCGACGATGCGCGGCGCGACCAGGCCGGGGACGGTCCCCATCTGCTCGACGATCTTGTTGGCGGTATCGCGCAGCACCGCCGGATCGTCGCCGCCCAGCGTGATGGTCAGGTCGCGGCCGCTCGATCCCCAGCCGAACTGCGACTGGAAGGACACGCGCGCATCGGGGATCGCCGCCAGCTCGGGCGCCAGCGACCGCTCGAAGTCGGTGCTCTTCATCGAGCGATCCTCCTTCAGCGTCGCGACCACGCGGCCATTGCCGACGCTGGTGCGCGAATAGACCGATTCGACATCGGGCTGCTTCTTCAGGAACGCGGCGACGCGGCGGACGACCTGGTCGGTCTGGGCCAGCGTCGTGCCCGGCACCATCTCGACCTTGGCGACCGCCTGGTCATTGTCCTGCGGCGGCTGGAAGGTCTTGGGGATGACCGCGAACATCACGACGGTCAGTGCGAAGGCGGCAAAGCCGATGCCGATCACCCACAGGCGATGGTCGCGGAACCGCCCGAAGAAGCGCCGCACGACCCCGCGCCGCACGCCGTCGGTCGGCCGGTCATAGCGCAGCGACCAGCGCAGCGTCGCCATATAGGCGTCCATCAGCCGCCCCTCGCCGTGACTGGCATGGCCCGCCGACTTCAGGAAATAGGCCGCGATCATTGGGGTGATCATGCGCGCCACCGCCAGGCTCATGAGGACCGAGACGACGACGGTCAGGCCGAAATTCTTGAAATACTGGCCCGGCACGCCCGGCATGATCGACACCGGCAGGAACACCGCGACGATCGCCATGGTGGTGCCCAGCACGGCCAGGCCGATCTCGTCCGCCGCGTCGATCGACGCCTGATAGGCGGATTTGCCCATGCGCATATGGCGCACGATATTCTCGATCTCCACGATCGCGTCGTCGACCAGCACGCCCGCCACCAGGCTGAGCGCCAGCAGCGTCATCTGGTTCAGCGTGAAGTCCAGCAGGTCCATGACCCAGAAGGTCGGGATCGCCGACAGCGGGATCGCCAGCGCCGAGATCACCGTCGCGCGCCAGTCGCGCAGGAACAGGAACACGACGATCACCGCCAGCACCGCGCCCTCGATCATCGCATGGATGGCGCTTTCATATTGCTGCTCGGTATATTTCACGCTGTTCGAGCGGAGGACGAACTTCACCTCCGGATTGCGCTTTTCCAGCGCCTTCAGCTTCTCCACCGCGCCATTATAGACGCTGACGTCCGAGGCGCCCTTGGCGCGCTGGAAGTCGAAGCTGATGACCTGCCGCCCGTCGACCGCCGCCTGCGAGCGCCGCTCGGCATAAAGGTCGCGCACCGTCGCGATGTCGGCCAGCCGCACGGTGCGACCGCCGCGCACGTTGATCTGGCTCTGGCCCAGGTCATAGGCGTTGCGCGCATTGCCCAGCACGCGGACCGCCTGCTCGGTCCCGGCAATCTCGGCGCGGCCACCCGCCGCATTCAGGTTGGTCATGCGCAGCTGTGCGTTGACCTCGCTGGCGGTCAGCCCCTGCGCCTGGAGCTTGAGCGGGTCGAGGATCACGCGGATTTCGCGCGTCACGCCGCCGTTGCGGATGACCTTGGAAAGGCCCGGCACCGACAACAGCTCCTTGGTGACGTTGTTGTCGATATACCAGCTGAGCTGTTCGGGCGTCATGTTGGACGCGACCGCCGAATAGCTGGCTAGGTCGTTATCGGTCGAATCGACGCGGATCACCTGCGGCTCGAGGATGCCGTCGGGCAGCATCGAGCGGATCTGGGTGATCGCATCGCGCGCATCGCTGACCGCGCGGTCGATCGGCGTGCCGATGTCGAGCTGGACCAGCGTCTGCGACTGGCCCTCGGTCACGGTCGAGGTGATCTGGTCGACGCCCTGGAGGTTCCGCAACGCCGCCTCGACCCGCTGGGTGACCTGCGTCTCCAGCTCGGTCGGCGCCGCACCCGGCTGGCTGACGACGACCACGACGATCGGGAAATCGATGTCGGGGTCATTGTTCACGTCCATCCGCATGAAGCTGACGATCCCCGCCAGCGTCAGCGCGACGAACAGGACGATTGGCGGAACGGGGTTCCGGATCGCCCAGGCGGAGATGTTGCGGAAACTCATGTCACTTGGCCTCCGGGCCGCCGAGGATCGGATGGACGAGTTGGCCCGCCGCCAGGAAGCCGCCCGCCGAGCGGACCACCCGCTCATTGCCGGTCAGGCCCGAGGCGATGGTCACGCCGTCGTCGGACACCTGCCCGATCTTGATGTCGCGCCGGGCGACCTTGTTGTCCGACCCCACGATATAGACGAAGCTGCCCTTGTCGTCGCTCTGGATCGCCGAGTCTGGCAGGACGGGGGCATGGCCCGCGCCGCCACGGATCGTCGCCGCCGCAAAGCCGCCGGGACGCAGCGCGGGGTCATAGGCCAGCGCGATACGCGCCACGCCCTGCCGCGTCTGCGGATCGATGACCGGCGACACCTGCCACACCTCGCCCTTGAAGGTCTTGTCGCCGCCGACCGGGGTGACGGTGGCGGGCGCCCCGACGGTCAGGCCGACCAGATCGGCCTCCGCCAGCTGTGCGCGCAGCTCCATCTGGCCGCCCATCGCCATGCGGAAGAGGACGCCCGAGCCCGAGCTGACGATCTGGCCGGGCTCGGCGGCGCGGGTCAGGATCAGCCCTTCGGCGGGCGCACGGATGTCGAGGCGGCCGTTGCGCGCCTGCGCTTCCCGGAACGTCGCCTGCGCGGCGCGGACGCGCGCGGCGGCGGCGTCGCGGGTGGCGGCGCGGCGCTGGAGATCGGCCTTGGAGATGAAGCCGCGATCGACCAGCTGCTGCGCACGGTCCAGCTCGGCCTGCGCGATCTGCTGATCAGACTGGGCGACCGCGACCTGCGCGTTGAGCGCCGAGGCGGTCTGGGTCTGGACCGAACGATCGACGGTCGCCAGCACCTGGCCTGCGCGGACCCACTGGCCCGGTTCGACCAGGACGCGGGTGATCATGCCCCCCTCGCCCGCGACGCCGACCGGCATCTCGCGACGCGCGGCCAGCGTGCCGGTGGCCGAGACCACCCGGCTGACCGCCTGCTGCCCCGGCACGACGACGGTGATGTTGGGCACCTGCGTCCCCGCACCGGCGGCGGAGGCCGCCTCATGCTTCTTGCCGCCGAGCATGTACCAGCCGCCCAGCGCCAGCACGATCACCACCAGGGCGATGGCGATCCAGCGCCCACGCCGCGCGGGCGCCGGTCCCTCCAGCCCCAGGTGCCGGCCGCCACCGATCGCCCCCGTCTCGTAATTCATGTTCGTCACCGATCCCCGATCCGCATCCTTCGTGCGCATTTTCACCCTTGGGATGCGCCATGACCCGCTGTGTTATAGAAATATAGCACCATGCTCAAGCGTCTTTGCGCGATACTGGATCAAGATGGCTCAAGAATGATTCCGGCGCGTTCATCGCACGTTTTGCCGAGCTTCGCCAAAGCTTTGCCAGCTTCAACCTGCATCAACGGGAGATGATGATGAACAAAATTCTGCTTGCCGCCGCACTGGCGCCCGCCGCGCTGATTCCGGGGGCCGCCTGGGCCCAGAGCGCGTCCGCGCCGACCACGGTCGAGCCGCTGGTCCCGGCGGCGGGTGCGGTCCTCGACGTCTCGGCCGAGGGGCGGACGAGCCGCGTCCCCGACCTGGCGACGATCCGCGCGGGCGTGGTCAGCCAGGGCGCGACCGCCGCCGCCGCGCTGTCCGACAATGCGCAGCGCATGGCGCGCGTGCTGGCGGCGGTGAAGCGCGCCGGGGTCGCCGATCGCGACATCCAGACCGCGACCGTGCAGTTGCAGCCGCAATATCGCTATGGCGAGAATGTCCCGCCGACCATCACCGGCTATCAGGCGACCAACACGCTCAGCATCCGCTTCCGCGACATTGCCAAATCGGGCAGCGTCCTCGACGCGCTGGTTGCGCAGGGCGCCAACCAGATTGACGGACCCAATCTGTCGATCGACAATCCCGATGCCGCGCTGAACGAGGCGCGCACCGATGCCATCCAGAAAGCCCGTGCGCGTGCCGAGCTTTATGCCAAGGCGGCGGGGCTGCGCGTCGCGCGGATCGTGTCGATCACCGAAAATGGCCAGGATGCGGGCGGCCCCGAGCGTCCGATGATGATGCAGGCGATGGCGCGCGACGCGGTGGCCAAGACCAGCATCGCCCCCGGCGAGCGCGACGTGACGGTCAATGTCTCGGTCCGCTTCCTGCTGAACTGAACGGACGACGCCCCCATGGCCGATCGGCTTGGGGGCGTCGCTCATTTCGCCGGAACGATCCCGGCGGCAAAAAACATATCTGATACGAGAAAGGCCGCCCGGTCGCCCGGACGGCCCATTCGTTCGTTCGCCCTGTGTCGGGAGCGATTAACGCACCCGGCCGCGACGAACCAGGTTCACGATCGCCAGCAGGACGACAGCGCCCAGCAGCGAAACCAGGAACGACGTCAGCGTCAGTCCGGCATTGTTGATCGAACCGCCCGCAAAGATCAGGCCGCCGATGAACGCACCGACCACACCGACGACGATGTTCAGGAAGATGCCCTGCTGGGCATCGGTACGCATGATGATGCTAGCCAGCCAGCCGATGACACCACCGACGATAAGCCACAGGATAATACCCATTGTCTTTCCCTCCGTTGGGCCCGCAAGCGGGACACGGGGTTTAGACGTGCGAATGGCGTTACTTGTTCCGTACCCGTATCATCAACTCGACGCAAAAATCGATTTGTCAATATTTCTGCTGGCGCTCGTAAAGGGTGCGATAATGCTGGATGCGGGTCACGCGCAGGCCCGGCATGCCCGACCGGTCGATCGCGCGCTGCCATCCCGCAAATTCCTCGACCGACAGGCCATAGCGGTCGCACACCTCGTCGACCGACAGCAATCCGCCGTTGACGGCCGCCACCACCTCCGCCTTGCGGCGGACCACCCAGCGGGTCGTGCTGGCCGGCGGCAAGGTTTCGAGCGTCAGCGGTTCGCCGAGCGGCCCGATTACCTTGGCAGGGCGGATCTTCTGGTTCTCGATCATCATGCAACCTCGTCGGGGCTCCCTACCCCATATCGTCTACCAGGGAATGGGTAACACAGGCCGTTGAACACGGCTTAAAACCAACCGGTTAATTCTTCATTTACCCTGACTCCATTCGGCAAGAGCCCGTGCCATCGCCCCGTTGAACGCCCCATCCAGCGGGGCGAACAGCGCGGGATCGACCGGCTCGCGGGTAAAGCCCGCCTGCACTGCGGCCGTATGACTGGCCGCCTGCCGCGCGGTCGCGCCGACCATCAGCACCGCCAGATCGGGCGGCAACACCGTCAGTTCGGTATCCCGATCGAATCTGTTGAAGCTGAGATCCAAAAGCGCCATCCATATTGTGGGTCGGCCCTCCTGTTACTGGACGGGTATGAAAGCCGGGTAAAGGCCCATCGCATTGGCCCCGTTTTTCAGGCCGCTGTCACCCCTTTCTCCATCGGCCGCCCCGATTTTTTGCATGCCCGGCCGGAAAGGCGTATGGGAGCGCGATGGAGCAGATGGTGGATTTCCAGCTTGGGGGCGATCCCCGGGCGCGTCGGATCGTGGTGGCGATGTCGGGCGGGGTCGACAGTTCGGTCGTCGCCGCGCTGGCCCATGCCACGGGGGCCGAGACGATCGGCGTCACCCTCCAGCTCTACGATCATGGCGAGGCGGTCGGCCGCGCCGGGGCCTGTTGCGCGGGCCGCGACATCCGCGACGCGCGCGCGGTGTGCGACCGGCTGGGCATCGCGCATTACGTCTTCGACCATGAGAACAGCTTCCGCACCCAGGTGGTCGATCGCTTCGCCGACGAATATCTGGCCGGGCGCACCCCGATCCCTTGCGTCCAGTGCAATATGGGGCCGAAATTCACCGACCTGCTCGCCCTCGCGCGCGATCTGGGCGCCGACTGCCTGGCGACCGGCCATTATGTCCGCCGGGTCGAAGGCGCGAGCGGCGCGGAGCTGCATCGCGGGGCCGATCCGGCGCGCGACCAGAGCTATTTCCTGTTCGCCACCACCCAGGCGCAGCTGGATTTCCTGCGCTTCCCGCTCGGCGCGCTGCCCAAGTCGCGGGTGCGCGAGCTCGCGGCCGAACTGGGCCTCGGCGTCGCGGCCAAGCCCGACAGCCAGGATATCTGCTTCGTCCCCGACGGCGATTATGCGGGCCTGGTCCGCAAGCTGCGCCCCGAGGCCGATACGCGCGGCGACATCGTCGACCTGTCGGGCACCAAGCTGGGCGAGCATCGCGGCCTGATCCACTATACGGTCGGCCAGCGGCGCGGGCTGGAGATCGGCGGCAGCCCCGAGCCGCTCTATGTCGTCCGGCTGGAGCCCGACACCCGGCGCGTCGTCGTCGGCCCGCGCGCGGCGCTGGCGGTGGAGGCGGCGCGGCTCAGCGCGATGAACATCCTCGGCCCGCTCGACGGCCCGCTCTTCGCCAAGGTCCGCTCGATGGCCAAGCCGGTGCCCGCGCGCATGGTCGGCGACCGGCTGGTCTTCGACGCGCCCGAATATGGCGTGTCGCCGGGCCAGGCCGCGGTGCTGTACGACGGCGACCGGGTGCTCGGCGGCGGCTGGATCGCCGAGACCGAGGCGGCACGCATCGCCGCCTGACGCGTTTATCGGGTCATGACCGGGCCAAGCATCGAAGACCTCCGCCGCCAGATGGACGCCGCCGCCGAACGCCTCGACTTCGAAGAGGCGCGGGCGCTTCGCGACCGGATCAACCTGCTGCGCGGCGGGGCGGAGGATATCAGCGTCGACACCAGCGGCCTGACCCGCCAGCAACCCGGCGCGATGGGCCTGGGCACCAGCCAGTCCCGCCCCGAACGCCCCAAAGACTGGGTGCCGCCCAAAAAGCCCGACCCGATGACCAAAGGACGCGGGCGGCGACAGGGTTGAGGGCTGGCGGGGCGGACCATCTCCAGCCTGCCCGACATCCGCCTTCCCTCAATCCGTCAAACCGGCCGCAAGCCACGGGATCGCCCGGTTCCGCTTGTCGCGCCGCACGGGCGAACATATATCGAACACATGGCGCAACTCGACACCCGTGAGAAGCTGGCGATCCTGGCGGATGCCGCGAAATACGATGCCTCCTGCGCCTCGTCGGGCACGTCCAAGCGCAACAGCCGCGATGGCAAGGGGATCGGCTCGACCGAGGGCATGGGCATCTGCCACGCCTATGCGCCCGATGGCCGGTGCATCTCGCTGCTCAAGATCCTGCTGACCAACAGCTGCATCTTCGACTGCCATTATTGCATCAACCGCAAATCCTCCAATGTCCGCCGCGCGCGGTTCACCGCGCAGGAGGTGGTGAACCTCACCCTCGCCTTCTACCGGCGCAATTATATCGAGGGGCTGTTCCTCTCGTCGGGCATCATCAAATCGTCCGACTATACGATGGAGCAAATCGTCGAGGTGGCGCGGAGCCTGCGCGAGGATCATGGCTTTCGCGGCTATATCCATCTGAAGACCATTCCCGACGCCGATCCCGAACTGGTGCGGCTGGCGGGGGTCCATGCCGACCGCGTGTCGATCAATGTCGAGCTGCCGACCGTGGGCGGGCTCCGCCGCCTCGCGCCCGAAAAGGATGCCGCTCGGATCGAAGGCGCGATGGCCGATGTGAAGACCGCGATCGAGGACCGGGCGGACGCCTCCAAACGCTACAAGTCCGCCCCCGGCTTCGCGCCCGCCGGCCAGTCGACGCAGATGATCGTCGGTGCCGATGCCGCCACCGACCGCGACATCGTCGGGCGCGCGGCGACGCTCTACGACCGCTTCCGCCTGCGCCGCGTCTATTATTCGGCGTTCAGCCCGATCCCCGACGCCTCGGCCGTCCTGCCGCTCCAGCGCCCGCCGCTGATGCGCGAGCACCGGCTATACCAGTCCGACTGGCTGATGCGCTTCTACGACTATCGCCCCCATGAGGTGGCCGCCGCCGCCGACGAGGCGACGGGCATGCTGCCGCTGGATATCGATCCCAAGCTCGCCTGGGCGCTCAAATTCCGCCAGCATTTCCCGGTCGATGTGAACCGCGCCCCGCGCGAGATGCTGCTGCGCGTGCCGGGGCTGGGGGTGAAGGCGGTGGACCGGATCATCGCCACCCGCCAGTGGCGCAGGCTGCGGCTGGAGGATGTCGGGCGGCTGACCGTCTCGATCGCCAAGCTGCGCCCCTTCCTGATCGCCGAGGACTGGCGCCCGGTCGCGCTGGCCGAGCGGGCGGACCTGAAGCCGCTGGTCAAGCCGCGCGGCAAGCAGCTCGAACTCTTCGGCTGAGTGAGAGTGATTCGCGGGTGAAACGCGCGTCGCGTTTCGCCGTTGGTCGCGCGAAGGAGACAGGGCCATGGCCACCGCCGACATCTATGCCGATCTGAAGCGCGACCACGACAAGCAGCGGGAAATGCTCAAGGAACTCGCCGAGCTGAAGGGCGACGGAGCCAAGCGCAAGAAGCTGTTCGAGGCGTTCCGCATCGAGATCCAGAGCCACGCCGCCGCCGAGGAGGAGTCGCTCTATGCCACCATGCTGGGCGAACCCGAACTGCGCGACGATGCCCGCCATTCGGTGTCCGAGCATAAGGAGATCGACGATCTGCTCGGCGAGATGATGGACCTCGACTTCGCCTCTGACGAGTGGGAATCCAAATTCTTCCACATGCGCCATCGCTATGAGCATCATATCGACGAGGAAGAGGAAGAGATGTTCCCGGCCGCCGAAAAGGAACTGGACGACGCGACCGAGAAAAAGCTCGCCGAAATCTACGAGGAGCGCAAACCCATCGAAGCGAAGGAGGCCAAGGCCAATCCGCCGGGCGGAGACGAGCGCGATTGATTCTAACGATTCGCCAATTCCTCCCCTTTAAGGGGAGGTGGCAGGCCGAAGGCCTGACGGAGGGGTGTAACCGGTCGCAAACGAAGCCCGTGCTGGCCGGCGGTTACACCCCTCCACCAGCTTCGCTGGTCCCCCTCCCCTTGCAGGGGAGGAAAGTCGCAAACTCATGCGCATCATAACTCTCTCTGCTCCCGATGATTTCGACGCGTGGCGGGACGCGGCGCGTGGCCTGATCGCCGACGCCGTGCCGCCCGATCAGGTCGTCTGGCAGGTCGACGAGCAGACCGCCGACCTGTTCGGTGCCGTCGCAGAGGAAAGGCCGACCAGCCCCGCGCCGCGCTTCACGGTCGCGCGCGGCTTCATCGACCTCGCGCGCAGCGTCATTCTGTCGAACGATCCGGAGCGTTTCGCGCTGCTCCACACCGCGCTCGACCGGCTGCGACGGCAACCCCGGCTGATCGAGGATCAGGCCGATCCGCTGGTCCGGCGGCTCGACCGGCTCGCCAAGGCGGTGCGGCGCGACATCCACAAGATGCGCGCCTTCCTGCGCTTTCGCGAGACCGAGGATGACGACGGCCCGCGCTATGTCGCCTGGTTCGAGCCCGAGCATCATATCGTGCGCGCCAATGCGGCCTTCTTCGTCAACCGCTTCACGACGATGCGCTGGTCGATCCTGACGCCGGAGGTGTCGCTCCACTGGGACGGCAAGACGCTCGCCGAGGGGCCAGGCGCCAGCAAGGCCGACGCGCCCGAGGGCGATCCGACCGAGGCGGTGTGGAAGACCTATTATGCCAGCATCTTCAACCCCGCGCGCGTGAAGATCGGCGCGATGTTGAAGGAGATGCCGCGCAAATACTGGAAAAACATGCCGGAAACCGCGTTGGTCCCGCAACTGATTGCAGGCGCGCAGGCACGGGAGACGGGCATGATCGACACCGCCAGGGTGGATGTACGGACCGGACGCGGCGGCAATGCGCAGGCGGCCTGGGCGGCGCTACGCGACGAGGCGATGGGCTGCACCCGCTGCCCGCTTTACGCCCCCGCCACCCAGACGGTGTTCGGCGAAGGTCCGGTCGACGCGCCCCTGATGTTCGTCGGCGAGCAGCCGGGCGATCAGGAGGACCTGGCGGGCCGCCCCTTTGTCGGTCCTGCCGGACAGGTGTTCGACCGCGCGGTGGCGGAGGCGGGGATCGACCGCGCGCGGGCCTATGTCACCAACGCGGTCAAGCATTTCAAGTTCGAGCCGCGCGGCAAGCGGCGTATCCACAGCTCGCCTAATGCGGGGGAGATCCAGGCGTGCCGCTGGTGGGTCGAGCAGGAACGCCTGCTGATCCAGCCGCAGGTGACGGTCGCGCTGGGCGCGACGGCGGCACGCTCGCTGTTCGGCAAGGTGATGACGATCGGACGCGAACGCGGCAAGGCGCTGACCCTGCCCGATGGCGGAACCGCGTTCATCACCGTCCACCCCAGCTATCTGCTCCGCCTGCCCGATCCGGCGGCGAAGGAGGTCGAATATGCGCGGTTCGTGGAGGATCTGAGGCTGGCGGCAGGGGCCATTGCCTAGGTCAGAATAGCGTGCCACCCATGCTCCCTGATGATAGAGGAACGGATGGCGTCTTCATCGCTCGAACAGCTTTGGTCATTCCTCTGGACGAGACGTTTTACCGATCACGAAGCGCGACTGCGTTTCGAGCTGGGCGGGGACATATGGGGTGCCGACCATTACCCGATCCCCCGCTTCCTCCAGGCACTCCATCGTGCCACAGCGATTGCCGACGTGCTTTTCCCAAACGGCTGCCACGCGGTGGTCGCCTCGATCGAGGGTTCGACACAACCGGAAGACTTGCACGACGAATGGCGCGAGGACGGTTTTTCGCGTTTGCAGGCAAGCGGGTTTTCGGCGGCCTACATGAGCGAGTGGCAGAGCATAATCTATCCGGACGATTCTGATGACGCCTATTGCTGGACCCTTCGCGGTTGTCGGTTGGGCGACGACAGGATCGCACGCGACTGCCTGATCTGGCACGGCATCGCGGCGGAAATGCCAATATCGCCTAGTGCGCCGGTCGTTGCATTCCTGCTCGATCCCGATGCAGGTACGATGCTCCATATTTATGATGATCGCGGCATGGACGTCATGGCGTGCGACGCCGTAAAGCTGAGCAGGTTGCAATCAACCCATGCGAGTTGGCTTCTCGAGGATGACCGCACGGCTATGGGCAGGCTGTTCGATCCAAGCTGACCATTCCCATGCGGCGGCCGCTGCTACATCTCCCGCGGGTCCGGCCCGATCCGCCCCTCGGCATCGTCCAGCGCATCGATCGCGGCCATGTCCTCGTCGTCCAGCGTCAGTTCGGTCGCGGCGAAATTGTCCGCCATGTGCGCCGCATCCGCCGCCTTGGGAATCACCGAGAGGCCATGCGCCAGATGCCAGGCGAGCACCACCTGCGCCGCCGAGCGGCCATGCTTGTCCGCAATGGCGACGATCTCGGGCGTCTTCAGCAGTTCGCCGCCCTGCCCCAGCGGGCTCCAGCTCTGGGTCACGATGCCCTTGGCCTGGTGATAGGCGCGCGCCTCGCGTTGCTGGAAGCGGGGGTGGAGTTCGATCTGGTTGACCGCGGGCACCACGCCCGTCGCCTCCATGATGCGGTCGAGATGCTCGGGCAGGAAGTTCGACACGCCGATCGACCTGGCCTTGCCCGCCTCGCGAAGCGCGATCAGGCTTTGCCATGCCTCGACATAGGCGTCCTCGGCGGGGACCGGCCAGTGGATCAGATAGAGGTCGACCGCCTCGACGCCGAGCAGCGACAGGCTCTCGTCCAGCGCCGCTTCGGCATCGCGGTGGCGGTCGTTCCACAGCTTGGTGGTCAGGAACACGTCCGCATCGCGAAGGCCGTCGCCCACGCCGCGCTCATTGCCATAAAGGGCGGCGGTGTCGACCAAACGATAGCCGGTATCGAGCCCGCGCCGCACCACCAGCGCGACCTGCGAATCCGGGATCTGATAGGTGCCCAGCCCGATTTGCGGCATGGTGCGATCGTCGTTCAGGGTCAACATCGTCATGCGTCCCAAACCGGCCGCACGCCCATGCGGTTCCGATTGACCCTGCCCCGCCAATCGCGCAAGTCGCTGGCCCCATGGTCGAACAACTTCTTTCCGCACTGGCGAGCTTCGCCATCTGGGTCATCTCGTCGGGCGGCTATCTGGGCATCATGCTGCTGATGGCGATCGAGAGCGCGTGCATTCCGCTGCCCTCCGAGATCATCATGCCCTTTGCCGGCTATCTGGTGTCGACCGGCCAGTTCAACCTCTATCTCGCCGCGACGGCGGGGGCGCTGGGGTGCAATCTGGGCTCGATCGTCGCCTATGAGATCGGCAAGCGCGGCGGGCGGCCGGTTGCCGAGCGTTGGGGCAAATATCTCCTGATCGGGCCGGGCGAGCTGGACGCGGCGGACCGGTTCTTCGCGCGATACGGCTCGATCGCGGTGATGATCGGGCGGCTGTTGCCGGTGATTCGCACCTTCATCGCCTTTCCGGCGGGGGTGGCGCGGATGCCGCTCGTGCCGTTCCACCTTTATACCTTCCTCGGCAGCTGGCCCTTCTGCCTGGTCCTCGCGATCGTCGGGCGCGAGCTGGGCGAGAAATGGGATTCGGACCCGCGCGTGAAGGCGTTCTTCCACCGGGCCGATCTGGCGATCGGGATCGTGCTGGTCCTGCTGGTCGGCTTCTATGTCTGGCACCGGGTGCGCGGGCTGAAGCGCGCGCAGGACTGAACCAGCCACAGGGCGAGTGGGACCGCGACCGCCGCCCATAGATAAAGGCCGTTCCAGCTCGTCCATCCCCACCATTCGGAGGGGATGGTGCGCAGATCGCCGAAGCGGAACCGCAGCTGGATCACCGCCTGCCACCAGGCCCAGCGATAGCCGGGCGGCGCGAAGATCTCCGCCGCCGCGATGGTCAGGTTGATCGCGACCGAACCGAGCAGCAGCATCGCCAGCCCGACGCGCTGCCACCCGGCCCGCGCCATCGCCCAGACCGGCGCCAGCCCCAGCGCCGCCACGCCCGCCAGCGGCATCGCATGGCGCGGCCCGGTGGCATTGCCGCCATCCCAATAGACATAGGCCGCGTTGACCAGTAGCGCGACGACCGCCACCCCGGCCGCCGTCAGCGCGATCCCGCGCGTCGCCCGCTCCTCCCCCAGCCGCCACAGGCCGACCGGCGCGACCAGCAGCACCGGCGCCACCCAGAACAGCCCGCGCATCGGCCCGACCAGAATCTCGCGCAGCACCGCCAAGCGCGGCACGGTCAGCCCGAACAGCCCCTGATTCATCCCCTCGAACCCGACCACGCCCGAATAGCCGATGCGGAACAGCGTCCCGAAGGCGAAGAGATTATAGGCGGCAAGCGGCAACAGCCCCGCCACCCCCGCGACGATCAACGGCAGCAGCGCCTTGGGCGTCGCGCGATACTTCCACACCGCCCACAGCCCGATGACCGATCCCGCCAGCACCGCCTGATACTCGACCACCACCGCCCAGCCGAGCGCCAGCCCCGCCACCGCCATCCACCGTCCGCCGCCACGCGCAACCCCGGCCAAAGCGATGACGAACAACGCCGCGACCGCCGCATGGCCCAGCAAGGTGGTGGAATAGCCCCAGATCGGCGTCCCCAGCGCATAGCCCAGCGCCGCGAACAGCGCTGCCCCCGCGCCGCCGGTCAGCGTCAGCGCCAGATCGAACAGCAGCACCGCCGCGATGGCGGTCAGCAGCGCCGATCCGGTCGCCGCCGCCACCCGCGTACGCAGCTTCAGATAGGCGACGAAGCCGGGATCGACCGAACTCGGTAAATGCCGCCCCGCACGGTCGCCGGTGACGAGGTCGGTGATCGCCACGGCGGGCAAGGCCATCAGGGTCATGCCCGGTGCCTTGTCGAGATAGGCATGGGCGCCGAACTGCGCCTTGTCGATGGTCAGCGGCGCGAAGGGATCGATGGTCGCGGTGCCGTTCTCGACCATGCGGATCGCGGCGAACAGCCGGGTGGCGTTGTTGGGATTGAACTCCCACGACCCAAACCAGGCACAGCTCAGCCAGACCAGCAGGAACAGGCCGATCCGAATCCTCCCCAAGCCCTGCGTCCGCGCCATATCGTCTCCGCCGCCTGTCGTGGTCGGGCGGTATCGGGGCCGCGCGTGTCGGGCAAGCGTCGTTACGATCCAGGCCCAATCGGCAGCGAGGTGGTCGACTTGATCTCCGACAGCGCGACGGTGGAGTTGATTTCCTGCACCCCCGGCAGGTTGGACAGGCGTTCGAAGAACAGCCGTTCATAGGATTCGATGTCGGCCGCCACGATGCGCAGCATGAAGTCGACCGACCCCATCAGCACATGGCATTCCATCACCTCGGGCACCTCGCGGATCGCGGCGGCGAACTCGTCCAGATTGGCCCGGCCATGCGCGTTGAGCTTCACCTGCGCGAAGATCTGCGCCTTCAGCCCGACCTTGGCCCGGTCGACCAGCGCGACGCGCCGCTTGATGATCCCCTCCCGCTCCAGCCGGTCGATCCGGCGCCAGCAGGGCGACGCCGACAGGCCGACCGCCTCGGCGATGGCGGCGGTGGACAGGCTGGCATCCTCCTGAAGCAATGCGAGGATGCGTCGTTCCCAGATATCGAGGTCGTGCGGCATAACCATTCCAATAAATCGCTTTATTGGGTCAATTCAACCGATCTTTCGCGTCGAGACCCCCAAGATGGACCAGAAACACTCGGCCAAGCCCGCTAGATTGCTTTCCAACAGATCAAGGGAAGACCAACATGTCGCGCACCGCACCAGACGCCCAAAGCCTGCCCCCCGAAGAGGTGGTGTCGTTCCACGACGCCGACACGGGGGCGAGCGGGGTCATCGTCCTCCATTCGACCGCGCTGGGCCCGGCGGCGGGCGGGTGCCGCGCCTGGCATTATGCCAGCGACCGCGCGGCGACCGTCGATGCGCTGCGCCTGGCCGAAGGAATGGCGCTGAAGAATGCGCTGGCCGACCTGCCCTTTGGCGGAGGCAAGGCCGTCATCCGGTTGCCGCAGGGCGATTTCGACCGGGTGGCGCTGTTCCGCGCCTTTGGACGGACGGTGCGCGAGTTGAAGGGACGCTATGTCACCGCCGAGGATGTCGGCACCTCGGTCGAGGATATGGGCATGGTCGCCCGGGAAACGCGCCACGTCGCCGGGCTTCCGGCGAGCGGCGGGCGGCCGGGCGGCGATCCCTCGCCCTGGACCGCGCTGGGCGTCGCACAGGCGATGCAGGTCGCGGTCCGGCACCGGCTGGGCGCGGAGCTGTCCGACGTGACCGTCGCGGTGCAGGGGCTGGGGCATGTCGGCTATGCGCTGTGCGAATTGCTGCACGAAATGGGTGCGCGGCTGATCGTCGCCGAACCGCGCAGCGAGGTGGCGGCGCGCGCCGCCGATCGCTTCGGCGCGATGGTGATGAGCAGCCGCGCGCTGCTGTCCGCGCGGGTCGATGTGCTGGCGCCTTGCGCGCTGGGGGCGGTGCTCGATGCCGAAACCGTGGCGGGGCTGCGCGCCAGCGTGGTGTGCGGCGCGGCGAACAACCAGCTGGCCAGCGAGGACATGGCCGACCGACTGGCCGAGCGCGACATCCTCTATGCCCCCGACTTCCTGGTCAATGCCGGGGGGATCATCAATGTCGCGGGCGAATATCTCGGCTGGCGCGCGCCCGACGTGCGCAAGCGGGTACAGGGCATCGCGCTGCGGATGGAGGAGACGCTGGCCCGCGCGGCGCGCGACGGCGCCACCCCGCATCATGCCGCCCGCGCCATCGCGCAGGACCGCATCGCCCACGCCCCGCGCCAGGCGGTCGCGGCGTGACGATCGGGGGCGTCGACGGCGACGCCCCCCCGAACATCACTCCAGTTCTAGGATGACCGCATCCACCGCCAGGCTGTCGCCGGTCCTGGCGGTTATGGTCTTGACGGTGCCGGTCTTGGCGGCGCGCAGGATGTTTTCCATCTTCATCGCCTCGACCACCGCCAGCGGCTGGCCCGCCTCGACCTTGTCGCCCTCGGCCACGTCGAGGCGGACGAGGAGGCCCGGCATCGGCGCGATCAGGAATTTGGACAGGTCGGGCGGGACCTTCTCGATCAGGTGCCGGGCGTAGGGCGCCGCGCGGGCGGGCAGGACGCGGATCGTGTGGCTGGCCCCGCGCGTGGTCAGGCGAAAGCCGGTGCGGGTTTTTGCGATGCGGACGTGGAGGGTTTCGCCCGCTTCGTCCTCGACCGCGATCATCCGGTCGCCCGGCGTATAGGCGATGGCGAGGTCGAGCTCCGTGCCGTCGACGCGGAGGCCGTCGGTCGCGACGTGGACCGCATGGTCCTTGCCCCCGATCCGTACCGTCCAGTCGGCGGGCGGTTGCAGCCGGTGGCCGAGCTGGCCGTCGATCCGCCGGGCCCGGTCCGCCTCGGCGGTGGCGGCGAAAGCGGCGACGGCGGCGAGGGTGCGGGTCAGGTCCGCGCTCGCAGATGCGCCGTGGAAGCCCTCGGGATATTCCTCGGCGATGAACCCGGTCGTGAGCGCGCCCGCGCGGAAACGCGGATGCTGCATCAGCGCGGAGACGAAGTCGATGTTCGTCCCCGGCCCGACGATCTCGAACGCGTCGAGCGCGGCGATCTGGGCGTCGATCGCGGCCTCGCGGGTCGGCGCCCAGGTGACGAGCTTGGCGATCATCGGGTCATAGAACATGCTGACCTCGCCGCCCTCGGCGACGCCGTCATCGACGCGGACGCGCACATCGTCGTCGCGATGCTCGGCGGGCGGGTTGTAGCGGACCAGCCGCCCGGTCGAGGGGAGGAAGCCGCGATACGGGTCCTCGGCATAGACGCGGTTCTCGATCGCCCAGCCGGTCAGCGTCACATCGTCCTGACCGAACGCCAGCGGCTCGCCTGCCGCGACGCGGATCATCTGCTCGACCAGATCGAGCCCGGTGATCTCCTCGGTGACGGGATGCTCGACCTGGAGCCGGGTGTTCATCTCGAGGAAGTAGAAGCTTTCACCCGTCGGATCGGCGCCCGACACGATCAGCTCGACGGTGCCCGCCGAATAATAGCCCACCGCCCGGGCAAGGGCCACCGCCTGCTCGCCCATGGCGCGGCGCATTTCGGGGGTGACGAAGGGCGAGGGCGCTTCCTCGACCACCTTCTGGTGGCGGCGCTGGACCGAGCATTCGCGCTCGCCGAGATAGACGATATTGCCATGCTGGTCGCCCAGCACCTGGATCTCGATATGGCGGGGGCTCTCGATGAACTTCTCGATGAAGACGCGGTCGTCGCCGAAGCTGGCCAGCCCCTCGCGCTTGGTCGCCTCGAAGCCCTCGCGCACGTCCGCCTCGGACCAGGCGAGCCGCATGCCCTTGCCGCCGCCACCGGCCGACGCCTTCATCATGACGGGAAAGCCGATGTCGGTGGCGATGCGCACCGCCTCCTCGGTATCGGCGATCTCGCCCAGATAGCCGGGGACGACGTTGACGCCCGCCGCCTTGGCGAGCTTCTTCGATTCGATCTTGTCGCCCATCGCGGCGATGGCGTTCGGCGGCGGGCCGATGAACGCGATGCCCGCCTCGGCACAGGCGCGCGCGAAGCTCTCCCGCTCGGACAGGAAGCCGTAACCGGGATGGATGGCATCCGCGCCCGTGGCCTTGGCGGCGGCGAGGATCAGCTCGGCCTTGAGATAGCTTTCGGCAGCAGGCGCGGGGCCCAGGCGCACCGATTCATCGGCGAGGCGGACATGCGGCGCGCCCGCATCGGCGTCGGAATAGACCGCGACCGTCGCGATGCCCATGGCCCTTGCGGTGCGGATCACCCGGCACGCGATTTCCCCGCGATTGGCGATCAGGATTTTCTGGAACACGGGGTTACCTCTCCTTTTATGTCATTGGTCCGTGTCGCCTGTTCCCCGGCAAAGGCCGGGGTCCAGTTTCCAAGACGCTGATGGCGCGCCGTGCCGCCTCGGGGGGAGGCCTCTGCCACGCGCCATCGATGGTTCACCGCCCCTGGGCCCCGGCCTTCGCCGGGGAACAGGGCGGTGGAAGCCTCACTCCGCCGCTTCCAATTCCACCTTGCACTCCGCCGCCATGGGGGTGAGCCCCAGCCGGGCGAAGAGTGCGGCATCCTTGTCGTCGCCCGCATTGCCCGCGGTCAGCAGCTTGTCGCCGGTGAAGATCGAATTGGCCCCCGCCAGGAAGCACAAAGCCTGGGTCGCATCCGACATGCTCTCGCGCCCCGCCGACAGCCGGACCATCGAATGCGGCATGGTGATGCGCGCGACCGCCACGGTGCGAACGAATTCGATATCGTCGATCTTGGCGAGCGGCGTGTCGGCCAGCATATCGCCCAGCACCGTGCCCTTGGCCGGCACCAGCGCGTTCACCGGCACGCTGCCCGGATGCACCGGCAGGGTGGCGAGCGCATGGATGAAGCCGACCCGGTCGCCGCGCGTCTCGCCCATGCCGACGATGCCGCCGCAACACACGTTGATGCCGGCGTCGCGGACATGCTCCAGCGTCTCCAACCGCTCGCCGAAGCTGCGCGTGGTGATGACGTCGCCGTAACGCTCGGGCGAGGTGTCGATATTGTGGTTGTAATAGTCGAGCCCCGCCTCGGCCAGCGTCTGCGCCTGTGCATCGGTGAGCATGCCCAGCGTCATGCAGGTTTCCATGCCCATGGCGCGCACGCCCTTCACCATCTCGACGATGGCGGGCATGTCGCGGTCCTTGGGGTTACGCCAGGCCGCGCCCATGCAGAAGCGCGTCGAGCCGTGATCCTTTGCCTGCGCCGCCGCCTGCAGCACGGCGCGCGGGTCCATCAGCTTGGTCGCCTTCAGACCGGTATCGGCATGCGCCGACTGGCTGCAATAGCCGCAATCCTCGGGGCAGCCGCCGGTCTTGATCGACAGCAGCGTCGACAACTGAACCTGATCGGCGGCATGATGCGCGCGGTGGACCTCGGCCGCGCGGAACAGCAGCTCGGTGAAGGGCAGGTCGAACAGTGCGGCGATCTCGGCGCGGGTCCAGTCGGTGCGCGGGGGTGCCGTCTCGGCGCTCAGCGCGGTGGTCGTCGTCATTACGTCTGGTCCTGTCATTCGCCCGTTTCCGGCGGCATGTTATGGCCGAGCAGCCTCAGCACATCCTCGGCCGCCTTCACAAGATTGGTCCCGGGGCCGAATATCGCCTGTACCCCGGCATCGTAGAGCGCCTGATAATCCTGCGCGGGAATAACGCCACCCGCGATGACCTTGATATCGGCGCGGCCCGCCTCGCGGAGGTGGCCGATCAGTTCGGGGATCAGCGTCTTGTGACCCGCCGCCAGGCTGGACGCGCCGACGATATCGACATCGCGGGTGAGAGCGATCTGCGCGGCTTCTTGCGGCGTCTGGAACAGCGCGCCGGGCACGACCTCGAACCCCAGATCGCCGAACATCGAGGAGACGAGGTTCGCGCCCCGGTCATGCCCGTCCTGGCCCATCTTGGCGACGAACAGCCGGGGCTTGCGGCCGAGGCGGCGCTCGACCGCCTCGACGCCGCGGATCAGGCGGGCCCAGCGTTCGTCCTCGCCGTAGGCGCCGCCATAGACGCCCGACACCGGGGTCGGCTGGGTGCCATAGCGGCCGAACACATCCTCCAGCGCGGCAGAAATCTCGCCCAGGGTCGCCCGTGCCCGCGCCGCCTCGACCGCCAGTGCGAGGAGATTCGCCCCCATTCCTCCCCCGGCGGGGGAGGTGGCGGCGGCGTCAGCCGCTGACGGAGGAGTGTCCCCTCTCTCGAGCGTCGACACCCCTCCGTCATCGCGGCGCGATGCCACCTCCCCTTGCAGGGGAGGAATTTTGGCCGCGTCGCGCAGGGCATCGAGCGCCGAGCGGCACGCCGCCTCGTCGCGCGCGGCCTTCACCGCCGCGATCCGCGCGACCTGGGCCCCGCGCACCGCATGGTTGTCGATGTCGAGGATCTCGACCGGCGCCTCGTCGGCCAGCCGGTATGTGTTGACCCCGACGATCACATCCTCGCCCCGGTCGACCCTGGCGGCGCGGGCGGCGGACGCCTCTTCGATCATCGCCTTGGGCCAGCCCGCCGCGACCGCTTTCGCCATGCCGCCCTCGGCCTCGATCCGCTCGATCAGCGCCCAGGCGCCGTCGACCAGGCTCTGGGTCAGGCTCTCGACATAGTAACTACCGCCGAGCGGATCGACGACCTTCGTCATCCCCGTCTCTTCCTGCAACACGATCTGCGTGTTGCGCGCGATCCGGGCGGAGAAGTCGGTGGGCAGCGCGATCGCCTCGTCCAGCGCATTGGTGTGGAGCGACTGGGTGCCGCCCAGCATCGCCGCCATCGCCTCGATGGTGGTGCGGATGACGTTGTTATACGGGTCCTGCTCGGTCAGCGACACGCCCGACGTCTGGCAGTGCGTGCGCAGCATCTTGGAGCGTTCGTCCTTCGCGCCCAGTTGCGTCATCGCCCGGTGCCACAGCACCCGCGCGGCGCGCAGCTTGGCGACCTCCATGAAGAAGTTCATGCCGATCGCAAAGAAGAAGGACAGGCGGCCGGCGAACTTGTCGATGTCGAGGCCTGAGGCCACGCCGTATTTCACATATTCCATGCCATCGGCGATGGTGAAGGCCAGCTCCTGGAGCTGCGTCGCCCCTGCCTCCTGCATGTGATAGCCGCTGATCGAGATGCTGTTGAACTTGGGCATCTCGGCGGATGTGTAGGCGAAGATATCCGAGATGATCCGCATGCTCGGTTCGGGCGGATAGATATAGGTGTTGCGGACCATGAACTCCTTGAGGATATCGTTCTGGATGGTCCCTTCCAGCTTCGAGCGGTGAACCCCCTGTTCTTCGGCCGCGACGATGAAGAAGGCCAGCACCGGGATCACCGCGCCGTTCATCGTCATGCTGACCGACATGGCATCCAAGGGGATGCCGTCGAACAGGATCTTCATATCCTCGACCGTGTCGATCGCGACCCCCGCCTTGCCCACGTCGCCGGTCACGCGGGGGTGGTCGCTGTCATAGCCCCGGTGGGTCGCCAGATCGAAGGCGACCGACAGCCCCTTCTGCCCCGCCGCCAGGTTGCGGCGGTAGAAGGCGTTCGATTCCTCGGCGGTCGAGAAGCCCGCATATTGCCGGATCGTCCAGGGGCGCCCCGCATACATGCTCGCCCGCACGCCCCGCGTGAACGGCGCGAAGCCCGGCAGGCCGGGGTCTTCCCGCACATCGGCAGCGGTGTAGAGCGGCTTGACCGTGATCCCCTCCGGCGTCTGCCAATCGAGGTCGCGCCCCTTTACCTCGCGCGCGGCAAGGGCTTCCCAGTCTGATAGGTCAGGGCGTTCGGCCATCGGCCACTCCTCATCCATTCGTTACGCGCGCTACTTATTTTCTTTCACTAGAGCGAAATCATCATACGCGCGCAAGTCTTACCGCCCGAGGAAACGCGGCGGGCGCTTCTCGAAAAAGGCCCGGCCGCCTTCCTCTCCGTCCAGTGTCGCGCGGGCGCTCCGCTGGTCCTGTGCTTCGCGCGCGAGCGCTGCGGCATAGTCGCTGTCGAACCCGGCATGGAGCGCACGGCGCATCAGCCCCAGCGCTACGCTCGGCCCCGCCGCCAGCCGTTCGGCCAGCGCCCAGGCCTCGGCGTCGAGCGCATCGTCGGCGACGACCTTGTGGATCATGCCCCAGTCGAGCGCCTTGGCCGCCCCCACCCGCTCGCCCAGCATCATCATCTCGGCGGCGCGGGCGCGGCCGATCAGGCGCGGGAGCATCCAGCTCGCCCCGCCATCGGGGACCATCCCGATATTGACGAAGGCGTGAAGGAAATAGGCGCTTTCGCTGGCGACGCAGAAATCGGCGGCGAGCGCCAGGCTGCACCCGATCCCTGCCGCCGCGCCGCGCACCGCGCTGACCACCGGGATGGGAAGATCGGCGAGCGCCAGCATCACGGGGTTGTAATGCGCGACCAGCGCGCGGTGGACGGTGTCGGGGCCGACATCGCCCCCCGATATGTCCGCGCCCGAGCAAAAGGCGCGCCCCTCGCCCGCGATCAGCACCGCACGGGCATCGCCCCTTTCCGCCAGCGCCGCGCCGATCGCATCGAACAGCGCGGGCGGCGCGGCGTTCAACCGATCGGGCCGGTCGAGCGACAGGGCCAGAACGTCCCCCCGGCGCTCGGTGCGCAGCATGGCCTCGCTCAATGCCCTTCCTCCGGCGTTTCCATCAGCTCGACCAGCACGCCGCCCATGTCGCGCGGATGAAGGAAGACGACGGGCGTGCCATGCGCGCCGATGCGCGGCTGGCCCAGCAGCGTCGCGCCCTTGGCCTGCAACGCGGCAACGGCGGCGGCCATGTCGGCCACCTCGAAGCACAGATGATGCTGGCCGCCGCCTGGGTTCTTCTTCAGGAAATTGGCGATGGGGGAGCTTTCATCCAGCGGCTGGATCAGCTCGATCTGGGTGTTGGGCGTATCGATGAAGCACACCCGCACGCCCTGCGACGGCAGATCGAAGGGCTCGCCGATCGCGTCCGCGCCCAGCAGGTGGCGATAGGTTTCGACGGCCCTTTCGATCGACGGCGTGGCGATACCGATATGGTTGAGGCGGCCGAGGGTCATGCGCGCCTCCAGCCGGTTTGCAACTGGACAGCGCCAGCCCTCCCCCATCCCCTCCCGCCTGCGGGAGGGGAGAGGCTCTGGGTAAGCGCTGGCCCCAGGCACGCCCCTCCCGCAGGCGGGAGGGGATGGGGGAGGGCTCCCCCCCTCGCGACCATCTCAGAGCGGCAGGTTGTCATGCTTCTTCCACGGGTTGGCGAGGTCCTTGTTGCGCAGCTTGCGCAGGCCCAGCGCGATGCGGCGGCGGGTGGAATGCGGCTGGATCACCTCATCGATGAAACCCTTCGACGCCGCCACGAACGGATTGGCGAAGCGCGCCTCATACTCGGCCGTCCGCTCGGCGATCTCCTCCGGCGTCTTGCCCCGGAAGATGATCTCGACCGCGCCCCTGGCCCCCATCACCGCGATCTCGGCGGTCGGCCAGGCATAGTTGAGGTCGCCCCGCAAATGCTTGGACGCCATCACGTCGTAGGCGCCGCCATAGGCTTTCCGCGTGATGACCGTGATCTTCGGGACCGTCGCCTCGGCATAGGCGAAGAGCAGTTTCGCGCCATGCTTGATGATGCCGTTATGCTCCTGGGCGGTGCCGGGCAGGAAGCCGGGTACGTCGACAAAGGTCACGATCGGAATCTCGAACGCATCGCAGAAGCGCACGAACCGCGCCGCCTTGCGGCTGGCATTGATGTCGAGCACCCCCGCCAAGACCATCGGCTGGTTGGCGACGAAGCCGACCGTGCGCCCCTCGATCCGGCCGAAGCCGGTGATGATGTTGGCGCCGTGCGCGGGCTGCACCTCGAAGAAATCGCCCTCGTCCACGACCTTGGCGATCAGCTCGTGCATGTCATAGGGCTGGTTGGCGCTGGCGGGGATCAGCGTGTCGAGGCTCTCCTCGATGCGGTCCCAGGCGTCCGCCGTCGGCCGTTCGGGCACGCCTTCGCGGTTGTTGGCGGGCAGGAAGTCGATGAAATCGCGCGCCGCCAGCAGCGCCTCGATATCGTCCTCGAACGCGACGTCGGCGACGCCGGTCTTGGTCGTGTGGGTCACAGCACCGCCCAGCGCTTCCTGGGTCACGACCTCGTTGGTCACCGTCTTCACCACATCGGGGCCGGTGACGAACATATAGCTCGAATCCTTCACCATGAAGATGAAGTCGGTCATCGCCGGGCTATAGACCGCGCCGCCCGCGCAGGGGCCCATGATGAGCGAAAGCTGCGGGACCACGCCGCTGGCCAGCACATTGCGCTGGAACACCTCGGCATAGCCGCCCAGCGATGCCACGCCCTCCTGGATGCGCGCGCCGCCGCTGTCGTTCAGGCCGATGACGGGCGCGCCGACCTTCATCGCCATGTCCATGATCTTGCAGATCTTCTGGGCATGACGTTCGGACAGCGAGCCGCCGAACACGGTGAAGTCCTGGCTGAAGACGAAGACCAGCCGCCCGTTGATCGTGCCCGAACCCGTCACCACGCCGTCGCCGGGGACGATCTGCTCGGTCATGCCGAAATCGGTGCAATTATGCTCGACGAACATGTCGAGCTCCTCGAAGCTGCCCTCGTCCAGCAGCACGTCGAGCCGCTCGCGCGCGGTCAGCTTGCCCTTGGCGTGCTGCGCGGCGACGCGCTTCTCGCCACCACCGGCCCGCGCGGCCGCGCGGCGGCGTTCCAGTTCGACCATCGTCGATGCCATGACCTCTCCTTGGGTTCTTTGCACGGGCTTATGCCCGAGAGGCCGGGGGGATGGCAAATGCTCTGACTTACGTTTTCGTAAGCGGGAGGTCTGGAATAATGGCCAGCGCCATAGGCTCCCCCTCCCGCAGGCGGGAGGGGGTTGGGGGGAGGGTTTGGAGTCTCACCGAGACCACAGCTCGCGGCCCTTCCCTCCCCCAACCCCTCCCGCCTGCGGGAGGGGAGAGAAAGATTTAGATATCCAAAGCCCAACCATCCCGCCCCTTGGGGTCGAACGGCCCGCTCGGCACGAACCGCTGAGCCCCTGCCCGCAGCCGCAGCACGCTCCAGTCGCCGCGCCGGTCGACCGTCTCCAGCGCACAGCCGCACGCTTCATAGGCCGCGACCACGTCCGCCCGCTGCGTCTCCAGCAACCCGGCGAGCACCAGCGTCGCCTCGGGCCCCGCGATCGCCGCCAGTTCCGGCGCCATCGAGATCAGCGGCCCGGCCAGGATATTGGCGACGACCAGGTCATAGGGCGCCCCCGCCATGATCGGATCGGCCAGCGCGCCGTCGGCGACGATCAGCGCGACCCCGTCGACGCCGTTGATCGCGGCATTCTCGGCGGTCACGTCGATCGCGATGGGGTCGATATCGGTCGCCACGACCTTGGCGTCCGGCCAGATGTGCCGCACGGCAAAGGCGAGCAGGCCGGTGCCGGTGCCGACGTCGATGGCATTCGTCACGCTTTCATCCGCCATCGCGTCGAGCATGGCCAGGCAACCGCTGGTCGTCTCATGATGCCCGGTGCCGAAGGCGCGGCCCGCCGGGATGTGGAAACCGCGCTTGCCTTCGGGCACCGCCTCGTCACCCGTATGGACGAAGAACCGCCCGACCGAGAGCGGCGCCAGCCCCGCCTGGCTCATCGTCACCCAGTCCTGCGCGGGCACATGCTCGACCGTGGCGGGGTGATTCCCTGCGCTCGGCACCAGCGCGCGGATCGCTTCAATGGTGGCGGCGTCGGGCTCGGCTTCGAAATAAGCGTCGAGCCGCCAATGCTCGCGGTCGTCCTCCACCTCCTCGGTGGTCATGATGACCGCCTCGATCGCCAGGTCGTCGGCCGCGTCGATCGCCTCCGCCTCGTCGCGGGTGCAGGGCAGCGTCAGCTTCCAGCTGTCAGCGGACATAGCTTGCTCCATTGATGTCGAGGACCGCGCCGGTCATCGAAGGCGGCGCATCGGTGCACAGGAAACGGACGGTCGCGGCGACCTCCTCGGGCGAGGCGACGCGGCCGAGCGGGATGTCGGCGAGCAGCTTGTCCCCGCCCCGGCTGGCCAGATAGTCGTCGGCCATGCCGGTCATGGTGAAGCCGGGGCAGACGGCAAAGGCCAGGATGCCTTGCGCGGCATAGCCCCGCGCGATCGTCTTGGTCATCGCGACCATGCCGCCCTTGGACGCGGCATAATGCCAATGGGCGGGCGAGTCGCCGCGATAGGCGGCGCGGCTGGCGATGTTGACGATCCGGCCGCCCTGCCCCCGCGCCTGCCAGTGCAGCACCGCCAGACGGCAGAGTTCGGCCGAGGCGGTCAGGTTGACCTGCATCGTCCGCGCCCAGCTTTCCGACCAGTCGTCGGCGTCGAGCGGGCTGGCCTCGAAGATGCCGGCATTGTTGACCAGCACGTCGATCGTCCCGCCCGCCTGTTCCAGCGCCGCGGCCCAGAGGTGGGCGGGCGCGCCCTCCTCGGACAGATCCCCGGCGATGCCGCTGCGCGTGCCATGCCCCAGCACGCGCGTTTCGGGCATGGCGCCCAGGGTCGATGCGATGGCCGCGCCGATGCCTCGGCTGCTTCCGGTTACCAGGATCGTCGTCATGCCGTGCCCGTGCCGGGCGCGTGCGGGCGCGTCAACAGGGTCGATCAGGCGGCGACGCGCACCACGAACTGGCTGGCGCTGGCCTTCAGGTCGCCCAGCTGGCTGTCGAGATGATCGAAGCCGCGTCCGACCCGGTCGATCTCCTGCGCGACGCTCTCGGTATCCTCGCGGATCGCGGCGATGGTGTGCGACATCGAATCGGCCGCCAGCGCGGTCTCGTCGACGGCGGCGGTGATCGCGGTCACGGTCTGCGCCTGCGCCTCCATGGCGTGGCGGATATGCTCGGCCGAGGCCTGCAATTCGGTGACCGTCGCCTTGATCGAGGCGTTGGTCTCGACCGTGGAGCGGGTCGCCGCCTGGATCGCGGCGATCTTGGTGGCGATGTCGTCGGTCGCGCGCGCGGTCTGGCTGGCGAGGCTCTTCACCTCCTGCGCGACGACCGCGAAGCCCCGGCCCGCATCCCCGGCGCGCGCGGCCTCGATCGTGGCGTTCAGCGCCAGGAGATTGGTCTGGCCCGCAATGTCGCGGATCAGGCCCAGGATCGATTCGATCGACTTGGCGTGATCCGACAGCATCTCGGACATACCGACCGCCTGGCCCGCCTGGTCGGCGGCGCGGTTGGCGACATCGGCGGCCTGGTCAACCTCGGCCCGGGCATCCTCGATCGCACGGATCAGCCCGGCGGCGGTCTGTGCCGCCTCGCGCATCGCGACCGCCGACTGCTCGGCGGCGGCGGCGACCTCGCTCGACTTGCCGAGCATCCCGCGCGTCGAGAGCGAGGCGTCCTGCGCCTGGCGACGCAGATCCTGCCCTTCGACCGATGCATTTTCGACCACCGCGACGATGCCGTTGCGGAAATCCCCGGCCAGCCGCTCGCGCTCGCGATCGGCACACCAATTCTCATAGCCCGAGAAGAGCTCGACGGTCAGTTCGGTTTCCATGCCAAACAGGCGGAGCAGCGTGTCGACCGCCACCGCCCGGCGCGGATCGTCGGCGGACATTTCCTCCATCAGGATCTTCAGTGCGGCCCGGTCGCTGGCGCAGGACATGGCCAGCGCGTCCATCGGCATGACGCCCGCAGCATAGGCCGAGGCCACCGAACGCCCGAGCGACTCCACCCAGTCGCGCCCCGACAGGTGGCAGAAGCGGTTGCGCAGATAGGCATTGCCCGTGACGCGGCGGCGTTCCTCGTCCAGCGGCGTCCAGTCGGGCTGTCCGGGATTGGCGGCGCGCCAATAATCCCAATAGGCATCGACGACCTCCTGCGCGCGCGGCTCGATCACCGGCCACAGTTCGGCGGCCTGCCGGATCAGCATGCCATCCCCCCCATCAAAGGCCCGGATCCGCGCGTCGAGATCGATCGCGGCGGTGATGACCGTGGGCGGGGGCAGATCGGTCTTGGGCTGGGAATTGGGCTGGGACTTGGGCACGCAGGCTCCCCGTTTCAGGCACTTGGAATCGTTCGATGCGACCTTGCGTGAAAAGCGTTAAGGGCCGGTTAGCCGCGTTGCGCCCCTCCCCTGCCTGCCATCCCGGCCCGCAATCAATCTCGCCTCGCGACTTGCATCCTGTCGGCGTCTTCACCATAGGCGTATCCGCAAACCAGCCCGACTTTAGACTGTTCGAGGATCTGCCCTTGGCCGCCCGCAACACCGCACGCCCGCTCTCCCCGCATCTCCAGATCTGGAAATGGGGTCCCAACATGCTGGTCTCCATCCTGCACCGCGCCACCGGCACGGGCATGGCGACCGTGGGTGCGGCGCTTCTCGTCTGGTTCCTGGCGGCCGTCGCCGCCGGGCCGGAAAGCTATGCGACGTTCCGCGACGTCTTCACCGTCGAGTCGGGCAGGCTGAACATCATCGGCTATGTCGTCGGCATCGGCCTGACCGCCTGCCTGTTCCAGCACATGGCCAATGGCATCCGCCACCTGTTCATGGATGTCGGCGCGGGCTTCGAGCTGAAGTCGAACAAGCGTCAGGCGCAAGCCACCATCGTCTTTGCCGTCGTGATGACGGTGGCCTTCTGGCTCTATCTGGGGATCAAGTGATGCGTTCCGGAACCGCGATCGGCCGCGTGCGCGGCCTGGGCTCGGCCAAGTCGGGCACCCATCACTGGTTGAACCAGCGCCTGACGGCGGGGTCCAATTTCCTGCTGGTCGTCTGGCTGCTGATCTCGATCCTGCGCCAGCCGTCCTTCGACTATGCCTCGGTGCATCTGTGGCTGGCCAATCCTTGGGCCGCCATCCCGATGGCGATGCTGGTCGCCTCGGTCTTCTATCATATGCGCCTGGGGCTCCAGGTCGTGATCGAGGATTATGAGCAGGACCAGAACCGGGTCGCGCTGCTCGTCGTCATGAACCTGTTCGTCTTCACGATCGCCGCCATCGCCATTTTCTCGATCCTCAAGATCGCCTTCGGAGCCGCTGCATAATGTCCGCTGCCGCTTACAAGATCATCGACCATACCTATGACGCCGTCGTCGTGGGTGCGGGCGGCTCGGGCCTGCGCGCCACCATGGGCATCGCCGAGGCGGGTCTGAAGACCGCCTGCATCACCAAGGTGTTCCCGACGCGCAGCCACACCGTGGCCGCCCAAGGCGGCATCGCCGCGTCGCTGGGCAATATGGGTCCGGACCACTGGACCTGGCACATGTACGACACCGTCAAGGGATCGGACTGGCTGGGCGACCAGGATGCGATCGAATATCTGTGCCGCGAGGCGCCCGCCGCCGTGTACGAGCTGGAGCATGCGGGCGTGCCGTTCAGCCGCACCGAAGAGGGCAAGATCTATCAGCGCCCATTCGGCGGCATGATGCAGAATATGGGCGAAGGTCCGCCCGCGCAGCGCACCTGCGCCGCCGCCGACCGCACCGGCCACGCCATGCTGCACGCCCTGTACCAGCAGTCGCTGAAATATGACGCGGACTTCTTCATCGAATATTTCGCGCTCGACCTGATCATGGACGAGCAGGGCAATTGCCGCGGCGTGATCGCGCTGTGCATGGAAGACGGCTCGATCCACCGCTTCCGCGCGCACAATGTCGTGCTGGCGACCGGCGGCTATGGCCGCTGCTATTTCTCGGCCACCTCGGCGCACACCTGCACGGGTGACGGCGGCGGCATGGTGCTGCGTGCGGGCCTGCCGCTCCAGGACATGGAGTTCGTGCAGTTCCACCCGACCGGCATCTACGGCGCGGGCGTCCTCATCACCGAGGGTGCGCGCGGCGAAGGCGGCTACCTCACCAACTCCGAGGGCGAGCGCTTCATGGAGCGTTACGCGCCGTCGGCCAAGGACCTCGCCAGCCGCGACGTCGTGTCGCGTTCGATGGCGATGGAAATCCGCGAAGGGCGCGGCGTCGGCAAGGAGGGGGATCATATCTACCTCCATCTCGACCATATCGACCCGAAGGTCCTGGCCGAGCGCCTGCCCGGCATCACCGAGACCGGCAAGATCTTCGCCGGTGTCGACCTGACCCGTCAGCCGCTGCCCGTCACGCCGACCGTCCACTATAATATGGGCGGCATCCCGACGAACTATCACGGCGAAGTCGTCCGCCTGAAGGACGGCAACCCGGATTCGGTCGTCCCCGGCCTGTTCGCGGTCGGCGAAGCGGCCTGCGTGTCGGTGCACGGTGCGAACCGCCTGGGCTCCAACTCGCTGATCGACCTCGTGGTGTTCGGCCGCGCGACCGGCCTGCGCATCAAGGACACGCTGAAGCCCGGCACGCCGCACGCGCCGCTGCCCAAAGGCTCGGAAGAGCTGGCGCTGGGTCGCCTGGACCACTTCCGCAACGCCGCCGGTGGCTCGACCACCGCGCAGGTCCGCAGCGAGATGCAGAAGACGATGCAGCGCCACTGCGCCGTGTTCCGCACCGACGAGCTGCTGACCGAAGGCCGCCAGATGATCCGCGCCACCTATGACCGGATGAAGGACATCGGGATCAAGGATCGCTCGCTGATCTGGAACACCGATCTGGTCGAGACGCTGGAGCTGGACAACCTCATCAGCCAGGCGGTCGTGACGATGGAATCGGCGCTGAACCGCAAAGAAAGCCGCGGTGCGCATGTGAACGAGGACTTCCCCGAGCGCGACGACGCCAACTGGATGAAGCACACCGTCGCGACCTTCGACGGCTGGGGTGGCCAGGGCGGCAGTGTCGCGATCGACTATCGCCCGGTCCATGATTACACGCTGACCGACGATATCGAGTATATCAAGCCGAAGAAGCGGGTTTACTAAAGGCCCGGTTTTACGGTTCGTAATAAAGGGGCTGGCGAGCGATCGTCGGCCCTTTTTTGTTTTCGGATCGCTCATCGCAGCGTCCTCTTCTTACTCCCCTCCCGCAGGCGGGAGGGGTTGGGGGAGGGAAAGCCCCAAGCGATGTCGCCCGTGGAGAGAACCCTCCCCCCATCCCCCTCCCGCCTGCGGGAGGGGGAGCGCCCAGCCGCGCGCGATATACTCCATCCGACCTTCCGTAATCATTTCGCATGCGCAGCGGAACGCGAGCGGCGGGGATGGGTTCACTCGGCATGTCCGCATCCGCTATGCTTTCGTCCATGCTGGCCGACCTCGCCCCGCCCCCGCCCCGCCTGTCCGCCGAGGACAGCCTGTTCCTCGACTTCGACGGCACCCTCGTCGACCTTGCCGACAATCCCGAGGGGGTGCATGTCAGCACCGCGCTCGCCGACCGGCTGGATGCGCTGGCCGCGCATATGCCCGGCCGCCTCGCCATCGTCAGCGGCCGCTCGATCGCGCAGCTTGATGCGCTGTTCGGCCCGCAGGCGCAGCATTTCACGCTGGCGGGCAGCCACGGCGCCGAGCGCCGCAGTCCCGAGGACGGCCATAGCCGTCCCGAAAAGCCCGACCATCTCGCCACCGCGACCGAGGAGATGCGCGCGGTGGCCGAGGCGAACGACCTGTATTTCGAGACCAAGAGCTTCGGCGCGGGGCTGCATTATCGCCGCAATCCGCAGGCCGAACCGCTCGCCCTGCGCGAAGCCGCCGCCATCGCCGAGCGTCATGGCCTGACCTTGCAACCCGGCAAGATGATGGTCGAGATCCGCCTGCCCGGCGACAAGGGCCAGGCGATCGAAACCCTGATGGAAAGGCCCGCCATGCGTGGCACCATCCCGATCTTCTTCGGCGACGACGTGACCGACGAGGACGGCTTCGCCGCCGCCGCCGCGCTGGGCGGTGCCGGGGTGCTGGTCGGCCCGATGCGCGAAACCGCCGCGCGCTACCGCCTGCCCGATGTCGCCGCCGTCCACTCATGGCTCGCCCAAGCGCTGGAGAATGCCGAATGACGCAACAGGATCTGAATCTCTGGCCGATCGGCAATTGCCAGGTTTCCGCGCTGATCGACTCGACCGGGCGTTTCGTCTGGGGTTGCGTGCCCCGCGTCGATGGCGACCCGGCCTTTTGCGCGCTGCTGGGCGATGGCGAGCCGGAGACGGGATATTGGGCGATCGAGCTGGAGGACCGGGTCTCGACCACGCAGGGCTATCTGCGCAACACCCCGATCCTGGTCACCACCCATATGGACGACCGGGGCAACGGCATCGAGATCACCGATTTCTGCCCGCGTTTTTCGCGCGAGGGTCGCGTCTATCGCCCGACCAGCTATGTGCGGATCGTGCGCCCCATCGGCTCGCCCCGCATCCGCATCGCGCTCCGCGTCGCAACCGACTGGGGCACCCCGACCGAGCGGACGCAGGGGTCCAACCATATCCGCTATCTGATGACGCAGCAGACGCTGCGCCTGACCACCGACGCGCCGGTCGGCCATATCGCCGCCGAGCAATGGTTCCGCCTCGAACGCCCCATCCACATGTTCCTGGGGCCCGACGAGAGCTTCGCGGGCGTGCTGAGCGAGGCCAGCCGCGCGATGCTGGAGCGGACCACGCATGAATGGCATCACTGGGTGCGCGGGCTCGCTACCCCGGTCGAGTGGCAAGCCGTCGTCATCCGCGCCGCGATCACGCTGAAGCTGTGCCAGCATGAGGAAACCGGCGCGATCGTCGCAGCACTCACCACGTCGTTGCCCGAACATGCCGATTCGGGGCGCAACTGGGACTATCGCTACTGCTGGATCAGGGATGCCTATTACACGGTGCAGGCGCTCAACCGGCTGGGCGCGCTCGACGTGCTGGAGGGGTATCTCGAATATCTGCGCAACATCGTCGATGCCGCGCGGGGCGGGCATATCCAGCCGCTCTACGGCGTCGGCGGCGAGGCCACCCTGGTCGAGCGGATCGAGACCAAGCTCCCCGGCTACCGCGCCATGGGGCCGGTGCGGGTCGGCAACCAGGCCTATGAGCAGATCCAGCACGACGCGTACGGCCAGATCGTGCTGTCCGACGTGCAGGCGTTCTTCGATACCCGCCTGTTCCGCATGTCGGGGGTCGAGGATTTCCACTCGCTGGAACGCGTCGGCGAGCGCGCCTGGGCGAAGTATGACCAGCCCGATGCGGGCCTGTGGGAGTTGCGCACCAAGAGCCATGTCCACACCTATTCCGCCGCCATGTGCTGGGCGGCGTGCGACCGGCTGGCCAATGCCGCGCAGGCGCTGGGACTGGAGGAGCGGCGTGCCTTCTGGCAGGAGCGCGCCGACCTGATGCGCGAGACGATCGAGCAGGCGGCGTGGCGCCCAGAAACACAGCGCATGTCGGCGACCTTCGGCGGCGACGATCTGGACGCCAGCATCATCCAGCTGCTCGACCTGCGCTTCCTGTCGCCCGACGATCCCCGCTTCCGCTCGACGCTCGACGCGGTGGAAAAGGGCCTGCGCCGGGGCAGCCATATGTTGCGCTATGCGACCGAGGATGACTTCGGCCTGCCGCATACCGCGTTCAACGTTTGCACCTTCTGGCTGATCGAGGCGTTATATGTGACCGGGCGTCATGCCGATGCCCGCGCGCTGTTCGAGGAGATGGTGGCGCGCTGTACCCCCGCCGGGCTGCTGTCCGAGGATATCGACCCGAATACGGGCGAGCTGTGGGGGAATTATCCGCAAACCTATTCGCTGGTCGGCCTGATCAACTGCGCCGTCCTGCTGAGTAAACCATGGAGTGCCGTGCGATGAGTCGCCTGATCGTCATCTCGAACCGGGTCCAGCCGCCCACCACCGGGCCGGGCGGAAATCAGGGCGGGCTGGCGGTCGCACTTCTCGCCGCGCTGCGCGAACAGGGTGGCATCTGGTTCGGCTGGTCGGGGGAGACCACCGAGGAGTTCAGCGGCCATATCAACTTCCAGCAGGGCGGCGGCGTCACCACCGCGACCATCGACCTGGAAGAGCAGGATATCGACGAATATTATAACGGTTACGCCAACCGGACGCTGTGGCCGCTCTTCCACTATCGTATCGACCTGACCGAATTCGAGCGCGACTTCGACTCCGGCTATGCCCGCGTCAACGAGCGGTTCGCCGAAACCGTGCAGCCGCTGATCGAGCCCGACGATCTGGTCTGGGTCCACGATTATCATCTGATCCCGCTCGGCCGCGACCTGCGCAAGCGTGGGTTCAAGAACCGGATCGGCTTCTTCCTCCACATCCCCTGGCCGCCGGTGCGGCTGCTGATGTCGCTGCCCAGCCATCGCAAGCTGGTGGAATCGCTCTTCGCCTATGACGTGGTCGGTTTCCATACCGAGGACTGGCTGGACAGCTTCCGCGACTATGTGACCAAGGAGCTGGGCGGCACGCTGGGCGAGAATGGCGCGGTGACGTGGAACGGCAAGACCATCCAGGCGATCCGCGCGCCGATCGGCATCGAGACCAAGGAGTTCGAGGAAGCCGCCAGCGGCCACGACGCCCGTTTCGCGCGCGAACGCATGTATATGTCGGCGACCGGCCGCAGCCTGATCGTCGGGGTCGACCGGCTCGATTATTCCAAGGGGCTGGCCGAACGTTTCCTGGGTTACGAACGGTTCCTGGCGCAGAATGCGGAGCGGCGCGCGCTGGTCTATATGCTCCAGATCGCACCGCCCAGCCGCGAGAAGGTGAACACCTATCAGGAGATTCGCGCCAATCTCGATGCGCTGTCGGGGCGGATCAACGGCGAATATGCCGATATCGACTGGGTGCCGATCCGCTACGTCAACAAGGGGTTTCCGCGGCCGGTACTGGCGGGCATCTATCGCGCGGCGCGGATCGGGCTGGTGACGCCCTTGCGCGACGGGATGAACCTGGTCGCCAAGGAATATGTCGCGGCGCAGGACCCGGACGATCCCGGCGTGCTGATCCTGTCGCGCTTCGCAGGCGCGGCCGAGCAGTTGAAGGACGCGGTCCTCATCAACCCCTACAGTGCCGAGGAAATGTCCGACGCCATCGTCCAGGCGCTGACCATGCCGCGCGACGAACGCATTCGTCGTTGGGAAAGCCTGATCGACAATGTCCGGCGTGAAGACGTGTTCTGGTGGTGCGAACTGTTCCTCGCCGCGCTGCGCGGGGATCAGGCGCAGGACGAAGCCAAGGCGATCGAGGCGGCGGCGTCCTGAAATTCCTCCCCTGTAAGGGGAGGTGGCGCGCGTAGCGCGTCGGAGGGGTGTCCCCGCTATCGAGAGGGTGACACCCCTCCACCAGCCTGCGGCTGGTCCCCCTCCCCTTGCAGGGGAGGAATGGAATGCTCCAACCGCCGCCGGGGCAATGCCTCCGGCATCTCCTGCCGAATATACTCCAGCAGCCCTTCGCGAATCTCGCAGCGCAGGTCGAAGGCGATCGCCGCATCGCGCGCGGTCATCAGCCCGCGTACCTCGATCGAGTCGGGCTTCACATCCGTCACCTGCATGTTGAAGAACCGCCGGTCCCAGCGCGTACTCGCCTCGACCAGTTCGCCCATCTTCTGGCGCAACCGGGGAATGTCCGCCGCCGGGTCAAGATACCAGAAGACAGATCCCAGCAACTGGCTGGTCTCGCGCGTCCAGTTCTGGAAGCTGTTCTCCAGGAACTTGGCGACCGGCACGACCAGCCGCCGCTCGTCCCAGATGCGCACCACGACGAAGGTCAGGTGAATCTGTTCGATCCGCCCCCATTCGTTATCGATGATGACCACGTCGTCGAGGCGGATCGGCTCGGTAAAGGCCATCTGCACGCCCGCGATCAGGTTCTTGAGCGCGGGCTGCGCGGCGGCACCGACGACGAGCCCTGCGATACCCGCCGAGGCCATCAGCGTGACGCCGATGGTGCGGATGCCGGGTACGCTGAGCAGCATCAGGCAGACGGTCAGGAACACGATCAGGAAGATGCCGATCCGCCCCAATATCTGCGCCCGCGTCCGCTTGCGCCGGGCGCGCAGATTGTCCTCGACGCTGATATCGGCGCGCAGATAGACAACGCCCTGAAGCGCGCGCAGCCCCGACACCGCCAGCCAGCCGAGAAGCGCCGGCACGCAGAACCCCAGCGCCTGCCGCCATATCTCGCGCCCGTCGCTGGACATCGGGACCAGCCGCATCGCGAAGCTGACCGCGATGGCGATCGCGACCCAGCGCAAGGGCTGGCGGATATGTTCGAGGACCAGATCGTCGCTCTGGCTGGCAGTCCGCCGCGCGGCATGCCCTGCGATCCGCATCGCGACGCTGTGGACAAGCACCGCGATCAGGATCGCGACCGCAATGATCGTCACATGTTGAAGCCACAGCCATTCGGCCGGAATGTCGAGCGATCGAAGCCAGCGCATGGGGTGCTAAACGGTCAAGGGGGCGAAGGTTCCTTTTGGTTGCCGGATTCCCTTGGCCTTCGACTTCGCTCAGGCTGAACGGAGGGGAGAGTAAGGCCACAAATCCTACCGCCCGTTCAGCCTGAGCGAAGTCGAAGGCCACGCCCCACCCTCGCCCAAAACGAAAACGCCCCCCGGCCAAAACCGGAGGGCGTCCTCGTCAAACCCCGATCACCGTACCGGGCGGACCGCCCCCGTGGGGGCGGGAGCCGGAGCCCCGGCGGGCGGCGGGGGCGGCGGTACGGGGGCGCCTTGCGGGGCCTGGCCGTTCACCGGGGGCGGCGGAGGCGGGGGCACGGCACCCGGGACCCCCGGACCACCCGGTGCGCAGCCACCCGGCGGCGGGGGCGGAGGAGCACCGGGGCCACCCGGCGCACCCGGACCGCCGGGCGGCGGCGGAGGCGGCGGCGGGCCGTCGCCACGCGGGCCATCAGGGCCGCCAGGACCTCGCGGACCGCCCGGCGGGGGCGGGGGCGGGCCGACCGGGGTCACCGTCCCTTGCGGATTGACCAGATACTGGGCGTGCATCAGCCCGTCATCATAGCGGCCCTGCACCATCACGTTGCTGCCGACCGCGGGCATCGCGTCACGGTCGCCGGCGACCATCGCCCGGCCGGTGGCGTCCTGCACCACGAAGCGATCGCCAAAGACCTCGGCCACCCGCCCCTTGGCGGTGACGATGCCGCTGGACGAAGCCAGCTTGGCGATCGGCGTCGGAATGGTCGGTGCCATGGTGACGGTCGGCCGGGTCATCGAGACGGCGGCGGCACCGCCGCCCGCGCCCAGCGTGATCAGGGCCGCTGCGGCGACGGCCAGCGGGGCCTTGCCTTGCAGCCGGGGAGTCGGGAAATTCCATCGAGACATGTTGTCCTCCTTGGTTGATGCCTCCTTCTAGGTGATTCGACCCGATGCCCGCTGAACCACGCGGTTCAGATTGGGTTTAAGCAATCGGCCGATAGCCGGGGTCGGTCGGGGACAAGAGGGAAAGGGGATCATGCGTATCCTGTTGGTCGAGGATGACGCCGCTTTGGGTCCCGCCATCGCGCGCGCGCTGCGGGCCGAGCATTGCGCGGTCGACCTGTTTGCCAGCGGCGTCGATGCGGGCCATGCGGGCGACACCGAAATCTATGACGCCGCCGTGCTCGATCTCGGCCTGCCCGATGGCGACGGCATGACCCTGCTCCGCCAGTGGCGCGAGGCGGGGCGCGCCCTGCCCGTGCTGATCCTGACCGCGCGCGACGGCTGGTCGGACAAGGTGGCGGGGTTCAAGGCGGGGGCGGACGATTATCTGACCAAGCCCTTCCGCGTCGAGGAACTGGTGATGCGGCTGCGCGCGCTGGTCCGCCGCTCGGCGGGCCATGCCCAGCCGCGCCTGACCTGCGGCCCCCTGTCCTTCGACAGCCAGACCGGGCAGTTCGAGCTGGACGGCCTGCCGCTGAAGCTGACCGCGTTCGAATGGCGCGTCCTGTCCGCGCTGATGCTGCGCAAGGAGGCGGTCATTCCCCGGCTGGAACTGCTCGAGCGGGTCTATGAGGGCGATGCCGATGTCGATTCCAACAGCCTGGAGGTGATCGTCGGCCGCCTGCGCAAGAAGGTCGGCGCGGCGCTGATCGAGACGGTGCGCGGGCTGGGCTATCGCCTGACCGCCGGTGAAGCCGCATGAGGATGCCGCGTTCGATCCATGGCCGGATGATCGTCATCTCGGGCACCGCGATCCTCGCCGCGTTGCTGCTCGCGGGCTGGGCGCTAACCAGCGCGCTGGAGGGGATCGTGACGCGCGGGCTGGACCAGCGGCTCGATTCGGAGATCGCCGTCCTCGCCGCCGCGATCGGGCCGGACGGACGGGTCGACCGGGCGCGCATCGCCGATCGTCGCGGGCTGCTGGAGCCCGAGCCGGGCTGGCGCTGGCGGATCATGGGGCCTGACGGCACGCTGGGATCGGGCGATTTCCCGCCGCTCGTCGCGCCGCATCCCCCCGGCCCGGACGAAGCCGGTCGTTCCCCCGCCCCGCCGCCACCGGGCCCCGCCATCCAGGGCCCCCGCCCTGCCGAAGGTCGGACCGAACAGGGCGTGCGCGTCCATGCCCGGCAGATCGCCATCCCCTCCTCGCGCGGGTCCGTGACGATCACCGCCGCCGCCCCGCGCGCGGTCGTCGCGCAGCCGATCCGCGCCGCGCTGGTCCCGTTGCTGGCGATGCTGGCCGGGCTGGGGGTGTTGCTGGCGGCGGCGAGCCTGATCCAGCTGCGGCTGGGGCTGCGCCCGTTGCGGCGGCTGCGCGATCAGGTGGCAGCGATCCGGGGCGGGACGCTGAGCCAGGTCGACGAGGACCAGCCCGCCGAGCTTCGCCCGCTCGCGGTCGAACTCAACGCGATGGCCGCCGATAGCGAGCGCGCGCTTGCCACCGCGCGCGCCTCCGCCGCCAATCTGGCGCATGCGCTCAAGACGCCGGTCGCCACGCTGGCGCTCGATCTGGCGGACGATCCGCCCCGCGCGGCACAGGTCGCGCGGATCGATGCCACCATTCGCCATCACCTCGCGCGGGCGCGGGTCCAGAACGGGGCGGTGCGCGCCGCGACCGCGCTCGGGCCCGCGATCCGCGACCTGACCCATGCGATTGGGCGGCTCCATGCCGATCGCGGCATCACCCTGTCCACCGACCTGCCCGACGATCTGGCGGTGGCGATGGACGCGCAGGATCTGGACGAGGTCGCGGGCAATCTGATCGACAATGCCGCCCGCCATGCTCGCACCCGCGTCCTGATCGCGGCGCGGGCGGAGGAACGGCAGATCCGCCTGACCGTGTCGGACGACGGCCCCGGCATCGCCGAGGCGGACCGGATTCGCGCAACCCAGGCGGGGGCCCGGCTGGACGAGCGGGGCGACGGGCATGGCTTCGGCCTGTCGATCGCGCGCGAACTGGCCGAGCTTCATGGCGGGCGACTGATCCTCGACGAAGCGGCGGGAGGCGGGCTGGCCGCCACCGTGCTGCTGCCCCGCGCCGCCCGCACCGCCTAGACAGGAGAGCATGATGATCCCCCGCCCCGCCCGCCTTCGCCCGATATGCCTGCTCCCCATGCTGGCCCTGCTGCTCCAGGCGCAGACGCCGGTTCCGGTCGCGCCGCCCTCGCCCGCCGACATTTATGGCCCGCTATTCGCCGCGGTGCAGGAGGCGCAGGTCTTTCCCGACGGCAAGACCTTCGCCGATGCGGTGCCGCGCGAAGAGCCGCAGGCGATCCTGGCCGCCTATGCGCGTGAGAAGCCGGTGGACAAGGCGGCGCTGGCGGCCTTCGTCCACCGCCATTTCTCGGTGCGCGGCGACGAGGCAAAGGCCCGCCCGCCGCTGCGCGCGCGTATCCGCGACCTGTGGCCCGTGCTGGGCCGCGCGCCCTTCGCCGCAACGCTCGGCTCCTCCGCGCTGGGGCTGAACCGTGGCTATATCGTACCCGGCGACCGGTTTCAGGAAATCTATTACTGGGACAGCTATTTCACGATGCTGGGGCTGAAGGCCGATGGCCAGGCGCCGCTGGTCGAGGCGATGCTCGCCAATTTCGTCGATCTGGTCGAGCGGTACGGCCATGTCCCGAACGGCACGCGCAGCTATTATCTCAGCCGGTCGCAGCCGCCGTTCCTGGCGCTGATGATGGACCTGTCGGACGATCGCGATCCGCCGCTGGCGAAGCGGCGGCTGGCGGCGCTGATCCGCGAGCATGACTATTGGATGGCGGGGGCGGACTGCCTGGATGCCACCGGCGCCTGCCGGCATGTCGTGCGGATGCCCGATGGCAGCCTGCTGAACCGTTATTGGGATGCGCGCGATACGCCGCGCGACGAGAGCTGGCGCGAGGATCGCGAAACCGCCGCCAGGGCCGCGCCCCGCCCCGCCGCGATCGTGCAGCGCGACCTGCGCGCGGCGGCGGAGTCGGGCTGGGACTTCAGCTCGCGCTGGCTGGGCGACCCGATGCGATTGGAGACGATCCGCACCACCGATATCGTGCCTGTCGACCTCAACAGCCTGTTGTGGATCGGCGAAACCCGCATCGCCGCGCGGGCCAGGGCCGCCGGGGACGACGCGACCGCGCAGCGTTTCGCCGCCATGGCGACGCGGCGAAAGGCGGCGATCGACCACTATCTCTGGGTCGCCAGAGAACGGCGCTTCGCCGATTGGGACCGGACGGCCCGGCGCCCCACGGCGGCACGCACCGCCGCCTCGCTCTTCCCGCTGTTCGCCGGGCTGGCGAGTGCCGAGCAGGCGCGCGCGGTCGCCGCATCCACCCGTGCCACGCTGGTCGGCGAGGGCGGGCTGCGCACCACCAATATCCGGTCGGGCCAGCAATGGGATGCCCCCAATGGCTGGGCGCCGCTGCAATGGATCGCGGTCGAGGGGCTCGGCCGCTATGGCGAACAGGCACTGGCCAGGGACATCGCCCGCCGCTGGATCGCGACCGTCGCGCGAACCTATGCCGAGATGGGCAAGCTGCTGGAAAAATACGATGTCGAGGAACGGCGGCCTGGCGGCGGCGGGGAATATCCCACGCAGGACGGGTTCGGCTGGACCAACGGGGTCACGGCGGCGATGCTGGAGCGGTGGCCGGAACTGACCCCTTCGGATGGCGCGCCCCGATAAGGGGTTCATGCGGAGGCGCGAACAAAAACTCTCCCCCCGCCCCGGACTTCGTGTAGCGGACCCCGCATGACCGACATTCCGCACACCGTCCTAGGCATCGACTTCGGCACCACCAACTCGGTCATCGCGCGTGCCGAGGGCGGGCAGTCCCATCTCGTCCCCCTCAAGGGGCCCAAGGACGCCGATCCGGTCTTCCGTTCGGCGCTGTGCTTCTGGGAAGATGACGGGATCGCGGTCGAGGCGGGGCCCTGGGCGATCGCCGAATATCTCGACTTTCCGGGTGGCAGCCGCTTCATCCAGTCGTTCAAGTCGGTCGCCGCCTCACCCGTGTTCGAGCATGCGACGGTGTTCGACAAACGCTATCGCTTCGAGGAACTGGGTCGCACCTTTCTCGACCGGATGGCGGCGCATGGCGGTGGCGCCCTGGACGGCAAGGCGGCGCGGATCGTGGTCGGGCGGCCGGTGGAATATGCCGGGCACCGCCCCGACGAGGCGCTCGCCCGCCAGCGTTACGACGCGATGTTCGCGCGGCTGGGGGCGGAGATCCACTATGTCTATGAACCGCTGGGCGCGGCATTCAGCTATGCCTCGCGGATCACCGAGCCCGCGACCGTATTGGTTGCCGATTTCGGCGGCGGCACCAGCGACTTTTCGATCGTCCGCATCGCCGCGCCCGGCGCCGCGCGCCGCTGCGAACCGCTGGGCCATGCCGGTGTCGGCATTGCGGGCGATCGGTTCGACCAGCGGCTGATCGATCACCTCGTCCTGCCGCTGCTGGGCGCGGGCGGCCAATATCGGTCGTTCGACAAGGTGCTGGAGATTCCGCGCGGCTATTTCGCCGATTTCGGCGACTGGTCGCGCCTGGCGCTGATGCGCAACCGCAAGACGCTGGCCGAACTGGAGAAGCTGCGCCGCGCCGCGCTCGACCCGGAGGCGATCGGCCGGATGATCGCGATCATCGAGGAGGAGCAGGGATACCGGCTCTACGACGCGGTCGGCCGGGTGAAGCGCGACCTGTCGGCGGCGGAGGAGGCGCGGTTCCGGTTCGAAGGCGGCGGCCGGTCGATCGAGGCGGGTGTCAGCCGGAAGGATTTCGAAAGCTGGATCGCCCCCGATCTGGCGCGGATCGAGCAGGCGGTCGACCGGGCGATGACGGCGGCGGCGACCGGGCCCGAGCAGATCGACCAGGTGTTCCTGACCGGCGGCACCTCGCTGATGCCCGCGATCCGGCGGATGTTCGAGATGCGCTTCGGCGAGGGCAAGATCGCGACCGGCGGCGAACTCACCTCGATCGCGCATGGCCTGGCGCTGATCGGAGAGCAGGCGGATATCGGGGCCTGGGCGGTGTAAAAGCCCCTCCCGCAGGCGGATTTCAGGTCGGTCATGCCCCCGGCATGACCTGAACGATGCAGGGCATCGTTTACCTGAAACTGGTTTGGGGAGGGCAAGGCCACAGGCTATGGTCTCGGTGAGACTCCATGCCCTCCCCCATCCCCTCCCGCCTGCGGGAGGGGAGCGGCTAGAGGCCAGGGCGGGGTTCTATCAGAATCCCTTTTTCAGCGTCACGAACCACTGGCGCGGCGCGCCGGCGAGCAGCGTCTGGTTGTCGCCGCTGGCGGTGAAGCCGTTGGTGCCGATGGTCGAGATATAGCGCTTGTCGGTCAGGTTGGTCACGCTGCCCTCGATCGAGAAGCCGCCCCAGGCCTCGGGGAAGCGATAGCCGATGCTGGCATCGACCAGCACGCGACCCGCCACCGACTGGTCGTTCAGATAGGTGAAGTAGCGCTTCGACATGTAATCCGCGCCGACCCGGCCGAAGAACCGGCTGTCGTCATAGACCAGCTCGCCCTTGACCATGTTCTGCGGCGTGTCGACGACATAGCGGCCCTTCTCCGCCAGCAGGTTGCCCGAACCGTCGCGCACCGTCTGTTGATAGGTCGCATGATTGTACGAATAGCTGGCCAACGCCGAGAAGGCCGGGGTCAGGCGGTAGAAGGCCGAAACCTCCGCGCCATAGCTTTCGACGCGGCCGACATTGTTCAGCGTCGGCGGAATGCCCTGGATCGCGGTGCCGACCGAATAGGTCAGCAGGCGGTCGGAAAAGTCGATATAATAGCCGACCGCCGACAGTTGCAGCCCGCCGGTGCGATAGCGCAGGCCACCCTCGGCCGTCTTGGACTTTTCGGGGCGCACCGTGTTGGCCACGGCATTGAACGCCGCCTGGCTGATCGAGAAGGGCGGTGCGGTCGCGGCGGCGACGAAGGCGCGCATATTCTCGGTATAGCTGGCGAAGACCTCCGCCTGGTTGCCCAGGTGCAGCACCGCGCCGATCTGCGGCAGGAACCAGTCCTGGCTCTTGATCCGGCCGCGCGCCAGCGTCCCCGCCAGCACATTGGCCTGGTTGCGCACGCGCATCCCCTTCCAACCGCCATTGATGGTCAGCTGGCCGATGTCGAGCGTGTCGCCGACCGAATATTGCAGCGTCTCGGTGTCGTACTTGCCGTTCCACGCGGTCGACATCGGATTGCTCTGATAGTCCAGCGCGTTGCGGTTCGGCGTCGCGGTATCGGTCATGCCATAGAGGCGACGTGCCTGGTGCAGCGTGTTGCTCTCATACCAGCCGGTCAGCGCCAGCGTGTTGGCGCCGGTGGTCAGCGCCAGCTTGGCGATGGTCCCCGCGCGGTCGAGGCTGTACTGGGTCGTGCGGAAGGACAGCGGCGCGGGGTTGGTGATCGGCGTGCCGTCGGCATTGGGCGCGCCCAGCGTGGTCGGGCTGTAGGGCGTGATCCACGACCCCTGTCCCTTGTTATGATGATAATAGCTGGTCGAGGTCAGCGACAGGCTGTCGGTCAGCTTGGCGTCGAAGGTTACGCCGCCCAGATAGTCGCGGCGCAGACCCGCCGCGTCATAATAGCCGTCGTCCAGCGTGATGCCGCTCGGCAGGCCGATCCCGACCCCGGCATAGGGCGCGGAAAAGCCGTTCAGCGAACCGTTCGCCTTCTGATAGGCCGCCGCCGCCGCGCCGTTGGTCGCCTGCTTGGCATAGAGGATCGCCAGCGGATAATTGTTGCTGATATTGTCGTTGAAATAGCCGCGACGCTTGATGATATCGAGGCTCAGGTCCTGATAGTCGTTCTCGCGACGGTCGGAAAAGTTGAAGAAGCCGGTGATCGAGCCGCGATCGCCGAAATCCTTGACGATCTTGGCATTGGCCTGATGCTGACGCTGGCTGCCATAGCCCTTCCACTTGTCGGTAGTCAGATAGGCATAGCTCAGATAGCCCTTCAGCCCGCCGCCCAGGTCGCCGCTGTCGACACGGATGAAGGCGCGCGCGGTATCGTTGCTGCCATAGGTGCCCGACGCGGCGATCCCGGCGGTGTCGGACGGGGTGCGGCTGGTGAACTGGATGGTACCGCCCAGATTGCTGGTCGAGGCGGTGCCCAGCGCGCCCGCGCCCTGCGCGACGCTGGTCGAGGCGATATTCTCCGAGATGATCGCGCGGCTGATGTGCAGGCCGTTGGTCGGGCCATAGCTCATGTCGCCCAGCGGCACGCCGTCGAGCGTGAAGCCCAGCTGGTTCTGATTGAACCCGCGCAGCGAGATCTTGGTCGACCATTCATAGGCGCCGAAGGGATCGGCCGACTGGAAGTTCACGCCCGGCAGCTTCGAGATCGCCTTGAGCGGCGACGTGCCGGGGGTCAGCCGGTCGAGATCGGCGGCGGTGACGGTCTGGACCTGGCGGCTCTGGCCGAAGCCGAGCACGACGACGTCACCCGAATTGCCCGACTGATCGGTATCGGTCGTGCTGGGGTCGGCGACCACCGGGTCGCTCGCCGTGCCGGTAACAGCGGCCTGCGCGGGCAACCCCTGCGCCGCGACGCCGGGTGCGATCAGCGCGACCGTCGCAACACCGACCAGATACTTCACCATGATGTTTCGCCCCCAAATGGCTCGTTAACCCAATGGAGCGGGCGCATGGGACCGGCGCGTGACATCATGGCGACAGCGTAATGACCGGTTTGTGACGGCCTGCCGTTGTGGCTTTGCGGTCACGTACTTTTCCTCCCCTGCAAGGGGAGGGGGACCAGCGAAGCTGGTGGAGGGGTGTCACCACTTGCGAGGATGGCGGAACCTCGCACAGCGGGACACCCCTCCGTCAGGGCTTCGCCCTGCCACCTCCCCTTGCAGGGGAGGAAAAAAGGGGGCCGGACAACCCGCGTTGCCCGGCCCCCTTTCCTACCGATCTCCGAAAATCAGCGCGCGATGCCGCCCGCCGCCAGCACCGCCAGCGTGACCAGGTCACCGGCGGTCGAGGTCATCGGCGCGATCTGCACCGGCTTTTCCATGCCGATCAGCATCGGGCCGATCATGCTGTCGCCGCCCAGTTCGCGCAGCAGCTTGGCCGAGATATTGGCCGACTGGAGACCCGGCATGATGAGAACGTTCGCCGGACCCGACAGGCGCGAGAAGGGGAAGTTCGCCATCTGCTTGGGGTTCAGCGCGACGTCGGGGGCCATGTCGCCCTCATATTCGAAGCCGACCTGCCGCTTGTCGAGCTCCGCCACGCCGTCGCGGATATTGTCGATCCACTGGCCCTCGGGATTGCCGAAGGTCGAATAGGACAGGAAGGCCACGCGCGGCTCATGCCCCATGCGGCGCGCCACCGCCGCGGTGCGCTCGGCGATGTCGGCCAGTTCCTCGGCGGAGGGGCGTTCATTGACCGTGGTGTCGGCGATGAAGACGGTGTGGCTCTGCCCGACGAGCAGGTGGATGCCGAACGGCACCTTGCCGTCGACCGGATCGATGACCCGACGGATCTCGCGGAAGCTCTGCGCATAGGTGCGGGTGATGCCGGTGATCATCGCATCCGCCATGCCCAGTTGCAGCATGACCGAACCGAAGATGTTGCGGTCCTGGTTGATCAGCCGCTCGGCATCGCGCTTCAGGTAACCGCGCCGCTGGAGCCGCTCATAGAGGAAGTCGACCATCTGCGGCACCATCTCCGAGGTGCGGCTGTTATGGACTTCATATTCCTTGGGGTTGGTGACGCCCAGCGCGGCCAGACGGTCATAGACGTCGTCGCGCCCGACCAGCACCGGAATGCCGTAACCACCTTCCTTGAATGCGATGGCGGCGCGCAGCACCACCTCTTCCTCGCCCTCGGCGAACAGCACGCGCTTGGGGTGCGCCTTGGCGCCCTCATAGGCCAGCGTCAGGACCGAGGTGGTCGGGTTGAGACGCGCGCGCAGCTTCTGGCGATAGGCGTCCATGTCGAGGATCGGCCGCGTCGCCACGCCCGAATCCATCGCCGCCTTGGCCACCGCCGAGGGGACCAGCTCCATCAGGCGCGGATCGAAGGGCGCGGGGATGATATATTCGGGGCCGAAGCTGTGCTGCGTGCCATAGGCCAGCGCCACTTCCTCCGGCACACGCTGGCGCGCCAGTTCGGCGATCGCGTTGGCGGCGGCAATCTTCATCTCGTCATTGATGCCGGTCGCGCGCACGTCGAGCGCGCCGCGGAAGATGAAGGGGAAGCCGATGACGTTGTTGACCTGGTTCGGATAGTCCGACCGCCCGGTCGCGACGATCGCGTCGGGGCGCGCCGCCTTGGCGAGTTCGGGGCGGATTTCCGGTTCCGGGTTCGCCATCGCGAAGATGATCGGCGAGGGCGCCATGTCCTTGACCATCTCGGGCTTGAGCGCGCCCGCCGCCGACAGCCCCAGGAACACGTCCGCGCCGTGCAGCGCTTCGGTCAGGGTGCGGCGGTCGGTGACGGCGGCATGCGCCGACTGCCACTGGTTGATGTCGTCGCGGCCCTGATAGATGACGCCGGTGCGGTCGCACATGATGACATTGTCGTGGCGGACGCCCATCGCCTTCATCAACTCGGTACAGGCGATCGCCGCCGCGCCCGCGCCGTTGACGACGACCTTGATCTCGTCCAGCCGCCGCTTGGTCAGCAGGCAGGCATTGATGAGCCCCGCCGCGCAGATGATCGCGGTGCCGTGCTGGTCGTCATGGAAGACCGGGATGTTCATCCGCTCGCGCAGCGTCTGCTCGATGATGAAGCATTCGGGGGCCTTGATGTCTTCCAGGTTGATGCCGCCGAAGCTCGGCTCCATCAGCTCGATCGCGTCGATGATCCGGTCGACATCCTCGGTCTTCAGCTCGATATCGATCGAGTCGACATCGGCGAAGCGCTTGAAGAGCACCGCCTTGCCCTCCATCACCGGCTTGGAGGCGAGCGCGCCGAGATTGCCCAGGCCCAGGATCGCGGTGCCGTTGGAGATGACCGCGACCAGATTGCCCTTGGCGGTATAGTCATAGGCGGTGGCGGGATCGTCGGCGATGGCCAGCACCGGCACCGCGACGCCGGGCGAATAGGCCAGCGCCAGGTCGCGCTGCGTCGCCATCGGCTTGGACGCGATGATCTCGATCTTGCCGGGCCGCCCCTCGGAATGGAACAGCAGGGCCTCGCGCTCGGAGAACTGATCGGTGGGTTCGTCGGTCATGCGCGCGGCCTTCGATGCTGTGGATACTAAGGACGCTACGGCTCTTGAAGGTTTCGGACACGGCTGACAACCCTGTCACGCAGCCCTTTTGCCGCCCTAGGCAAGTCCGGGCATCAGCCTTATACGTTCATCCATGGAGCATGAGCCGGGCATTTTCGAGCAGCGTGACGAAGCGGCGGAAGCGCTGTCGCTGGAACGCGCTCGGGCGGATTACGCCGCCGGGCGCTATCATGACCACACCACCGTTTCCGCCTGGCTCCGCACCTGGGGAACCCCGAACCGCAAATCGTTTCGCGAATGGCTCAAGTCGTCTGGCTGAACGAGGCCCTCGACCAGCTCGATCTCATCGTCGCCTATCTGGAAGCCTTTGATCCCGAGGCCGCCGCTCGAATCGCGCAGCGACTCGTGGATCTCGGCGAAAGCCTGCGAGACTTTCCTCGCCGTGGCCGTCCCGCTGCGGATGGCACCCGCGAGCTGGTGACGGTTCCTCCTTACATTCTCAGCTATGACGTGAACGGCGACATCGTATCGATCGTCGGCATCCGCCATGGCGCACGCAATCTGGATTCTCGCCCCCAATGACCACCCCCACCCCGATGATGGCCCAGTATCTGACGCTGAAGGCCGAGGCCGAGGATTGCCTGCTCTTCTATCGCATGGGCGATTTTTTCGAGCTGTTCTTCGACGATGCGCGGATCGCCTCGGGCGTGCTCGACATCGCGCTGACCTCGCGCGGGGAGCATGGCGGTGAGAAGATTCCGATGTGCGGCGTGCCGGTCCATGCTGCGACCGCCTATCTGCAACGGCTGATCAAGGCCGGGCACCGCGTCGCCATCGCCGAGCAGACCGAGACGCCCGCCGAGGCCAAGGCGCGCGGCGGGTCCAAGGCGCTGGTCGCGCGCGGCATCGTGCGCGTCGTCACGGCGGGCACGCTGACCGAGGAAGCGCTGCTCGACGCCAAGTGCGACAATTGGTGCGTCGCGATCGGCGAGGCGGGCGGCGCGGTGGCGCTGGCCGCCGCCGACATCTCGACCGGGCGGTTCGTGGTGATCGACGTGAAGGCGGATGCGCTGGGCGCCGAACTCGCCCGCCTGGCCGCCGCCGAGGTGGTCGCGGCCGAGAATGCGGCCCATGCCGAAGCGGCCAGCACGCTGCGCCCTTCCGCCACGTTCGACAGCGGCCAGGGCGAGGATCGGCTCAAGCGACTCTACGGCGTCGCCACGCTGGACGGGTTCGGGCAGTTCAGCCGAGCCGGACTGTCGGCAGCGGGCGGTCTGGTCGCCTATCTCGACCACACCGCCAAGGGCGCGCTCCCCTTCCTGCGCCCGCCGGTATTGATGCAGGCGGCTGGAGCCATGGCGATCGATGCGGCGACGCGCGAGAGCCTGGAGCTGACCCAGACCGCGAACGGCCAGCGCAAGGGCTCGTTGCTCGACGCGGTGGACCGGACGGTGACGGGCGCAGGCGCCCGCGCGCTGGCCGGGGATATCGGCGCGCCGTTGATGGACCGCGACGCGATCGAGGCCCGGCTCGACCTCGTGCAGCATTTCCATGACGATGCCGCGCTTCGCGAGCGACTGCGCGCGGCGCTGCGGGCGCTGCCCGATATCGGCCGTGCGATCGGGCGGATCGCGGCGGGGCGCGGCTCTCCCCGCGATCTGGGACAGTTGCGCGACGGGCTCGACGGGGCCTGGGCATTGTCTGAACAGTTGAGCGATGGCCCTCCCCTGTTGCGCGAAACGACGCCGCGCCTGCGCGGGCATGGCGAACTGATCGACCTGCTGCGCCGCGCGCTCGTCCCCTCGCCCCCCATCGAGGCCAGCGAAGGGGGCTATATCGCGGCGGGTTATGACGTCGCGCTCGACGATCTGCGCGATGCGGGTGCAGGCGGCCGCCGCGCCATCGCCGCGCTGGAGGCGGAGTTCCGCCAGAAGACCGGGATTGCCGCGCTCAAGATCCGGCATAACGGCGTGCTCGGCTATCATGTCGAGGTGCCCGCGCGGTCGGCCGATGCGCTGATGAAGCCGGATTCGGGCTTCACCCACCGCCAGACGCTGGCGGGCGTCGTCCGCTTCAACACGCCCGAGCTGCACGAGGTCGCCAGCAAGGTCGCGCAGGCCGGTGCCCATGCGCTGGCCGCCGAGGCCGCACATCTGGAGGAACTGACCGCCGCCGCGCTCGCCTCGCGCGAAGCCATCGCCGCGACGGCGGACGCGCTCGCCCGGCTCGACGTGGCGAGCGGTCTGGCCGAACGCGCGGTCGAGGGCGGCTGGGTGCGGCCCGAGCTGGTCGACCATAGCTGTTTCGAGGTGACGGGCGGCCGCCATCCGGTGGTCGAGGCGGCGGTGGCGCGCTCGGGAGAGCGGTTCGTCGCCAATGACTGTTCGCTGTCGGAGGCTTCGCGGCTCTGGCTGGTCACGGGCCCGAACATGGGCGGCAAGTCGACCTTCCTGCGCCAGAACGCCCTGATCGCGGTCTTGGCGCAGGCCGGCTCCTATGTCCCCGCCACCCAGGCGAAGATCGGGCTGGTCGACCGGCTGTTCAGCCGGGTCGGCGCGTCGGACAATCTTGCGCGCGGGCGCTCCACCTTCATGGTCGAGATGGTCGAGACCGCCGCCATCCTGGCGCAGGCGACCCCGCGCAGCTTCGTCATCCTGGACGAAGTGGGGCGCGGCACCTCCACCTATGACGGCCTGGCCATCGCCTGGGCGGTGGTGGAGGCGATCCACGAGGATAATCGCTGCCGCTGCCTGTTCGCGACCCATTATCATGAACTGACCCGGCTGGCGGAACGCTGCGAGGCCCTGTCGCTGCACCATGTCCGCGCGCGCGAGTGGAAGGGCGAGCTGGTCCTGCTGCACGAGGTGTCCGAAGGCCCGGCGGATCGCTCCTATGGCCTGGCAGTGGCGCGGCTGGCGGGCATGCCGCCGCCGACGGTCGCGCGCGCAAAGGCGGTGCTCGCCAAGCTGGAGGCGGGCCGGGCCAAGACCGGCGGGCTGGCGGCGGGGCTGGACGACCTGCCCCTCTTCGCCGCCGCCGCGCAGGCGGAGGAGGAAAAGTGCGACGCGATCCGGGCCGAGGTGGAGAAGCTGGATGTCGACAGCCTGTCGCCGCGCGAGGCGCTGGATGCACTGTACCGGCTGAAGGCCCTGGCGCGGGAGGGGTAAGCCGCTCCCGTCTTCCACCCCGGCGGAGGCCGGGGTCCAGTTGCGGTGCATTTCCGGAGGCGCAAATGGGTCTGCCTCCCCCGCACCGTCTGGCGCACCATCGACTGGGTGGAACCTGGGCCCCGGCCTCCGCCGGGGTGCGGGAATGGAGGCATTCCCACCCCCGTTCAGCCTGAGCGAAGTCGAAGGCCACGCCCCATCGCCCCGCCGCGAGCGTCGCCCATGCACTTCGACTTCGCTCAGTGCGAACGGACGTTGGGAGGGCAGCCGACCAGCAAGCATCCACCCGCCGCCTACCCCAAGGCCCAGGAAGATTCAGCTCACCCGAAAATCCGGAAAGTGGGGAGCTTCTGTTGCCCGGTGCTCCCCGTACCGCTGGAATCCGATTCTGTTGCCCGGTTCGGTCCAACCGCGCTATTTTGGAGTAATCTCAGGCCGTGAGGCCCTCAATTACGCCGCAATCGCGAGTGCTTCGTTATCGTTGGCACTTGTGTGTATGGGCCGTTGCGGTGGTCCCATTCCGAACGAAAACAGCGCTTTTCAACACACGTCGATCCTGGTTCGGCCCCGTCAGAAACGGTGTCCAAGTACACCACCTTTTATGGTGGAGCCGCCGGGTACTGCCCCCGGGTCCGCTGCGTCTATTACTCGCCGCAGTTTATCGTCATAGCCGGGTGAAACCCGGCACGAAGAGATATAGTTAGCCATGCGCGTTTACGCAAATGCCTTTCGCTCGCCCCATTTTGGGTCCATGGAAGCGCCATGTTGACCCAGCGGTCCCGTTATGCGTTGCGCGCGATGCTGTTCCTTGCGGAAATGCCCGTCGAAGGGCCGCCGACCTCGATGACGCGCATCGCGGCCGAGGCGAATGTGCCGCGCAAGTTCCTGGAACTGATCCTCGCCGATCTGAAGGGCGCGAATCTGCTCGACAGCCAGCGGGGCAAGATGGGCGGATACCGCCTCGCGCGTTCGGCGCATCTGATCTCGCTGGGCGACATCATCCGCACGATTGAGGGGCCGCTGGCGCTGGTCCCCTGCGTCAGCCGGACCGCCTATCGCCCCTGCAACGACTGCAAGAGCGAGGCGGACTGCGCCATCCGCCATGCGATGATGCGCGTGCGCGACGAGACGGCGCGGATCCTCGACGGCACCAGCCTGGCGGATGCCACGGCCAGGAAGCTGGCGGCGGCGTAAGGCCCCCTAACCGCGCCACCCCGGCGAAGGCCGGGATGAAGTGGCGGCAGCGGGACAAGTTCGCCTCCCACGCAAAGTTGTCACGTCCCACAGCCTTGATGGCAACTGGGCCCCGGCCTTTGCCGGGGAACACCAGCCTTCTGATTGGACCGCTCAGGAACGCCGCGCGCGCAGTTCGTCGCGGATCTCGCGCAGCAGCGCGATATCGGTCGGCTCGGCCTTGGGCTCTTCGGCCGCCTTGGCCTTTTCCTTCTCGAAGAGCGTCGTCGCGCGGTTCACCGTGCGGACCAGCAGGAAGATGATGAAGGCGACGATGACGAAATTGACCGCCTGGGTCACGAACGCGCCGTAACCGAGCAGCGGCACCCCCGCCTTCTTCAGCGCGGCATAATCGGTCAGCGAGCCCGTATAGCTGGCGGGGATCGGCCCCATGCGCAGGAAATAGCTGGAGAAATCCAGCCCTCCGAAAATCTTGCCGATCACCGGCATCAGCACGTCGTCGGTCAGCGAGGTCACGATCTTGCTGAACGCCGCCCCGATGATGACCGCCACCGCCAGGTCGAGGACATTGCCCCGCGCGATGAAGGCGCGAAATTCTTTTAGCATCGCCAACTCCCTCCGTTCGATGAGCGTTACGCCTATCGTCGCTTTTCCCCTTCGCCAAGCGGGGTCGGCGTCTTATATGGATCGGACAGTTGACGGAGGAATATTCGAATGCGTCGTCCCGTTCTTGCCCTGACCCCGGTCGTGATGGCCGTCGCCCTGTCCGGCTGCGGCATGAACAGCGTGCCCACGGCGGAGGAAAATGCGAAGGCGAAATGGGCCGACGTCCAGGCCGCCTATCAGCGCCGCGCCAACCTGATCCCCAACCTCGAAGCGACGGTGAAGGGCGCCGCCGCGTCCGAAAAGGCGATCCTGACCGATGTGGTGAACGCCCGCGCCAAGGCGACTTCGGTCCAGGTCAGCGCCGACGACCTGTCCGACCCCGCCAAGATGCAGCAGTTCGCACAGGCCCAGGGCCAGCTCAGCGGTTCGCTCGGCCGGTTGCTCGCCAATGTCGAGGCCTATCCGAACCTGAAGAGCCAGGACAATTTCCAGACCTTCATGAGCCAGCTCGAGGGCACCGAGAACCGCATCAACATCGCGATCCGCGATTATAACGGCGCGGTGCAGGAATATAACACCCGCATCCGCACCTTCCCCGACGCGATCGGTGCGAAGGTCTTCTATGGCGCCAAGCCGATCACCCCCTATCAGGCGACGACGCCGGGGGCCGAGAACGCGCCCAAGGTGAATTTCGGCAGCTGATCGGGCGCCCATGACCCGGTTCACCCGGTTGCTTCGCCCGGTCCTCGGGCTCTGGCTGATCCTCTGCGCCGTCCCCGTGATGGCGCAGAGCTTTCCCAAGCTCGACGGCCTGGTCGTCGATGCGGCGAACAAGATCGACCCCGCCACCAAGGCGCAGCTCGAACAGAAGCTGGAGGCGCTGCAAAAGGATACCGGCCGCCAGCTGGTGGTCGCGACCATCCCCGATCTTCAGGGTTATCCGATTGAGGATTATGGCTATCGGCTGGGCCGCGCCTGGGGTGTCGGCCTGAAGGATGCGGATAATGGCGCGATCCTGTTCGTCGCGCCCAATGAGGGCAAGGGCCAGCGCGGCCCCCGGCTGGAGGTCGGACGCGGGCTGGAGCCGATCCTGACCGACGCCTGGTCGTCCCAGATGATCCGCACCCTGATGATCCCGCGCCTGCGTGAATCGAGCGACATATCGGGCGCGCTGAATGCGGGCGCGGACGCGGTGATCGCGCAGCTCCGCGCCTCGCCCGAGGAAGCCCAGGCCAAGGTGGCCGAGGCGGCGAAGCAGTTCGACCGCCAGCACCGGCGCGGCGGCGGCGATTCCAACGGCTTTCCGATCCTGATCGTCCTGGTCATCTTCATCGGCGGATTCGTCCTGCTGTCCATCCTGCGCCGCAAGCAGGGCCAGCGTTTCCACGATGACGATGACGATGATCGTGGCGGCGGTGGCGGGCGGCGCGGTGGAGGCGGCTGGCCGATCATTCTCTGGGGTCCCGGCTGGGGCAGCGGTGGCGGATCGGGCGGCGGCTGGAGTTCAGGCGGCTCCGGCGGCGGCAGCGACGGATCGTGGTTCGGCGGCGGCTTTACCGGCGGCGGCGGGGGCGATTTCGGCGGCGGCGGCGCTTCGGGGGATTGGTGAGATGTTGAGCGAAGCCGATAGCGATCTGGTCACCGCCGCCGTGGCGCGCGCCGAAGCCGCGACCGATGCCGAGATCGTGACCATCGTCGCCCCCCGATCGGACGACTATCGCGACGTGGCGCTATGGTTCGCCGCCGCCGCGATGCTGCTGGTGCCGCTGTTCGCCGCGCTGTTTCCGGGCCTGGGCCTGAAGCTGCTCGCGCTGGTGCATGACGGATGGAGCGAAGCGGGCGAGGATCTGGTCCTGGGCGTGCTGATGATCGCGCAGATCCTGGTCTTCGCGGTCGTCGTCGCGGCGCTGGGGCCGGTGAAGCGCCGGATCGCGCTGGTTCCCAAAAGCATCCGCCATGCCCGCGTCCGGGCGCGTGCCGTCCTGCTCTTCCGCGTCTCGGCCGAGCGGCGGACCGACAGCCGCTACGGCGTGCTGCTCTACCTTTCCGAAGACGAGCATATGGCGGAGATCGTCGCCGACTCCGGCCTGACCGGCAAAGTGGGACCGGAAACCTGGGGCCGCGCCATGGCGGTGATGCTGCCCCATGTCGCGACGGGCCATGTCGGTGAGGGGCTGGGCGCGGCGGTCGAGCGGATCGGGCTTGTGCTCGCCGAGCATTTCCCCAAGACGGCGGCCGATACCAACGAACTGCCGGACAGACCCATTTCGCTATGACCGATCCCCGTATGGACGCCCCCCTCGAAACCATGGCCGAGGGACGGTTCCTGGCGCTGCGCAAGCGCGGCACATGGGAATATGCCGACCGCCCGCGTGACATCCGCGCCGCCGTCATCCTGGCGATCGACGGCGACCATATCCTGCTGGTCGAACAGTTCCGTGTCCCGCTGGGCGCGCCCTGCCTGGAAATGCCCGCCGGGCTGATCGGCGACGAAACCGCGGGCGAGGCCGTGCTGGACGGTGCGGCGCGCGAGTTGGAAGAGGAAACCGGCTATCGCCCTTCGCGGATCGAGCCGCTGGGCGAATTCTGCTCCTCGCCCGGCATGACCTCGGAACGCTTCACCCTGGTCCGCGCGAGCGGCTTGGTGAAGGTCGGCGAAGGCGGCGGCGATTCGGATGAGCAGATTAGCGTGCATCGGGTGAAGCTGTCGGAGGTTCCGGCCTTCATCGCCGAACGACGTGCGGCGGGCGTGGTGATGGATGCCAAGCTGCTCTTGCTGCTGGGGGGCGGCATCCTGGGCTTTTGATTTCACGCGAAGCCGCGAAGGCGCGAAGAGAAGAAGGTTGGTTCGCGCGGAGACGCGGGGATGTCGTATTCGCGGCAGCGAAGTATCTCTTCAACCAGCTGTATGTGTTGCGCATCCGATGCCACCGGACACGTCACCTCCGCGCTCTCTGCGCCCTCTGCGCGAACCCATTCCGACAATCTTCGCGTCATCGCGGCTTCGCGTGAAATCATCGCGACACGCCGCAACGGACGGGAAGACGCCAAGAAACTTTGTTCGCGCAGAGGCGCGGAGGGCGCAGAGAGGGATTGCTCGCGGAAGCGACACGCCGCTCCAACAGATCGGTTGTGATGCGATCCCGATGCCGCCGGGCGCAACACCTCCGCGTCTCCGCGCGAACCAACCTTCTCAAGCGCTGCGCGCGAAAGAAAAGCGCCCCGGCCTTGACCGGAGCGCTCGAACCTCAGCGGAAATTGTCGGCGTAGCTTTGCAGCTTGAGCGTCTTTTGCGGCGTCGGCACGACATGATGGTCGAGCCCCTCACGCTGGCAATAGGCGATCGCCTCTTCCAGCGTCGCGAAGGTCAGGCGAACCTGCTCCCGCGTATCGCCGCTTCCGGCCCAGCCGGTCAGGGGATCGGGCTTTTTCGCCTCGGTGGATTCGAATTCGAGTTGCCAGCGATCGGTCCGGTACTTGCCGGATTGCATCGCGTTCTTGGGGCGCTGGAAGATGCGAGCAGTGGCCATAATCCACGTCCCTTATCGCGAACCGGCGGCTCTTGCATCCGCCTTTTTCGTGCGCAGCGTCGCGGAGGCCGCCGCGGGGTCATCGGGCCAGGGATGGCGGGGGTAGCGGCCGCGCATTTCCTTGGCCACCGCGCTCCAGCTTCCCGCCCAGAAACCGGGCAGGTCGCGCGTCGTCTGGATCGGGCGACCGGCGGGCGAGGTCAGGCTGAGGACCAGCGGCACCCGCTCGGTGCCGATCACCGGATGCTCGGCCAAGCCGAACAGCGCCTGGACGCGCAGCTCCACCCTGGGCCCGCCTTCCGCTGCAAAATCAATCGCATGGCTGCTGCCAGCCGGGCTGGTGAACTGGGCGGGCGCCATCGAATCGATTCGCCGCTGGTCGTTCCAGTCGATCAGGTTGCGGATCGCCTCGGTCAGCGCGCCGGGGGCGACCGCATCCAGCCGCCTCTTGCCCGCCACCAGCGCGGGCAGCCAGTCGTCCAGCCGCGCGATCAGCGTCGCATCGTCCAGCGCCACCCCGGCATAGGCTGCGCGCGCCCGGTACGCCCCCGCCCCGTCGCTCCACGGCAACAGCGACAGGCCGTGCGTCCGCACCCCCTCGACCAGCGCCTCCGCGATCGCCTCGGGGGAAGCGCCCGAATCGGGTCCGCTCGACAGGCGCAGCCCGCCCAGCCGCCGTTCGCGCAACGCCTCGACGCCGCCGGTCGCGGGGTTGAAGGTGACGGTGCGCCGGGTCTCGATCCGATCGGCGAACAGGGCTTCGACGGTGGCGAGGTCGAGCGGCGCGGCGGACAGGATGCGCGCGCCCGACGCCGCGCCCTGCGTCTCGCCCACCGCCAGCCACTCCGCACCGGCCAGCGCCGATGCCGGATCGAGCCGGAAGCCCCGCCCGCCGACGCTCGCCCAATTCTCGCCGGTCGAGTCGCGCCGCCGCGCGACCCGGTCGGGATAGGCCAGCGCCAGGCAGACGCCCGCCGGATGGTCCCACGCCTCGCGCTCAACCGGGCTGGGGGCCAGGCTGGTCCAGCGTTTCGCCATCTGGCGCGCCGCCTCCGCCTTGGGGCCGCGCTCGGTCCGCCAGCGGCGCAGGCGTTGTTCGACATCGACATCCTGCCCGCCAATGCCCCGCTCGCCCAGCAGCACCGCGACCTCGGCGGCGACGGAGGCCAGCCCGCGCTCGCCGCTGCGGATCAGCATATGCGCCAGGCGCGGCGGCATCGGCAGCGCGGCGATCGCCTTGCCATGCGCGGTCGGGCGGCCGGTATCGTCCAGCGCCTCCAGCACAGTCAGCCGCGCGCGCGCCTCGGCGACGGCGGCCTCGGGCGGCGGGTCGAGCCAGGGGAGCGCGCGCGGGTCGCCCACCCCCCAGAGCGCGGTGCCGAGCAGCAGCGCCGACAAGTCCGCCTCCAGGATTTCGGGCGGGTCGAAACGCGGCAGGCCTGCCGTGGCGGCCTCTTCCCACAGGCGATAGGCGACGCCGGGCGACTGGCGCGCGGCGCGGCCCGCGCGCTGGGTGACGGCGGCCTGGCTGGCACGCTCGGTGACCAGCCGGGTCATCCCCGCCGCGCGGTCATAGCGCGGGCGGCGTGCCAGCCCCGAATCGACCACGATCCGCACCCCGTCGAGCGTCAGGCTGGTCTCGGCGATCGAGGTGGCAAGGACGATGCGCCGCCGCCCCTCCGGATCGCGCCGGATCGCCGCGCGCTGCGCCGCCGGGTCGAGCGAGCCGTGGAGTTCATGGACCGCGATTCCGGCGGGCAGGCTCGCCAGTCGCTCGGCGGTGCGCGCGATCTCGGCGGTGCCGGGCAGGAAGGCCAGGATGTCGCCCTCCGCCTCATCGGCCAGCGCGCGGCGGATGGCGGCGGCGACCGAATCCTCGATCCGCGCCTCCGCCGCACGGCCGAGATGGCGGAGCGTCAGCGGATGGCTGCGCCCCTCACTCTCGATGACGGGGGCATCGCCCATCAGGCTGGAAAAGCGGCGGCCATCGAGCGTCGCCGACATCGCGACCAGCCGCAGGTCGGGACGCAGGCCCGCTTGCGCATCCAGCGCCAGCGCGAGGCCGAAATCGCCGTCGAGGCTGCGTTCATGCACCTCGTCGAACAGCACCGCCGATACGCCCGCCAGCTCGGGATCGGCCTGGATGCGCGCGACGAAGATGCCCTCGGTCACCACGGTCACGCGGGTCGCGGCGCTGACCCTAGTATCCATGCGGGTGGCATAGCCGAAGGTGCGGCCGACCGGCTCCCCGGCCAGCGCGGCCATGCGTTCGGCGGCGGCGCGGGCGGCAAGGCGGCGGGGGGAGAGGAGCAGGACCTCCCCGGTGCACCAGGGCTGGTCGAGGAGAGCGGGCGCGACGGCGGTGGTCTTGCCCGCGCCCGGCGGCGCGACAAGGACGGCGTTGGGAGCGGCCGCGAGCGCGGTCAACAGGTCGGGCAGGACGGCGGTGACGGGTAAGGTCATCGGCTCGCGATACGGGGTTTGGCGGGCGGGGTGAAGGACTTCGCCCCAATTCCCCTTCCCCCGTTCAGGCTGAGCGAAGTCGAAGCCCATGCCTGGGCATTTGCCCAGCGGACAGGCTTTCCCTTGGCCTTCGACTACGCTCAGGCTGAACGGAGGTGGGGTGCATTGTCAGCAAGGCCGTTCCCCGGCGAAGGCCGGGGCCCAGGGTCGACCAAGCCGGAGGCGCGCCACGCAACGCGGGGAAGGCAAACCGCCCAGCGCCCTCGCAAATTCACCGCGACTGGGCCCCGGCCTTCGCCGGGGTAAAAGGGATTCAATACGCTCGTGCGACCGCGAACTCGACCGCTTCGATCATCGCGCTCTTCGCGGGGCTATCGGCAAATCCCTTGATCGCCTCGATCGCCAGCCCGCCATAATGGCGCGCGCGCGCCATCGTGTCGTCCACCGCACGGCTCTTGCGGACCAGTGCGATGGCATGGGCGAAGTCCTCGTCCGAGGTGCGCCGCCCCTCGACCGCGTCCTTCCAGAACTGGCGCTCCTCGTCATTGGCGCGGGCATAGGCCAGGATCACCGGCAGGGTCATCTTGCCCTCGCGGAAATCGTCGCCCGCATCCTTGCCCATGGTTCCGGCGTCGGAGACATAGTCGATCGCATCGTCGATCAGCTGGAACGCGATGCCCAGGTTGCGGCCATAGGCTTCCAGCGCCAGCTCCTCCGCCTCGGGCCGCTCGGCGACGACCGCCGCGATGCGGCAGGCGGCGGCGAACAGCGCGGCGGTCTTGGCGTCGATGATCGAGAGGTAACGCTCTTCGGGCAGGCCCACCTGCCGCACCGCGGTCAGCTGGTTCACCTCGCCCTCGGCGATCACCGCCGAGGCGCCCGACAGGATGTTCAGCACCTTCAGGCTGCCCGCATCGACCATCAGCTGGAAGGAGCGGCTGAACAGGAAGTCGCCCACCAGCACGCTCGCCGGATTGCCCCAGATGATGTTGGCCGTCCGCCGCCCGCGCCGCAGGTCGGAGCCGTCGACCACGTCGTCGTGCAGCAGCGTCGCGGTGTGGATGAACTCCACCGCCGCGGCCAGCACATGGTGGCTGGTCCCCTGATAGCCGAGCAGCTGCGCGCTCGCGAGCGTCAGCATCGGGCGCATCCGCTTGCCCCCGCCCGCGATCAGATGACCGGCCAGTTGCGGGATCAGCGGAATCTCCGACCGCATCCGGTCGATGATCACCTGATTGACCTGATTCATGTCGTCGGCCACCAGCCGGATCATCGTGTCCAGCGAGGGCGCGGGCTTGGCGAGGCGGGTGGCGGTTACGGTCATGGGCAGGTAAGAGCCTCTGGCGACAACGCTTGCCGAACGCAAGCCTAAGCGCGAAAGGACGCGCGCGAAATTGCGCGAGCCCACGCGCCAGAGGGAGACACGTCCACCATGTCCGACACCGTGCTGACCGGCTATCGCCAGTCGATCGACAATATCGATGCCGCGCTCGTCTTCATGCTGGCCGAACGGTTCAAGGTGACGCAGGCGGTTGGCGAATATAAGGCTAAGAACGGCCTGCCCCCCGCCGATCCGGGTCGCGAGGAAGCGCAGATCGCCCGGCTTCGGCAACTGGCGATCGATGCGCAGCTGGACCCCGAATTTTCCGAGAAATTCCTGCGCTTCATCATCGACGAGGTGATCCGCCACCACGAACGCCTGCGCGGCTGAGATGGCCTTTCTCCTGGCGATCGAAGGAGCCGATGGCGCCGGCAAGGCGACCGCGACGGCCGCCGTCACCAAGCGGCTGAACGCGGCGGGCCTGTCGGCGGCGGCGCTGTCCTTTCCGCGTTACGGCGACACGATCGGCGGCTGGGCGCTGGGCGAATATCTGGCAGGGCGCCTGCCCCATGCCGCCGCGCCCGAGACGGCGGCGACGCTCTATGCGCTCGACCGATTCGAATCGCGCCCGCACCTGATCGCGCTGGCCGAGCGCCACGACGTCATCGTCTTCGACCGCTATATCGCGTCCAACATGGCCTATCAGGCGGCGCAGGTGCCCCCCGAACAGGCCGAGGCGCTGCTGCAATGGATCGAACGGCTGGAGACGGTGCAGTTCCGCCTGCCCGCGCCGCATCTGTCGGTCTATCTCGACACGCCGCTGACCGTCGCGCGCGACCTGATCGCCCGCAAGCGCAAGCGCAGCTATACCGACGAGACCTATGATGCCTATGAGGCCGATCTGGGGCTCCAGGCGCGGGTCCGGGCCAACTATGCCGCGATGGCGGACGGCGCGATGCTGGGCGAATGGGCGACGGTGTCGACCGTGGCGCATGGGAATTTGCGCGATCCGGCGGAGATCGCCGACGAGATTGCCGCGCTGGTGACGGGACGGCTGGGGTAATCTTCATTTCGCGCGAGGCCGCGAGGGCGCGAGAAGAAAGAGGAGGGTTCGCGCGGAGGCGCAGAGAACGCGGAGATGTCGTACGCTTTGGGTGACGCAGTCCTTCTTCCTCATATGATCGAAGAAAGGATTGCGCGCGGTCGCACGCGATTGATCTATCTCGGCGCCCTCCGCGCCTCCGCGCGAAATCAAAATCTTTGCGGCTTCGCGTGAACAAAATTTGTGTGCGCTAGCGCCGCTCAATTCGACGCGCGAATCGTCCCTGCCAGCGGTGCGAAGCGGGCGACCTGCTGGCCGACCAACCGCAATTGCCCCTCCACCGAGGCATCGTTGATCCGGCCATCCTCATCGAACCGCGTCTGTTGCGAATTCACCGCCGCCGCAAAGGGCGTCGGCCAGCCGCGCAGCGCATGGACGATCGAGCGCAGCGCCGCGATGGTCGAACCCGTCGCCTGCCAGCCATAGGCGGTCGCGATCAGCCCGACCGGCAGATCGGCCAGATAGGGGCGTTCGTCCTTCGCCGTTTCTTCGAGCAGGTCGAGCGCGTTCTTCACCAGCCCCGAGATGCTGCCATGATAGCCCGGGCTGGCGATGATGATGGCCGAGGCCTGTCGCACCGTCTCGACAAAGACCCGCTCCGCCTCGGTCCGCTCGGCCGCGCGAGGATTGTAGAGCGGCAGGCGCGCCAGATCCTCGCCGCCGAAGACATGGGTGCGGAACCCCTCGTCGGCGGCGGCCGTCATCGCAATGCGAAGCGCACGCTCGGTCGAGGAGACGCTGCCGATCGTGCCGCCGATGCCGACGACGAGCGGGGAGGAGGAAGGACTGACCATGTCCGCCTTTCACCCCGGACCGGGCGGCTGGGCAAGGGGTAAGTTGCGGCAGGCCCGCCGGAGGGTGCGATGACGGGACCGTGCCAAGGTGAAGCGCCGGGCGCGCGCTATGCCGTCAGTCCCACCAGAAGAACCACCAGTTCGACGTCATCAATCCGGCGGCCAGGTTGGACAGCGTGCCCGCCCCCTGCTCGATGATGTCGGGGCAATATTCATACAGTTCGCGCGCCAGCCCCAGCCCCTCCGCCCGGTCCTTCGGCCGGGTCCGGACCCGGATGTTCATCGTATCGCCGTTGAGCCCGACCAGTTCGGCGCCATAGCGCCGATTCCAGTCGTGCAGCGCCGCGACATGATATTCGGACGGCGGACAGGCGTTCCAGTTGCCCCAGCGCAGATAGGCGGGCGCTTCCCACGCGTGCGAGGTCGGCAGCATCATGATGTGCACCCGGTCACGAACCTGGCCGGATGCCCCGTCCTCGATGACGAACAATCCCGGCTCTTCGGGACCGTCCCCGACGTCCCTGGGCCATTCGCCGACCGGGGCCCGCAAATCCTCCCCGCCATTCTCCTTGGACCAACGGTGGAAATCCGCCGAAAAACGAAGGGCGTCGGCCGCCGCGACGATCTGGGCCGGCGTGCGCGGAGCCGGGCGGTTCGCGGGCGCGCCCGACATGGCCGGGTCATCGATCGAGAGCTGTTCGGCGATCCGCTCCAGATCCTCGTCCCCGCCGATCACCACCGGCCAGCCACGCCCGGCGCCTTTGAGCCGCTCCCACTCCGCCAGCGCGTTCCGGCCGGGCACGGTGATCCGCTCATAGGTCAGCGCCGCCATCGTCCGCTGGTGCATCGCCTCATAGCGGGTGCGCTGTTCGGGCGTGAGGTGGGAAAGATCGTCCGTCACCTGTCCACTCCCCATCGGCCGCGTCGCACCGAGAAGCGCGCCCATCGCCAGCCCGCCGATCATCCACCGCCGCGTCGGTTCCATGGCGTGCAGCTTGGCATGTCGATGCGCACGCCCGCAATCGATTCCGGCGGCCCCGGCAAAAATCCCCATCGGCATATTCAGGGCTGGCACGCCCGCCCCCAGGGGGTAGAAGATCGATAAAAAGCATAACAAGAGGACCGGACAGGGCATGACGAAACACCTCCCCTGGATCGCGCTGGCGATCGTCGGAGCGGGCGCCTTGGGCGTCGTGGCGACGGTGCGCGGCGAGCCGATCAACGCGCTGTGGATCGTCGCGGCCGCGGTCTCGGTCTATCTGATCGCCTATCGTTATTATGCGCTGTTCATCGCGCGGGTGATCGGCATCGACCCCAGCCGCCCCACCCCCGCCATTCGTCGCGCCGACGGGCTGGACTATGTCGCGACCGACCGGACGGTGCTGTTCGGCCACCACTTTGCCGCGATCGCGGGCGCGGGGCCGCTGGTCGGGCCGGTGCTGGCGACGCAGATGGGCTATCTGCCGGGCACCTTGTGGATTCTGGCGGGCGTCGTGCTGGCCGGGGCGGTGCAGGATTTTCTGGTCCTGTTCCTGTCGATGCGGCGCGACGGGCGCTCGCTGGGCGAGCTGATCCGCATGGAGATGGGCCCCGTGGCGGGCACCATCGCGCTGTTCGGCGCCTTCATGATCATGGTCATCATCCTGGCCGTGCTGGCGCTGATCGTCGTGCGGGCGCTGGCGGAAAGCCCCTGGGGGCTGTTCACCGTGACGGCGACCGTGCCGCTGGCGATGCTGATGGGCGGCTATACCCGCTGGGTGCGGCCGGGAAAGATCGGCGAGGTGTCGATCATCGGCTTCATCGGCCTGATCCTCGCCATCGTCTATGGCCAGTCGATCGCCGAGTCGGCCGTCCTCGCGCCGCTATTTACCTTCACGCCGGTCCAGCTCTGCTTCCTGCTGATCGGCTATGGCGCAGTCGCCTCGGTGCTGCCGGTGTGGCTGCTGCTCGCACCGCGCGATTACCTCTCGACCTTTCTCAAGATCGGCGCGATCGTGGCGCTGGCGATCGGCATCGTCATCATGGCGCCGCCGCTGAAGATGCCCGCGCTGACCCAATTCATCGACGGCAGCGGGCCGGTCTGGGCGGGGCCGCTCTTCCCCTTCCTGTTCATCACCATTGCCTGCGGCGCGGTGTCGGGCTTTCACGCGCTGATCGCCAGCGGCACCACCCCCAAGCTGATCGCCAGCGAGAGGGACGCACCGTTCATCGGGTACGGCGCGATGCTGATGGAGAGCGCGGTGGCGATCATGGCCTTGGTCGCCGCCTCGATCCTGGATCCGGGCGTCTATTTCGCGATGAACGCGCCTGCCGCCGTACTGGGCACCGACCCGGCCAGCGCCGCCGCCGCCGTGACCGCGATGGGCTTTCCCATCTCGGCCGATACGCTGTCGCAGGTCGCGCGCGACGTCGGCGAGCATACGATCATTTCGCGCGCAGGGGGAGCACCGACGCTGGCGGTGGCGATGGCGGAAATCTTCAGCCACCTGTTCGGCGGACAGGCGATGAAGGCCTTTTGGTATCACTTCGCCATATTGTTCGAGGCGCTGTTCATCCTGACCGCCGTGGATGCAGGGACCCGCGCCGGGCGGTTCATGCTCCAGGACCTGATCGGCCTCGCCGTCCCCAGCTTCCGGGGATCGAGCAAGGTCGCGCCGGGCCTGATCGCGACGGCCTTGTGCGTCGCGGCCTGGGGCTTCTTCCTCTACCAGGGCGTCACCGATCCGCTGGGCGGGGTGAACACGCTGTGGCCGCTGTTCGGCATCTCCAACCAGATGCTGGCCGCCGTCGCGCTAATGCTGGCGACGGTCGTGCTGTTCCGCATGAAGAAGGACCGTTACGCCTGGATCACCGTGGTGCCGACCGTCTGGCTGCTCGCCTGCACGCTGACTGCCGGGTGGTTGAAGATCTTCTCCGCCGACCCGCGCGTCGGTTTCCTGGCGCATGCCGATAAATTCGCCAGCGCCGCCGCGTCGGGCAAGGTGCTGCCCCCCGCCAAGACCATGGCGGAGATGGGGCGGATCGTCTTCAACGACCGGATCGATGCGGGGCTGTGCGCGATCTTCCTGGGCGTGGTGCTGGCGATCCTGGTCTATGCGGTCCGCACCTGCCTGATCGCCCGCCGGATAGACCGGCCGAGCATCAGCGAGATCCCGCCCGAAATGGCGGCGGCCGAATGAGCTGGCTCGCCCGCCTGCGTGAGATCGGCAATGCCATGGTCGGGATGCCGAGCTATGACGCCTATCGGGCGCATATGGCGGCCAGGCATCCCGACCGGGAGCCGATGGACGAGGTGACGTTTTTCCGCGAGCGGCAACAGGCGCGGTACGGTGGCAAGAATGGTGGGCGTTGCTGTTGATTGTTCACGCGAAGGCGCGACGGCGCGAAGAGGAAAGAAGGTTGGTTCGCGCGGAGGCGCGGAGGCGCGGAGAGAAAGAGTGGGGCATTACCCCCCCTCCGTTCAGCCTGAGTGTAGTCGAAGGCCATGGGATGATGCCCGTCACGCGGGCGGAACGCGCCAGCGTTCGTTGAGCCTGCGGCTCGAAGTCCTTAGGCGTCTCCTTCCCTTGGCCTTCGACTACGCTCAGGCCGAACGGAGGTTCGAGAGAGAGGTAACAAGAGCCTGCCGCTCCCCCTCTGCGCCCTCCACGCCTCTGCGCGAACCACAAAAATCTCCGCGTCTCCGCGTCTCCGCGCGAACCAAAAACCTTCGCGCCATCGCGGCTTCGCGTGCCCCCGAAAGCCCCATCCCGCCGCTACCCTTGCCTTTTGACCAAGCCACGGCTACATCGCGTTCCCATCCGAACAGCGCGGACGGACCTTTCGTCGCAGACCCCTTGGGTCAGCGACGGCGGCCCCATGCCTCGCTGACAGTATTTCAACGCAGGTGCGGGAACGGCACGAGTGGCGAAGACGACCCCCATCGAATTCTTCAACCAGGTCAAGACCGAGACCAAGAAGGTCGTCTGGCCGACGCGGCGCGAGACGGTGATGACCGGCGTGATGGTGGTCGTGATGACCACGATCCTGGCCATCTTCTTCCTGGCGGTCGACTCGTTCTTCGAGACGCTGGTCCGCACCCTGCTGTCGCTCGCGAAGTAAAAGGGTTCCCATGGCGCGCTGGTACATCATCCACGCTTATTCCGGTTTCGAGGGCAAGGTCCGCGATTCGATCATGGCCGAGGCGACCCGTCTGGGCCTCGACCATCTCGTCGCGCAGATCGAGGTGCCGACCGAAACCGTGACCGAGGCCCGTCGCGGCAAGAAGATCGCGGTCGAGCGCAAGTTCATGCCCGGTTACGTGCTGGCCAAGCTCGACATGAACGACCAGGTCTATCACCTGGTCAAGAACACGCCGAAGGTGACCGGCTTCCTGGGCGCGATGGGCAAGCCGCAGGCGATCAGCGAAAGCGAAGCCACGCGGATGCTGAACTCCAAGGAAGAGGCCGCCGCCCCGAAGCACAAGGTCAAGGTCGATTACGAGATCGGCGACGCGGTCAAGGTGCTGGAAGGCCCCTTCGCCAGCTTCAACGGCGTGGTCGAGGAACTGGATTTCGACAAGTCCAAGGTCAAGGTGTCGGTGTCGATCTTCGGTCGCGCGACCCCGGTGGAACTGGATTTCGAGCAGGTCGAACGCTCGAAATAAGTTCGGATCGTCCGACGAAAAGGGCCGGGGCGGCGACGCCACCGGCCCTTTTCGTATCCAGACCCGCTCCCAAACCGCCGTTCAGGCTGAGCGCAGCCGAAGCCCACGCCCTGCCCTTTCGGCAGATGGAATCCCGTGCACTTCGACTTCGCTCAGTGCGAACGGAGGTGAGGGCGGAGTCGCCTTGCCATTCCCCCTATTTTCGGCTATCGGCCCGCGCTTCCCTAGCATCATGCGACGGAACCCTTGCGGGAGGGTGCGCTGGCCTATGCCTTGCGTGCCCGTCACGACCGCTAGACTCGAAAAGAGAGTGACATGGCAAAGAAGATTACCGGCTATATCAAGCTGCAGGTCCCTGCAGGCGCCGCCAACCCCTCGCCGCCGATCGGCCCGGCGCTGGGTCAGCGCGGTGTGAACATCATGGAATTCTGCAAGGCGTTCAACGCGCAGACCGGCGAAGTCGAGAAGGGCACGCCTCTGCCCACCGTCATCACCGTCTATGCCGACCGTTCGTTCTCGTTCGAGACGAAGACCGCGCCTGCGACCTACCTCATCAAGAAGGCGGCCAACCTGAAGTCGGGCTCGAAGGAGCCGGGCAAGGTGTCGGCGGGCAAGATCGCGCGCTCGAAGCTCGAGGAAATCGCCCAGGTCAAGATGAAGGACCTGAACGCCAACGATATCGAGGCCGCGACCAAGATCATCGAAGGCTCCGCCCGCGCGATGGGCCTCGAAGTGGTGGAGGGCTAAGATCATGGCGAAGCTGACCAAGAAGCAGAAGGCCGTCCAGATCGACTCCGAGAAGCTGCACGGCATCGACGAAGCGATCACGCTGGCGCGCACCAACGCGACCTCGAAGTTCGACGAAACGATCGAAGTCGCCGTCAACCTGGGCGTTGACCCGCGTCACGCCGACCAGATGGTGCGCGGCGTCGTCACCCTGCCCAAGGGCACCGGCAAGACCGTTCGCGTCGGCGTGTTCGCCAAGGGCGCGAAGGCCGACGAAGCACGCGCCGCTGGCGCCGACGTCGTGGGCGCCGAGGACCTGATGGAAACCATCCAGGGCGGCACCATCGACTTCGACCGCTGCATCGCGACCCCGGACATGATGGGCGTCGTCGGTCGCCTCGGCAAGGTGCTGGGCCCCAAGGGCCTGATGCCGAACCCGAAGCTGGGCACCGTGACCATGAACGTCGCCGAAGCCGTCAAGGCGGCCAAGGGCGGCCAAGTCGAATACCGCGTCGAAAAGGCCGGCATCATCCACTCGGGCATCGGCAAGGCGTCGTTCCCGGCGGAGGATCTGCGCGCGAACTTCGACGCGCTGGTCGACGCTCTCATCAAGGCCAAGCCGTCGGGCGCGAAGGGCAAGTATGTCCGCAAGATCGCCGTCTCGTCGACGATGGGCCGCGGCATCAAGGTGAACGTCTCGGAAGTTCCGGGCGCGTAATCCTCGCCGCAGCCGTCAGGCTGACAGATCAGGGGGTCGGGACTTCGGTTCCGGCCCCCTTTTCGTTATGCGCCTCTTGCCCGGCTTGCAGCGGGCGGTCAGGCCGCATAGGCTTGGCCATGGCAAAAAAGCCCGACAATGGCCGCTTGTACGAGCGGATCGCGCGCGAGATCGGCGCGCAAATCACGGCCGGCGACTATGCGGTGGGCCAGCGCCTGCCGTCCGAGCGCGACCTGGCGCAGGCGCATGCGGTGTCCCGCCCCACGGTGCGCGAGGCGATCATCGCGCTCGAACTCGACGGTCTGGTCGAGGTGCGGATGGGATCGGGCGTCTATGTGACGGCCGCCACCCCGCATGGCGGCGAACCGGGCCAGACCGATATCGGCCCCTTCGAGCTGCTGGAGGCGCGCCGCACGATCGAGAGCGAGGTCTGCGCGCTGGCGGCCACCCGCATCGACGATGCGACGCTGGCCGAATTGCGCACGCTGACCGACGCGCTGCACGACCCCGATCTGGAGCGCGCCGAGCTGGCCGACCGGCGGTTCCACGAAACGATCGCGCGCGCGACGCAGAACAGCGCGATGGTCGCGATGGTCGAGCTGCTGTGGAACGCCCGCGAACGCTCGCCGCAATATCGGCTGCTTAGCGACAAGGCGCATGGCGCGGGCGTCGTCCCCCGGCTGGAGGACCATGTCGCGATCCTCGACGCGCTGATCGCGCGCGATGCAGACGCCGCGCGGGCGGCGATGCGCCAGCATCTGACCAATGTGCTCGATGCGATCCTGGCCGCGACCGAAGTGCACGAAATGGAACAGGCCCGCGCCCGCATCGCCGCGCATCGGGAGCGCTACGCGGTCTGATTCCTGATCGTCGCCCCAGCGCAGGCTGGGGCCTTTGGCGCGGGAAGGGAATCCTCCGCCAGAGATCCCAGCCTGCGCTGGGATGACGATGGGGATGGCCGCCATTTGGCACGCTCCACCCCCGACCAGGGCCGACCAGCCCGAAGGCGTCAGCCCGGCATGTCGGCATCGCGCGGCGGGATCGCGCCGGGCCGCATCACCGTCCATCCCGCCAGCCGGTGCCCGCACAGCGCCGCCTCGGCCGGGGCCAGCCCGTCGAGCCGCGCGGCCAGATACCCGGCATTGAACGCATCGCCCGCGCCGCTGGTATCGCGCGGCGACAGCCGTTCGGGCGGCGGCACCAGCCCGCTCGCCAGCAGGCACCCCTCGGCCCCCAGCTTGACCACGACCTCGCGCGCGCCCAGCCCCTGCCAGCGCGCCTGCACCCCCTCGGCCGAGCGCGTGCCCTCCAGCATCGTCTCGTCCTCCAGCGTCGGCAGGCCGATGTCGCACACCGCGACCGCGCGGCGGCACGCGGCTTGCGCGGTCGGCTGGTCGGGGAACAGCCGGGGGCGGTAATTGCCGTCGAACGCCACCCGGCCACCCCGCGCGCGCACCCGCTCGGCCAGCGCGATCAGCCGATCCTGCCCCTCGGGCTCGAGGATCGCCATGGTGATGAGCGAAAAGAGCAGCAGATCCGCCCCTTCCACCTCGGCCAGCACCGCGTCGCTGCCGGGCAGCGACAAGGTGCGGCGCGCCGCGCTCTGCCCGCGCCAATAGGCAAAGCTGCGCTCGCCCGCCGCGTCGGTGGTGATCGCATACAGGCCCGGCATCCGCGTCGGATCGCTCTGGATCAGCGAGGTGTCGATCCCCTCGCCCGCCCAGTCGTGGCGCAGCGTCGCGCTGAACGGATCCTCGCCCAGCGCGGTGACGTACCGCACGTCGCGCCCCATGCGCGCCAGATGGATCGCGGTGTTCAGCGTGTCGCCGCCATGGCCCAGCCGCCAGTCCTGCGCACCGGCGCGCGACAGCTCGATCATTCCTTCCCCGACCACGACGATCCGCATGAAGCTTCCTCTCCTCTTTTATGCCCTACCGGTCTTGAAAGACTGGCAAGGCCAATTCTACAAAACTGGTCTATCAGAATCATTGCTGCTACCGCATCACCCAAAGCAGCTTGATGTCCGCTGGAGAGGATGGCGACATGTTCATGACCCAGACAATGCGGTGGTTCGGCCCGGCCGACCCCGTGCCCTTGTCCCATATCCGCCAGGCGGGCGCCACCGAAGTGGTAACCGCGCTGCACGAAATCCCCAATGGAGAGGTCTGGCCGCGCGCCGCCATCGCCGAGCGGCGGCACATGATCGAGGCGGCCGGGCTGGGCTGGACCGTGGTCGAGAGCCTGCCGGTCCACGACGCGATCAAGCGCGGCGAGATGACCGATGCGCTGATCCAGGCTTATGGCGACAGCCTGCGCCATCTGGCGGCGGAGGGGGTGCGCACCGTCACCTATAATTTCATGCCGCTGCTCGACTGGACGCGGACCGATCTCGACTGGCGGTTGCCCGACGGCGCGACCGCCTTGCGCTTCGAATGGGCGGCGGTGGCGGCCTATGACATCCATATACTGCGCCGACCGGGGGCAGAGGCCGATTATTCGCCCCAGGTCCGCGCCGCCGCCGCCGCGCGGTTCGAGGGCATGAGCGCCGAGGAGCGCCACCGGCTCGAGCGCACGATCATTGCCGGATTGCCGGGCAGCGAGGAGAGCTTCGACTCGCCCGCCTTCCTGCGCGCGATCGACAGCTATGCCGGGATCGACGCCGAACAGCTGCGTGCCAATCATGTCGCCTTTCTACGCGCGGTCTGCCCGATCGCCGAGGAGGTCGGCATCACCCTGGTCGTCCATCCCGACGATCCCCCCTTCCCCATTTTCGGCCTGCCGCGCGTGGTCAGCACCGCAGACGATCTTGCCCGGCTGTTTGCCGCCGTCCCCTCCCTCGCCAACGGGCTGTGCTTCTGCACGGGGTCGTTCGGCGCGCGGCCCGACAACGACCTGCCCGCCATGGTCCGCCGCTTTGGCGAGCGGATCGACTTTCTCCATCTGCGCGCGGTCGCCTGGGAAGCGGGCGAGCGCAATTTCCACGAGGCCGAGCATCTGGGCGGCGATGCGCGCATGATCGAAGTCGTCCGCGCAGTGGTCGAGCTGTCGCACGACCAGGGCCGTGCCATCGCGATGCGCCCCGATCACGGCCACCGCATGATGGACGACCTTCATCGCCAGGCCAATCCGGGCTATTCGCTGCTGGGCCGGATGCGCGGACTGGCGGAGCTGCGCGGGGCGGAGAGAGGAATTGCCGCGATGCTGGGCCTGACCCGAGACTCCGTGCAGGAGATGGCGGCATGACCCGCCCGCTGAATCTTCATCCCGACCGGCTGTTCCCCGCCGACCCGACCATTCGCGGCATCGCGCGCACCCTGTACGCCGAGGTCGCCGACCTGCCGATCGTCAGCCCGCATGGTCATACCGATCCGCGCTGGTTCGCGACCGATGCACCCTGGCGCGATGCGACCGAGCTGTTGCTGGCGCCCGATCACTATATCTTCCGGATGCTCTACAGCCAGGGGATCGCGCTCGACGATCTGGCCATCCCCAGCAAGGCGGGTCGCCCCGCCACCGATCCGCGCGCGGCCTGGGCGCTGTTCGCCAGCCATTACCATCTGTTCCGCGGCACGCCGTCGCGCATGTGGCTCGACCATGTCTTTGCCGAGGTGTTCGGCATGCCGGTCGCGCTGGAGGCGGCAACGGCCGACCTGTATTTCGACACGATCGGCGAGACGCTGGCGACCGAGGCCTTCCGCCCGCGCGCGCTGTTCGAGCGGTTCCGGATCGACTGCCTCGCCACCACCGAAGGAGCCGACGATGCGCTCCCGCATCACCGCGCGATCCGCGAATCGGGGTGGCAGGGGCGGGTCATCACCACCTATCGCCCTGACAGCGTGATCGATGTCGAGCATGAGCAGTTCGCGGGCGCGATGCAGCGTTTCGCCGAGCTGACCGGCGAGGACGTGCATAGCTGGTCGGGCTATCTCGCCGCCCATGCCAAGCGCCGCGCGGCGTTCCGCGATATGGGCGCGACCGCGACCGATCATGGCCATCCCACTGCCGCGACCGCCAACCTGTCGAGAGCGGAGTGCGAGGCACTGTTCGCACGGATCGTCGGCGGCACCTGGACCCCGGCCGATGCCGAGCTGTTCCGTGCGCAGATGCTGACCGAGATGGCGAAGATGAGCGTCGCCGACGGCATGGTGATGCAGATCCATCCCGGATCGTTCCGCAACCACAATGCCGCGCTGTTCGCCAGCCATGGTCGCGACAAGGGCGCCGACCTGCCGATGCGCACTGATTATGTCCATGCGCTCAAGCCCATGCTCGACGTGGTCGGCAACGAACGCGACCTGACCATCATCCTCTTCACGCTGGACGAAAGCGTCTATGCGCGCGAGCTGGCGCCGCTGGCGGGCCATTATCCCTGCCTGAAGCTGGGCCCCGCCTGGTGGTTCCACGACAGCCCCGAGGGGATGCGCCGGTTCCGCGAGATGACGACCGAGACGGCGGGCTTCTACAACACGGTCGGGTTCAACGACGACACCCGCGCCTTCCTGTCGATCCCGGCGCGGCACGACGTCGCGCGGCGCGTCGATTGCGGCTTCCTGGCGCGGCTGGTCGCCGAGCACCGGCTGGAAGAGGATGAAGCGGTGGAACTGGCCCATGCGCTGACCAGCGGTCTCGTGCGATCGGCGTACCGGCTGTGAGCACGCCCCGGTTGAATGCCACGCAGGTCGCGGCCTTGCCCCAGGCGGTCGCGCGCCCCGGCTATGACCGCGATGCGCAGAGGATCGGCATCGTCCATCTGGGCCTGGGCGCGTTCCACCGGGCGCATCAGGCGGTCTATACCGACGATGCCATGGCGGCGGGGGATCGCGACTGGGCGATCGCCAGCGCCTCGCTGCGCTCCTCGGGGGTATGCGATGCGCTCGCCCCGCAGGACGGGCTCTATACCGTCACCGATCGCTCGGCGGAGGGCGAGGCCGTCCGCCTGATCGGCGCGGTGCGGGAGGTCAGCGCGGTCGCGAAGGCGCCCACCCGGCTGGCCGCGCTGCTCGCCGCCGCCGATACGCGGGTGGTGACGCTGACCGTAACCGAAAAGGGCTATTGGCGGCGGCCCGGCGGCGGCACCGACCTGTCGGGCATCGCGGCGGACGGCAACAGCATCTATCACCATCTGGCCCGCGCGGTGACGGCGCGGCGCGCTGCGGGGCTGGGGCCGCTGACGCTGGTCAGTTGCGACAATCTGCCCGACAATGGCCGGGTGCTGCATGGCGGCGTGGCGGCCTTTCTCGATCATCAGGGACTGGCGGCCGAGCGCGACTGGTTCGAGCGCGAATGGCGCGCGCCCAACACCATGGTCGACCGCATCGTCCCCGCCGTGACCGATACCGATCTCGACCGGGTCGAGGCGATGCTGGGCCTGCGCGACGCGGCGGCCGTCGTCACCGAACCCTATCGCCAATGGGTGATCGAGGATGATTTCGCCGCCGACCGACCGCGCTGGGATGCGGGTGGTGCAACCTTCGTCGCAGATGTCGCGCCCTATGAAACCGCCAAGCTGCGTATGCTCAACGGCGCGCATTCGGCGCTGGCCTATCTCGGGCTGGAGCGGGGGCATGACTATGTCCATCAGGCGATCGCCGATCCCGTCATCCGCCCGCTGGTCGAGACGCTGATGCGGGCCGAGGCGGCGACCGGCTTCACCCCGGCCCGGGGGCAGGATCTGGACGCCTATGCCGATGCGCTGCTGGCGCGCTTCGCCAATCCGTCGCTGGCGCATCGCCTGTCGCAGATCGCGAGCGACGGGTCGCAAAAGGTCGGGCCGCGCTGGCTCGGCTCGCTGGCGGATCATGCGCCGCGGGGCACCGACATGCCCGCGACGCTGGCCGCGCTGGGCGCCTGGCTGCGCTTCATCCGGCGCGAGCATCCCGCCTCCCCCGATCCGCGCTCGGCCGAACTGGCGGCACTGTGGCAAAGCGCGGGCGAGGCGGGGCTGATCGACGCGCTGTTCGGCGAGCACGGCCTGCTGGCGAGCGACTGGCATCCGTCTGCGTCGCAGCGGGCGGTGCTGGCGCGTCACATCGGCGCGACCGCGCTGAGCGGGGACACGCCGTTTTCATCGAACGCCTCGACCGCGACATAATAAGGCTGGCCGCTGGTCAGCGCGCGCAAGGGGAGCGTGGCGGCCTCACCGCCCGCGACCCGGTCCGCGAACAGCTGATAGCTCAGATACAGCCGGTCGGGCCGGATGCCCCAGCGGACATTATAGCCGACCGCGCCCGGCACCCGCCGCCAGCGGATCGTTGCATCGCGGCTGTCCGCCTCGCGCCTGGCCTCGACCAGCACGGGCGCGGCGGGCACGGGCCCGTCGGCGCGGCCGAATACCCTCAGGTCGCTGATCGCCAGATGCGCGCCGCCGATATGGCCGTGGACATAGCGGACATAGCGGGTCCGCACGGCCGCGGGGAGCGCGAAATAGGCGTTGGGCCGGTCGCGGCGCGGCGCCTCGGTCCGGGCGAGCGGGTGCCAATGGCGGCCATCGCGCGAATGCTCCAGCCGGAATTCGGTATAGATGTCCGGCGCATCGCCGAAGCGCCCCGCCTGGTAATCGGCGAAATTGACCTGCACCGCGCGCACCGTCTTCACCGCGCCCAGATCGACGGTCAGCGTCGCGCCCGCCGCCTTGCTGGGCGACAGCCAGAAGCTGCGGGGATTCTCATCGGTCGCGTCGCTTGCCGGGTGCCCGGCCACCGCCCCGCTCGCCACCACGGGCTTGCGATAGGACAGCAGCATCCATCCGGTGAACAACGCCTCGGGATCGGTAACGCGGCCGCGCGGCACATAATGCGGGAAATCGCCGAAACGGGTCGAGACATGCATCTGGCCATCAGCCTCGAACGCAGCGGGCCATAGCCCGATGCGCCGCTCGAACGTCCAGTTATAGCCGATCCACGGCGTGCCGGTGTTCCACCAATTGCCATGCGCGTCCTGGAAGCTGTTGCCATGCCCCGCCCCCTGGACGAAGCCGCCGGGCTTGTACCCGACCGGGTTGTAGGGCGCATAGGTGAACGGCCCCATCGGCGACGTCCCGACATAGGTGCCGGTCGCATAGCTGTTATACTCGGTCCCCGGCGCGCCATATTGCAGATAATATCGCCCGCCCGTCCGGGTCATCCACGCGCCTTCCATATAGGGGGTGATCGGCGTGCCGTCGGGCAGCGTCCCGCTATGGTCCTGGCCGAACCGCTCCCAGCCATGATGCGCGGGGTCGAGCCTGATGAAGGCGCGACGCGGCGTGCCATAGACCATCTTCCCATCGGCGAAGCGCACCGGCGCGCCATAGATCGGAAAGACGTTGGACGAGTTCCAATAAAGATACCAACGCCTGTCCTCGTCCTGGAAAAGGTCGGGGTCCCAGGGGCCGGGGGGCACCTGCCCCGGCTTGATGCGATCCTCTAACCCCGATCGCACCGCGCCGGGCAGCGGCGGCATGCGACGGACGAAATAGTCGAGCCTGCCGCTCGCCGGATCGCTGGTCGCATAGATCGCGCCCTGGCCGGTCATCGAGGGCATGATGAGCAACCGCTCCCCGTCCGACCGCACGGCGGGCGCGACGATCCCCTCGGCGGGCCAGCGGCTGGGGGTGACGAAGCGCCAGTGGATCAGGTCGGTCGAGTGCCAATAGCCATCGGCCAGCGTCAGGAAGAGATAATAGGCCCCTTTGAACCGCACGATCACCGGATCGGCGCCGGTGCGGTAGGAGACGCCCTCGTTCACCTGCTCAAAATTATACCGGTAATCGATGTCGACCGGGTTGGCATATGTCTGGGCGGGGGACTGGATCGCGGCGGCGAGCCCGAGCGACAGGATCATGGTCGCGCCTGCACGAACATGTTGGCGGTCAGGCGGCCGATACGCGGATCGGCGTTGAGCGGCATGTCGGGCGGGATGATCCCCGAATGGAGCAGGCTGCCCTGATAGATGACGACGCGGTCGACCCTGGCCTCGACCATGCCGATCCGCTCATAGGCGGTATCGCTGCCTGCGATATAGCCGGTCCGTGCCGCCCCGGCGCGACGCGCGGCGGCGAGAAAATCGTCGCGATTGGCCGCGTCCACCCGTTCGATCGCGGTGGCGCGCTGGCGGTAGAAGGCGGTGCCGCTGCCGGGCGTGTCGGACAGATAGTGGAGCACCGCCAGATAGCCCGGATCGATCGAATCGAAATGCGGCATACACTGCGCCGGAGACAGGGCATGGGGCGCGGCGGTGATCATCGAGAAACTGGCCTCGATCCAGTCGAAGCGATCCACCGCGAACGCGCCGCCGATAAAGGGCGCCACCGCTTCGAGCAGCGCGGTGGCATAGCCATGGCCCGCACCATCGGCCGGTGTCAGGACGCGCCGGACACCGGGATAGCCATTGCCCGATGCTGGCGGAAACGGTGCCAGCGCCGCCGCCATGGCAACGATCGCCGGGACATCGCCCATCACGTCGTCGACCACCACGACCGGACTTTGCGACGCGCCGATGCGGAGGAGGCGGGGCGTCATGACGATACCGCCTCCCCGTGCGTCGGTCAGAACTTGTACCGCGCGCCGACCTGGAAGGAGCGCGGCACGCCGATCGTGTCGTTCTCCCGCTTGGTCGGGTTCACGCCCGACCCGGCACCCCAGGCGGTGTAGGTCCGGTTGACCGAGTCGAACAGGTTGAACGCCGCGAAATTGACCTCCAGATCATGCCCCCAGGGCATGTGGAAATTCTTCGAGATGCGCGCATCGACCGAGGCATAGCCGACGATCTGGTCGGGCCAGAACACGCCGCCGAAATTGCCATAGGCGTTCGCATTTTCCGGCGGATTGGCCGGGAAGATCACCTGGCCGAAGGACGGGCCCGAGCTGAAGGTGCCGGTCAGCGAGATCTTGGTGTCCCACGGCCCCTTGGCGATGCCGGTGCCGACGAAGCGCCACTTCTCGACGCCCGCGACATAGTTCCAGCCATAGGCATCGACGCGCGGGCCATTGTAGAATTCATCGCCCTGCAATTCCTGCGCGACGTTGCTCTTGGCCTGCTGCACCGTCAGCGTCGCGGTAAAGCCCCATTTGGAGCCCGTCACGAACGGCTTTTCGGCGGTGAAGTAGATGGCGTTATATTCCGCCTTGCCCGCATTCGACCCGATGTTCAGCTTGCCGCTATAGCCGGGCAGGATGCCCGAGGCGGGGAAGAGATCCTCGATCCACTGATCGCCCTGGCTGGTATATTGGCCGCTGGGCAGGCGGTTGCCGCGCACATATTTGAAGATGTTGTGGCTGCGTATGTGGCTGAACGTGACCGAGGTCTGGACGACGCCCAGCCGCTTGCGGAAGCCGAAGTTGAACTGATCCGAATAGGGCAGCCGGGTGTTGTTGTTGAGCAGCCAGACATCGCCCCCCACCCCGGTCGCGGTCGCCGCCGCGCGCAGCGTATCGACGTTCTTGTAGCCGCTGTTCCAGGCCAGCGTCGCGGGCGGCAGCGCGCCGCCATTGCCCGCGCGGATGCTGGCGCAGGTCGGCTGGCCGGGACCGTCGCAGAAGCTGAGCGTGACCGTCTGCTGATAGAGCGCCTTCACCGTCTCGATGCCCGACGCGATGAACAGCGGCCGGTCGTAATAGCGGCCCGCGCCTGCGAAGAAGATGGTGTCGCGGTCGCCGTTCACGTCATAGGAAATGCCCAGGCGCGGCTGGAACGCCTTCCAATAGGGTTTCCGGTTGCTGCCCGTGGAGATGTAATCCTCCGGGTTGATCCCCGCCGCCTGCCAGGGCTGGTAATTGCGCAGCGCATTGGCGATCGCGGCGGGGGTGACGAACTTGTCGTTCTTGGCGTTGGTCTCATAGTCCCAGCGCAGGCCCGCATTGATGGTGATATGGTCGTTGACCGTCCAGTCGTCCTGGATGAACAGGCCGATCTGCGTGTCCTTGGCGGTGGCGGGGCGCACCGGCACGACCGAGATGGCGGCCTGTTGCGGGGTCGAATTCTCGAATGAGGTGAAGGTCGACGGCGTGAAATAATAGGCGCCGTTGCCCAGATTGTCCTCGGAGCGCGACAGGTCGTTCAGCGACACCTTGACGCCCGCCTTCACGACATGGCGATCGCCGAAGAAGGTCACATTGTCCTTGAACGTCCAGGTCTTCTGGTTGTCGATCTGCTCGAACCCGTTGGTGCCGAGCTGCGCCACGGCGGCGCCGGGCTTGCCCAGCACGATCTCGGGGCCGGTGCCGGTGCGCGGCGTGCCGTTGAAGACGCTGTTATAGGCGATCGTCGCCTCGTTCAGCCAATGGTCGCCGCGATGATTCCATTCGAGCTGGTAGAGATCGATCTTCGACTCGAGCAGATGGCCGTGCGAAGGCACCGCGATGCCACCAAAGTCCGCCAGATTGCTCTCGCGGCGGAAGAAGCCGCTGAAATTGACGGTGTCGGCATTGGACAGGAAGGCGGTCAGCTTGCCGAAATAGAGGCGCTGGCTGAAATCCTGCGGATAGCTGCCATTATACTGGCTGGCGATCGCCTGCGGCACATTCTGGGTCGGGTCGGCGGAATTGGTCTGGCCGAGCAGCACCGCCGCCGACGGCGATTTCTGGTCGGTCGCCTCGAACGCGCCATAGATGTGCAGCACGTCCTTGATGATCGGGCCGCCCAGATCGGCGCCATATTGCTTGCGGTCGTAATTGCCCTGCTGAAGCTGCCCGTCGATATTGTTGGCATGGCCCGGCCGGTCGAAATATTTGGTGCCGTAGAAGGATTTGGGCTGCCACTCGCCGAACAGCGTACCATGGTAGGAGGTGCCGCCGGTCTTGGTCACGGCGGTGATGACCGCCGATCCCGCCTGGTCGTACTCCGCCTTGAAATTCTGGGTGTCGACCTTGAACTCCTGCACCGCCAGCTGCGGGAAGGGGTTGCCCTGGCTGAAATTCTGGCCCGCGACGCCGCCGTGATTGACCTGGTTCTTCAGGGACAGGCCGTCGATGAAGACGTTGATATTGTCGGCGCTGATGCCGCCCGCCTGGACCTGGCGATTGCCGCGTCCCGGCGTCACCGCGACGCCCGGTGCGAGCGCCGCGAAGTTCAGGAAGTTGCGGTCGCTCTGCGGCAGGCTTTCGATCTGCTGCTGCGAGACGTTGGTGGAGACCTCGGCGGTGCGCACCTCCTGGGTGCGGCGGCCGGTGACGACGACATCGCCGCTGGCGACGGCCGCGTCGGCCGATCCGGTGGTGGCGGTGGCGGCAGGCTCGCCGATATCGGCGGTGATGATCTGGCCGACCGGCACCACGACCTCTTCGGGCGGCTGGCCCTGGACCGCGACGCGGTAGGTGCTGGGGCGGATGCCGGGGATGGTATAGTCGCCCGCCGCATTGGTGCGGCCGTTGATGACCTGGCCCGTCGTCAGGTCGGTGATGGTGACCGTCGTCCCGGCCGCCGCGCCCTCGACATGGCCGCGCAGGGTGGAGGTCGCCTGGGCCAGGGCTGGCGCGCTCACGACCAGGGTCGCGGCCATCGCCATCGCCGAAATCCCGCGGACGAGACGCACACGATCGATTCTGGATGCCATTTCAATCCCCTCCATGATCATCCCTTGTGCCCCGTCATGTTCCCCGACAGCCGATGACGCGCATCGACCGCCTGAGCCTTTCAGGACTTGTGTAACCGGTTACTTGGCTGCGTAACCGGTTACAACCACCGTGATCGGGTTCCACCCGATATCGATTTCCCTGTTACGGAAATGTCACAGTCCGGCGGGAAGCGCGGGCGCCCGGCAATGGCGGGCGATGAACGCCTCATGGGTGGGCATCGCCGCCGCGACCTCGGCGATAACCTCTTCGACATCCTTCAGAAAGTCGCTCGCCTGGGCATCGGGGATCATATCGACCATCGGGTCATGCCGCGCGACCAGCCCCTGCCCCAGCAGCACCTGCACCCAGCTTTCCTCGCGGAACAGCTCGGCCTTGCCATGCATGAAGAAGCGCGCCGACGAGCGGAACAGCGCGATCCGTTCGGCCAGGCTGTCGGGCACGTCCATATGCTTGAGATACTGCCAGAAGGGCGTGTCCTGGCGATTCGTCACCTTGTAATGCGCGATGATGAAGTCGCGCACGTCGCGATATTCGAAATCGGTCTGGCGGTTATATTCCTCCCGATCGACCGCATGGAAACCGCGCCCCGGAAACAGCGCGATCAGCCGCAGCAGCCCCGTCTGGATCAGATGGATACTGGTCGACTCCAGCGGCTCCAGGAATCCGCCCGCCAGCCCCAGCGCGACGACATTCTTCTCCCAGGCGCGGATACGCTTGCCGGGGCGGAAGCGGACCGCGCGCGGATCGCCCAGCGCGGGCGTGTCGAGATGCGCGAGCAACGTCGCCGCCGCCTCGTCATCCGAGGTGAAGCCGCTGGCATAGACATGGCCGTTGCCGGTGCGGTGCTGGAGCGGGATGCGCCATTGCCACCCGGCGCCATGCGCGGTCGAGCGGGTATAGGGGGTCAGCGGCCCGCCACCCCGGACGCTCGGCACCGCCAGCGCGCGGTCGCAGAGCAGCCATTGGCTCCAATCCTCATAGCCGACGCCCATCGCCTCGCCGATCAGCAGGGCGCGCATTCCGGAGCAGTCGATGAACAGGTCGCCGTCCACCGTCCGCCCATCGGCCAGCACGACATGGTCGAGAAAGCCGTCGCTGGCGCGCGCCTTGGCCGCGACGATCCGCCCCTCGATCCGCTCCACGCCCGCCGCCTCGGCACGCCCGCGCAGGTAGCGCGCATAGAGCGAGGCATCGAAATGATAGGCATAGTCCAGGTCCGCCATCGGCGAATAGGGATTGGACGGATCGGGCATGGCGAAGCGGTTCATCCGCGCCGCCAGCGTGTTCAGCGCATAATGGTCGAGATGCTTCGCTCGCCCGCGCGCGGCCTCCTTCAGCCAGAACTGGTGACAGTGCAGCCAGTAGAGATCCTGCCCGATCTTGCCGAAGCCATGGATATAGCTGTGCCCCGGTTCGCGCCAGTTGCGGAACTCGATGCCCAGCTTGAAGGTCGCCTGGGTCGCGCGGACCATCTCATATTCGTCGATCCCGGCCAGGCCGTTGAAGGTGCGGATCGCGGGGATCGTCGCCTCGCCGACGCCGATCGTGCCGATCTCCTCGGACTCGATCAGGCGGATCGTATAGGCCCCGAGGAACAGTCGCGACAGCAGCGCCGCCGTCATCCACCCGGCGGTGCCGCCGCCGACGATGGTGATGGTCCTGATCGGCGCATTGGGATTGGGATCGGTCATGCCGCCCCCGCCGGGGTGGTCGCGCGGATCACCAGTTCGGTCGCCATGACCTGCGTGTCCGGGGTCAGTCCGCCCCCCTCCAGCGCGTCGATCAGCCGCGCCACCGCGCGCTCGCCCATCCCGGCCAGCGGCGCCCGGACGGTGGTCAGCCCCATATAGCGCGCCAGCGGCACGTCGTCGAAGCCGGTGACGGCGACCGCGCCCGGAACATCGATCCCGGCCCCGCGCAATGCGCCGAGCACGCCCAGCGCCATCATGTCGTTCGCCGCGACGATGCCGTCGCACGGCATGTCCCGCGCGAGCAGCGTCGCCGCCGCCGCCGTGCCCGAGGATTCATGGAAATCCCCCTCGATCACCACAGCTTCGACATCCGGGGCCAGGCGCGCCATCGCGGCCAGGAACCCGTCCCGCCGCTCGCTCGCATCGACATTGCCCGCCGGGCCCGAGACATGGACCAGCCTGCGCCGCCCCAGCCCGACCAGATGCGCGACGCTCGCCGCGATCCCGGCGGCATTGTCGACCCGCAGGGCGGCACGGCCCAGGCCGCGATGGGCGTTGACCAGCACCGCGGGCACTTCGGGGGGCAGCGCCTCCGCCAGCGCCTGTGCGTCGAGCTGCGGCGCCATGACGATCAGCCCGTCGACCCGCCCGCGCATCGCCCGCACCGCCAGCGCCGCGCGCTCCGCATCGGCGTGCATGTTGGACAGGAGCAGGTGATAGCCGCGCGCCGTCACCTCGCGGTCCATGCCGCGCACGATCTCGGAAAAGAACTCGCCGTGGAGGTCGGGCAGGACGACGCCGATCGCATGGCTGCGCGACAGCGACAGGCTGCGCGCGCCCGCATGGGGGACATAGCCCAGCGCCTTGGCGGCGGCGAGGACGCGCTCGCGGGTGTCCGGATGGACGCTGCTATGCCCGTTCATCGCCCGCGATACCGAGGCGACCGAAACCGAAGCCTCGCGCGCGACATCGCGGATCGTGGCCGATGACTGCCTCACACCCCTCCCCCATTCCCGGCGCAGGTCCGGCTCGCTCCATCCCTCACATCGTATCTTGTGCGACGTGTCCAGCCTGTGTAACCGGTTACAAAAGAGCGTCAATGCGAAAGTCGACAGGCGCATGCCGAAGCCCGAAGGGCCACGAGCATCCGCCATATCCTAGGGGAGAATCGCCAATGTCCGACACCAGAATCTCGCGGCGTGCAGCGCTGCTCGGCGCAGGCGCGGTGGCGGCCTGGGCGGCCAGCCCCGCGCGCGCGCTGCTCGCGCAAGGCGACGGCGTCGCGCTGCCCGCCTCGGTCGAGGCGATCCTGGCGCGCATGACGCTGGAGGAAAAGGCGGGGCAGCTCCAGCTGAACGCGGCGGCCTGGGGCGGCGGCGTCGCCACCGCGCTCAACCCGCCGTCGAACGGCCCCAGCTTCGAGGGGCAGCTGGCCGATGCGGTCGCGGGTAAGCTGACCGGCGTGTTCAACGGCAATGGCGCGGAAATGGCGCGGCGGATGCAGGGCGCGGTGATGCGCAATTCGCGGCTGAAGATTCCGCTGATCTTCGCCGCCGACGTGATCCATGGCCACCGCACCATCTTTCCGGTGCCCGTCGCCGAGGCGGCCAGCTTCGAGCCCGACCTGGCGATGCGGACCGCGCGGATGGCCGCGTTCGAGGCGGCGGCGGCAGGCATCGACTGGACCTTCTTCCCGATGGTCGACATCGCGCGCGACCAGCGCTGGGGCCGCACCATGGAGGGCGCGGGCGAGGACGTGCTGCTCGGCAACCTGTTCGCCGCCGCGCGCGTGAAGGGCTTCCAGGGCAAGAGCCTGTCCGCCGACGATGCGGTCATGGCCTGCATCAAGCATTTCGCGGCTTACGGCGCGGGCGAGAGCGGGCTCGACTATAACATCGTCGACCTGTCCGAACGCACGCTGCGCGAGGTCTATCTGCCGCCTTACAAGGCCGGGTTCGACGCAGGCGCGATGAGCGGCATGGCCTCGTTCAACGAGATCGACGGCATCCCCTCGACCGGCAATCCCTGGCTGATGAAGCAGGTGCTGCGCGACGAGTGGAAATTCCCCGGCATCATCGTGTCCGACTATACCGGCGACGAGGAGATGATCGCGGCGGGCTTTGCCAAGGACGGCAAGGACGCCGCGCGCCTCGCCTTCCTGGCGGGGGTCGACATGAGCATGCAGTCCAACCTCTATGCGCTGTACCTGCCCGAGCTGGTGCGCGAGGGCGCGGTGCCGCAGGAGGTGCTCGACCGCTCGGTCCGCCGCGTGCTGGCGGTCAAGCAGATGCTGGGGCTGTTCGACGATCCCTTCCGCCGGATCGACCGCAAGCGCGAAACCGCGCGGTCGCGCACCAAGGCGGCCCTGGCCCTGTCGCGCGAGGCGGCGCAGAAGGCGATGGTGCTGCTGAAGAACGACGGCGACCTGCTGCCGCTCGACCCCAATCGCCGGATCGCGCTGATCGGTCCCTTTGCCAGCGGCCAGCACGACCTGAACGGGCCATGGGTCGTTTACGGCGACAACAACCAGGCGATCGACCTGGTGACCGGCCTGCGCGATGCGGGCGCCAAGAACGTGACGGTGACGCACGGCTCGGGCGTCGAGCAGGCGCTGCCCGGCGGGATCGAGGCGGCGGTCGCGGCGGCGCAAGCGGCGGACGTGGTCGTGCTGGCGATCGGCGAGAGCGAGGTCATGTCGGGCGAGGCGCAGTCGCGCACCTCGATCACCGTGCCCGCGCCGCAGATGGCATTGGCGGAGGCGGTAGCCCAGGCGGTGAAACCGTCCGGCAAGCCCATCGTCGTCCTGCTCAAGAACGGGCGCGGCCTTGCGCTGGAGGGCGCGGTGAAGGACGCGCCCGCGATCCTCGTCACCTGGTTCCTCGGCTCCGAGACCGGCCATGCCATTGCCGACATCCTGTTCGGCAAGGTGGGGCCATCGGGCCGCCTGCCGCTCAGCTTTCCGCACGAAAGCGGGCAGGAACCCTATTATTACGCGCACAAGGCGACGGGCCGTCCCGCGCCGGAGGGGCCGCGCGTCCCCTACAAGACCCAGTGGCGCACCGCGCCCAACGCGGCGCTCTATCCGTTCGGCCATGGCCTGACCTATGGCAAGGTCTCCTACGGCGCGGCGCAGGTGCCCGCCAGCCTGCCCTGGGACGGCCGGATCACGGTGTCCGCTACCGTCACCAATGGCGGCACCCGCCCCTGCGAGGAGGTGGTCCAGCTCTATATCCGCGACCGCGTGGCCAGCATCACCCGGCCGGTGCGCGAGATGAAGGCGTTCCGCAAGGTCGCGCTGGCCCCCGGCCAGAGCGAGGTCGTGAGCTTCACGCTGACCCGTCCCCAGCTGGAGTTCCTGGGCCGGGACCTGCGCCCCACGGTCGAGCCCGGCACCTTCGACGTGTGGATCGCCCCCTCCGCGCAGGACGAGGGCGCGCATGGGACCTTCGACCTGATCCGCTGACCGGCACGGCGGGGCATGATGCGGGGCAGGACGTCGCCCCGCCGCCTGCCCCGCCCGCCAGCAACATTTTGTTACTTTCGGCGACGGGCGGCGTTTGAAGAGCATCCCTTTTGTCAGGTGCCCCCGATCGATGCCCCTTCCCGCCGAACGCTACGCCATCCTCGACCATCGCCGCACGCTGAAAATGGCGCGTTCCGCCCATGCCTATGTGCGGGGCAACACCGCGAAATTCTATGAATGGCTGGCGGCGTCGCCGGTCGCGGCGCGGGTGCCGCAGGGGCCCGCCATCTGGATTTGCGGCGACTGTCATCTCGGCAATCTGGGGCCGCTGGCGAACGGCGCGGGACAGGTGGAGATCCAGATTCGCGATCTCGACCAGGCGGTGATCGGCAATCCGGCGCACGACCTGATCCGGCTGGGGCTGTCGCTCGCCACGGCGGCGCGGGGATCGGACCTGCCCGGCGTCGTGACGATGCGGATGCTGGAGGAGATGGTCGACGGCTATGCCGCCGCGATCCGCGACCCCGGCGGCGATCCCGGCGACGAATCGGATGTCGTGCGCAGCGTCGAGCGCGCCGCGCTGGGCCGCCGCTGGCGCCACCTCGCCAGGGAGCGGCTGGACGCGGTCGAGCCGCGCATCCCGCTGGGCAAGAAATTCTGGGAACTCGCGCCCGAGGAACGCGACGCGCTGGAGCATCTGTTCGAGGACGAACGCGTCGCCGCGCTGGTGCTGGCGCTGAAGGGCAAGTCGAAGGAGCGCGAGGTGCGGCTGGTCGATGCCGCCTATTGGATGAAGGGGTGCAGCTCGCTGGGGCTGCTGCGCTATGCTGCGATCGTCGGGCTGAAGGGCGGCAAGGGCCAATGGACCTATGCGCTGGTCGACCTGAAGGAAGCGACCGATCCGCTCGCCCCCGCCGCCGCCGCCCGCGCGAAGATGCCGCGCGACAATGCCGAACGAGTCGCCGCCGCCGCCCGCGCGCTGTCACCCCATCTGGGGCAGCGGATGATGCCGGTGCGGATGCTCGACCGTTCGTTGTTCATCCGCGAGCTGACGCCGCAGGACCTGAAGCTGGAGGTCGACCAGTTCAGCCAAGGCGAGGCGGTGCGCGCCGCCCGCCACCTCGCCTTCGTCGTGGGCAAGGCGCATGGCCGACAGCTGGACGATCGGGCCAGGGCCGACTGGCTGGCGATGCTGGACGCCGACCGGGGCGGCGCCGTCGACACGCCCTCCTGGTTGTGGGAGAGCGTCGTGTCGCTCGCGGAGCGGCACGAGGCGGGCTATCTGGACCATTGCCGCCACTATGCGCTTGCCGCCTGAACGACGGCGGACGGAGCCGGTAGGGCCGGTGCCGTCCGCCGGGGCGCAGCGTCAGTAATCGTCCGACGGGTCGAAATCGCCGCTATTGTCCATTCCGCCATCGTCGAAGCGGCGGTCGTCATCATCCCCGTAATTGTTGATGGTGATATTCTCGGGCCGCTCCATGAAGCCCTGACCGCCACCGCCGCCGAACAGGCCGCCGCCGCCCTGATGGCCGAACATGTCCGACAGGCCGGAAAACAGCATTTGGCCGCCGACCACCCCGGCCGCCGTCGTGCCCGCGCTGCGCAGGAAGCTGCCCAGCCCGCCGCCGCCGGAAAAGACGCCCGGCCGCGCCTCGGGCGGGGGCGGCGCATAGCTGTCCTGCGGCCGCGCGCCCCAGGGGCCGCCCGCGCCCTGCGGCAGGAAGCCGCTGCCGGACGGGGCCGGGGCGTATTGCGGCTGCTGGCGTTCCAGCTCGGCGATGCGCTGTTGCGCGGCGTGGAGCGACTGGTCGGCGACGATCGCATGCTGGACCAGCAGATAGGCCGCATCCGGATTGGACGACAGCGTGCGGGCGATCATCGCCTCGGCCTCGCCATCCTTGGCGCTGGTCCGTGCGGCGGCCAGCTCATCGAGGAAACGGGTGAGAAGGGTGCGTTCTTCGGCGTTCATCGGGGCACTCCAGTGATGCGACCGGAACATCGGCCGGGCGTCGGTGGAATCAAGATCGCCGGCGATGGATGACCGATAATTCACCGCGCCGGAACGCGGCGTCCACGATTCGGTTGATCCGGCATCGACGCGGTCGGCGTGCCCCGGACGGGTCCGCCGCCGCGCCTCGAGGGGAGACGATGATGACCGACCTGCCGAGCCGCGTTCCGCTGGACAATGACGGCACCGATGCCGACCGCCCCCCGGTCCTGCCCTTCCTGAACATGTGGACCGCCATCGACGGCACCAGCCGCATCGACCTGTCGCGGATGACCGGGTTCGGGATGAAGAGCGTCGGGGGCAAGGCATCGCCGCAATGGATGCGCCCCTTTCCCGGCGAGGTCGCCGCGATCAACTTCGCCATATTGCCGGTCGGCTGGACCGGCGACTGGCACGAAAGCCCCAGCCCGCAATGGGTCATCCCGCTGCGCGGCCGCTGGTTCATCGAGACGATGGACGGCAACCGGGTCAAGATGGGGCCGGGCGACATCCATTTCGGCCAGGATCAGGACACCACCGATGGCAAGGGCCACCGCTCCGGCCAGATCGGCGACGAGCCCTGTTTCCAGATCATGATCCAGTTCGCGACCTCGCCCGCCGCGCAGACGCGCGATCCATTCGGCGCATGACGGGCGATCCTCCCCCCTTGCTGACACCCGCGCGCCTGCGTCCGCCGGGACCGCCCGAGCCGACCGAGGCCGACCCGATCCGCATCCACCATGCCGCCGCGCGGGACGTGCTGGCCAAGGCGCGGCTCTTCACGCTCTACGATCAGGCGAGCTGGAGCGAGGGGCCGGTCTGGTGGCCGCGCGCGCGGACGCTGGTGTGGAGCGACATTGTCGGCCGCCGGGTGCTCGGCTGGCGCGAGGATGGCGCGGTCGACGTGCTGCTCGACGCCACGCCCTTCATCAACGGCAATGCGGTCACCGCGGACGACGGCCTCGTCCATTGCGAGCATGGCCGCCGCGCGATCAGCCGCTCGGACGGCACCGGCATCCCGACGCCGGTCGCCACCCAGGCGCAGGGCCAGCGGCTCAATGCGCCCAATGATCTGGCCGTCGCCGATGACGGTTCGATCTGGTTCAGCGACCCGACTTTCGGGCTGGAAAACCCCAGGCAAGGCGTACCCGGCCGGTCCGAGAGCGGGCGCACCGCGATCTGCCGGATCGGCGCGGACGGGACGGCGGTGCGCGTCATCGACATGGCGCAACCCAATGGCCTGGCCTTCTCGCCCGACGGCCGGACCTTCTATGCCTCGCAGACCCCCGAACATGGCGAGGGCGAGGTCGCGATCTTCGCATTCGACCGGCATGGCGATACCCTGTCGAACCGCAGGCTCTTCGCCCGCGTGCCGCAGGGCGTTCCCGATGGCTTCACCGTCGACCGGCGCGGCTGGCTGTGGAGCAGTTCGGAGATCGGTGTCGAGCTGTTCGATGCCCAAGCCCGGCACCTGGCGACCGTCCCCACGCCGCACCTGTGCAGCAACTGCGCCTTCGACACCGACGAGCGGCGGCTGTTCGTGACCGGCGGCGAAAGCCTGTGGATGCTGACGCTGGGGTAAGCGCGCGCCGGGGCCGATCGCCATTCAGCCATGCCTTTTCGTCCCTCGCCCCTCGCAGAGGGGAGAGGGTTGCGCAGACTTGGCCTTTGCGAGAGCAAAGGCTTAGTCGGAGCTGGGTGAGGGGTTGGCGCTCGCGAAGCGAGCGCGCGAGCCTTTGGGCTCGCTCAACCCCTCACCCAAGCTGCGCTAGCCAGCAGGCTGGCAAGCTTCGCTAACCCTCTCCCCTGTCCAGGGGAGAGGGGAAGAAGACGCAATACTGAATGGCGATCCGACTTAATCGCGCTCCCAGCCATGTTCCTTTTCCAGCGCCAGAACGTCACGCCCGGCGGTCAGGACCGCCCGCTCGCGTCCCTCCTCGGCAAAGGACACCACGAAGTCTCGTCCGGCAACGTCACCGTCGATCACCCGGTCTTCGGTCGATGCGACATGGCCGACATAGCGCAGGCTCAGGTCGTAATGGCCCGACCAGAAAAACGGCACCTCGGTATATTCCGCTTCGCCCTCGCCCATCAGATGCCGGGCGAGCCATTGGCCCATGCGCTGTGCCACCACCCAATGCTCGACGCGGATCGGATGGCCGAGCCGGGGATCGGGCACGCTGGCGATGTCGCCGATCGCATGGATGGCCGGGTCGGACGTGCGCAGGGTAGCATCGACCTGCACCCCGCCCCCCGCTTCCCTGGTGGCGAGCGTCAGCCCGGCCGCCTCGGCCAGCTCGGTCCGGGGCGTGGCACCGATACCGGCGACCAGCAGATCGCCCTCGACCCGGCTGCCGTCATCGAGCGTCGCGGCATGCCCGTCCCAGCGCGCGACGCGGCGGTTGAGGTGGAAGGTCACGCCCTTGGACTGGTGGAGATCGCGGATCATCGCGCCGACTTCCGGCCCGGCGGTCTTTTCCAGCGGCAGGTCGGCGTCGGACACCACCGCCACTGCCAATCCCCGCCCGACCAGCGAGGCGGCGACTTCCAGCCCGACATAGCTCGATCCGATGACGATCGCGCGCGCCGCGCCTGCCAGCGCGGCGATCAGCCGGTCAGCATCGGCCAGGCCGCGCACGACATGCACATCGTCCCGGTTCGCGCCGTAGAAGTCGGGCGGAACGGCGGCCGATCCGGTCGCCAGGACCAGAATGTCATAGGCCACACGCTCGCCGTCACCGAGTACGACCGCCCCGGCATCGCGGTCGATCCGCGTCACCGCCACCCCGGTCCGCACCGTCACCCCCTCGCCCAGCGGCGGGAGCGCGGTGTCGTCGCGCTCCGCCTTGCCCGCCAGATATTTTTTGGAACAGAAGGTGCGATCATAGGGCGCGTCCGGATCGTCCGAGAGGAGCGTCACCGTCGCATCCGCGCCGTGTCGCGCCAGCATCTCGGCACAGGCATGGCCCGCCCCGCCGCCACCGATGATGACGACCCGGCCGATCCTCCGCCCGGTCTTCGCCGGTACGGTCTCGGCCCGTGGCGCGGGCCCCTCGACCCGGACTTGCCCCTGCTCCTCGACCACCGTGAAGCGGTCGAGCGGGGCAAAGGCAGGCGCACCCATCGCCTCGCCCGTCTCCACGTCGAAACGGGCATGATGCCAGGGACAGCGGAGCGTGCCATCGGCGACGATGCCGTCGGCGAGCGGCGCCTTCAAATGGGTGCAGGTGCCCGAGAGTGCGCAGACACGGCCCCGATGGCGGACCAGGACCACGTCCTGTCCGTCCACGACCCCGGCAAGGATCCGCCCTTCCTCCAGATCGGTGGAGGCGATGCCTTTCGCCAGATCACGATCCGCCATCGCCTCACCCTTTTCCCGTCGGTCGTCCGGATCAGTCCGCGCGCTGCAATTCGGTCGCGGCGAGATGTTCGCCGATGAACCAGACCTGCGGCTCGCCGGTGCGGATGATGTCGCTGACCAGCAGGTCGTTGGTGCCGTCGTCGCCCGATTCATCGGCGGTCTTGGCGCCTTCATGCGCCTGTTCCAGAACGATCTTGTGCGCCTCGAGCAGCCGCGCGAGCATGGTCGGCACATCCTCGCGGCCACGCGGCGGGCGCGGGATCTTGGTCATCTCGGCCACGTCGTGCGGCGTCGCGATGCTGATGCCGCCCAGCGCCTGGATACGTTCGGCCACCATATCGACCAGTTCGGCCTGCTTCTCATAATGGGTGTCGAGCAGCAGATGCAGTTGATAGAAGGTCGCACCCGACATCTGCCAATGATGCTTCTTGTACAGGTCGCGCAGCATGATCGTGTCGGCCAGCACCTGGTTCAGGATCGACACGCTTTGCTTGCGGGCGTTTTCGGACAGGCCGAGCGGCAGGTCTTTCAGCGTACCGAACGGCTGGATTTCGCGATAGTCGATCTTGTACTGCGGCTGCGCCTGGTCGGTATCGGTCACGATGTCACTCCACTCTGCAATGATCTTCGTTCCGAAGCGCTTGTTCCCGCGCAGGGTTCCATGAAATTATCGACAAGGCCGCAGGAACAAAAAGCGCGGCGATCATGATCCAAATTAATTTCGATACGGTGGGTTTGGGGGGGAACGCTCCGGCTTTTGCGACGTCCAGCATGGGATTTATCCGGGCGAGACCGCATGACCCAACCCATATTGGTTTTTCTTCACGCACTCGGCGCCAGCAGCGGGGAATGGGATCTGGTGTGCCGCCAGCTCGGCCATCTGCCCAGCCTCGCGCTCGACCTGCCGGGATTCGGTGCGCGGAGCGACGAAGGCTATGCCGATGTCACCGCGATGGCGGACGATCTGGCCGACACGATACGCCGCAACCGGCTGACCGCGTGTATCCTGGTCGGGCACAGCATGGGCGGCAAGATCGCCACCCTGGTCGCCGCGCGCGCCCAGGCGGGCGAGCAGGGGCTGGCCGGTGTCGTCGGGGTCGTGCTGGTCGCCGCCTCCCCGCCCGCCCCCGAGCCGATGGACGATGACCGTCGCGCGCAGATGATCGGCTGGGTGTCGGACGGCCCGGTCGGACAGGCCGATGCCGAGACCTTTGTCGACGCCAACACCGCCCGGCCGCTGCCCCCGCCGCTGCGCGAACGGGCGATCGCCGATGTCCGTCGGTCGAGCCGCGAGGCATGGCTGGGCTGGCTGGAGCGCGGCAGCCTTGAGGATTGGAGCCGACAGGCAGGCTCCATCACCATCCCGGCGCTGATCGTGGCGGGCGCGGAGGATGGCGATCTGGGCGAGGATGCGCAGGCCCGGCTGAACCGGCCGCATTATCGCCATGCCGAGATGCGCGTGGTCGAGGGTGCCGCGCACCTGATCCCCTATGAACAGCCCGACGCGCTGGCCGCGCTGATCGCCGATCACGCCGCCTCGCTCGCCGGGTCGATCCTTCCCGCCGGGTTCGTCCATATCCTGGGCTCCGACCGCGTCAGCCGCCGGACCCGCGCCGCGATGCTGGAGCGGACGCGGCCGGTATCCGATGACCAATGCGGCTGGTCGGAGGCGCAGCTGGCCATGGTCGCGGCGCTGATCGCGCATGTCCTGCCCGACCGGGGGGCCGATCGCGACCTCGCCCGCCATGTCGGTGCGGCGGTTCATGGCCCCGGCGATGGCTGGCGCTTCGCCGACCTGCCGCCGGATCGGGTGGCATGGGCGCAGGGACTGGCGACGCTCGACGCGCTGACCGGCGGGTTCGTCACGCTGGACCACGCGGCGCAGGCCGAATGGCTGAAGCGGATCGACGCCGGGCGCATGGACGACCATGGCGATAGGACATCCGGCCCCGACCGGCTCACCCCCGACCAGATGGCCCTGTGGTTCCAGGACGTCCGCGCGGAGATCGTGCGGCAATGGATGGCCTCGCCCGCCGCGATGGCCGCCATCGGCTATGACGGCTTCGCGGTCGGCGGCGATGGCCCCCGCAAACAGGGCTATGCCCGCACCGCCGCCAACGATGCCGAACGCTGGCAGCACGCCACGGAGACGACCGCATGAGCCGCCCCCCTTACGCCGAGCATGACATGGTCGACGCGGTGGTCATCGGCACCGGCGCGGGCGGCGCGCCGCTGGCCGCCCGCCTCGCCAAGGCGGGCCTGTCGGTCGTCGCGCTGGAGGCGGGCCGCGCCTTTCGCCCCGACGAGCATGTCGCCGACGAGGTGGCCGCCAATATCTATTGGATGGAGGAGCGGCTGAGCGGCGGCGCCGACCCCACCGCCTTCGGCTCGAACAATTCGGGCATGGGGGTGGGCGGATCGACGCTGCACTGGGGCGCCTTCTGCCCCCGGCCCGATCCCCGCGACCTGCAACTCCGCACGATGACCGGGCAAGGCGCGGACTGGCCCGTCCCCCATGCCGAGCTGATCGCCTATATCGAGGAGGTGGAGGCGTTCACCGGCGTGTCCGGCCCGGCGCATTATCCGTGGGACGACAGCCGCCGCTATGCCTATCCGCCGGTGGCGCGCAACGCGTCGGCCGACGCCATGGCGCGGGGCTGCGCGGCGCTGGGCATCACCGCGACCGACGCGCCCGCCGCGCTGGTGTCGCGCGACCGGGACCAGCCCTATTGGGGGCAGCGCCAGGCCTGCGTGAATTGCGGCACCTGCCACCAGGGATGCCGCAACGCGTCCAAGACCAGCATGGACACCAGCTATCTTCCCTATGCCGTCGCGCATGGCGCCGAGATCCGCGCCGGATGCCGCGTATTGACCTTCGACCGCGACCATCAGGGGCGGATCGACGCCGTGGTCTATCGCCAGGACGGTGAGGACCGCCGCCAGCGCTGCCGCGCGGTGTTCCTGTGCGCGGGCGGGGTGGAGACGCCGCGCCTGCTCCTGAATCTCGGCCTCGCCAATTCCAGCGGACAGGTCGGGCGCAACTTCATGGCGCATGTCGCCACCCAGGTCTGGGGCCGGTTCGACGCCGAGATGCGGATGAATCGCGGCTATCCCTCCTCGATCATCACCGAGGACATGATGCGCCCCCGCGATGCGGATTTCGCGGGCGGCTATCTGATCCAGAGCCTGGGCGTGCTGCCCGTCAATCTGGCCACCGGTCTGGCGCGGGGCGCGGGCATGTGGGGGGACCGGCTCCAGGACACGCTGCGTCACTATAACCGGATGGCGGGGATCGGCATCAATGGCGACTGCCTGCCCCATCCCGACAACCGCCTGACCCTGTCGGACGAAACCGACGCCTTCGGACAGCGCAAGGCACGGATCGACTTCACCTATCAGGCGAACGAGCGCGCCATCGACGCGCATTCGCGGCGCACCATGACCGCCATCTGGGACGCCGCGGGCGCCAGCGACATCTTCGCGATCGACCGCTCGGCCCACACCATCGGCACCTGCCGCATGGGTGACGATGGCGACGAGGCGGTGGTCGATGCCGATGGCCGCAGCTTCGACATCCCCAACCTGCTGATCTGCGACAATTCGATCTTTCCCAGCGCGCTGGCCGCCAACCCCGCGCTGACCATCATGGCGCTGTCGCTGCGCACCGCCGACCGGTTCCTGGCATCGTCGCGGGGGCAGGCGTGACGACGGGCGTGGGGCCCGCCAGCATGTCTTCGCTGTCACATTCGGCGCGGCCCCTTGACGGGAGCGGGGCAAGGGGTGCTCCATCGGACAGCAACACTGTCTGAACCCGGAAACACCATGAAACGCCTCGCGCTCTCGCTCGCCCTGCTCGCCTCCACCGCTGCCGTCGCCCAGACCGGCACCCTCTCGGGCGTCGACAAGGCGCTGATGGACGGGACGGTCAAGCCCGGCGACAATTTCGACACTTACGCCAATGGCACCTGGCGCAAGACCGCCCAGATCCCCGCCGACCGCTCCTCGATCGGCGTCGGGCTCGACGTTTCGCTCCGCGCCGAGGCGCGCAATGCCGCGATCATCAAGGGGGCCGCGGCCGCCCGTGGCGCACCGGGCAGCGACGAGCAGCGGATCGCCGATTATTATGCCGCCTATACCGATACCGCCGGGATCGAGGCGCGCGGGCTGAAGCCGATCCAGCCCGGCCTGGCCGCGATCGCCGCGATCCGCGACAAACATGACCTGTCACGCGCGATCGGCGCCGCGATGCGCGCCGACACCGATCCGTTCAACAACAACAATTACGCCAGCACCAACGACCTGTTCGGCCTGTTCGTCAGCCAGGACCTCAACCACCCGACCCGCAACATCCCCTATCTCATGCAGGGCGGGCTCGGCCTGCCCGACCGCGACTATTACCTGTCCGACAAGCCCGAGATGGCGGAGATTCGCACCGCCTATCGCGCCTATCTGGGCCATTTGCTGCAACTGGCCGGGCTGTCCGATCCGCAAGCCCGTGCCGACCGAATCTTCGCCCTCGAACAGAAGATCGCGGCGGCCCAGGCCGACATCATCGCCAGCCAGGATGCGCACAAGGGCGACAATCCCTGGACCCGCGCCGACTTCGCCACTCGCGCGCCAGGCCTCGACTGGGCCGCATTCTGGACGGCGGCTGGCGTGCCCGCGAGCCAGCGCGACTTCATCGCCTGGCAACCCGGCGCGATCACCAAGCTGTCCGCGCTCGTCGCCAGCGAGCCGCTGCAAAGCTGGCGGGACTGGCTCGCCTTCCATATGATCAACCAGGTCACCGGCTCGCTGCCCAAGGCGATCGACGACGCGTCCTTCGGCTTTTACGGCCGCACGCTGACCGGCACGCCCGCACAGCAACCGCGCGAAAAGCGCGGCATCGCGGCGGTCAATGGCGCGCTCGGCGAGGCGGTGGGCAAAATCTATGCCCGCCGCTACTTCCCGGCCTCGTCCAAGGTCGAGATCCAGCATATGGTGACGAACATCGTCGCCGCCTTCGACCGCCGCATTGCCGCGCTCGACTGGATGGCGCCCGCCACCAAGGCCGAGGCAAGGGCCAAGCTGGCGGTGCTCAAGGTCGGTGTCGGCTATCCCGACCATTGGTGGAACTACCCGACCTTCGCGGTGCGCGCCGACGATCCGGTCGGCAATGCGCAACGGGCGCGGCTGTCGCTCTATCGCTATCACCTCGCCAAGCTCGGCAAGCCGGTCGATCGCGGCGAATGGTGGATGACGCCGCAGACGGTCAATGCGGTCAACCTACCGCTTCAGAATGCGCTGAACTTCCCGGCCGCGATCCTGGAGAGCCCCTATTTCGATCCCCGGTTCGACGCGGCGGCCAATTATGGCGCGATCGGATCGGTGATCGGGCATGAGATCAGCCACAGCTTCGACAATCTGGGCGCCGATTTCGACTCGACCGGGCGGCTGCACAATTGGTGGACGCCTTCCGACCTCAAGCGGTTCGAGGGCGCGGGCCAGGCGCTGGTCGCCCAATACAATGCCTATGAGGCCTTGCCCGGGCTCCACCTCAACGGCGAGCAGGAACTGGGCGAGAATATCGCCGATGTCGCCGGACTCACCGCCTCCTACGAAGCCTATCGCGCCTCGCTCGGGGGCAAGCCCGCCCCGGTGATCGACGGGCTGACCGGCGACCAGCGATTCTTCCTGGCCTTTGCGCAGAGCTGGCGGACCAAGGTGCGCGACAAGGCGCTGCGCGCCCGGATCGCGACCGACGTCCATGCCCCCGCGCCGTGGCGGGTCCTGACGGTCCGCAATCTCGATGCCTGGTATGCGCCCTTTGACGTCCAGTCGGGGCAGGCGCTTTATCTAACGCCCGAAAAGCGGGTCCATATCTGGTAAATGGCGACACGCCCCCATGCGCCTTCCGCATCGCAGGCGCATGGGGGCGCGGCATGGCCCATCACCGATGCCCGGACAGAAACGAGACGGCCATCCGGACGTTCTCCCCGCCATGCCACTCGATCCCGAAGAGACCGCGACCATCGTGACCAGCCGCGCCATCCGCGCGGGGCATGAGGAGGATTTCGAGCGATGGGCCGCCGAACTGGATCGGCTGGCCCGCGCGGAACCGGGCTTTCGCGCGAGCATCCGGCTGGGCCAGACGGCGGGCTTTCAGCATCTCCTCTTCCGCTTCGACGATCGTGGCACGGCCGAGGCCTGGCGCAACAGCCCCGCCTTTGTCGCGCATGCGGCCATGGCCGATGACTATTCCACCGCGCTTGACCAGATCGGCACCGGCGACGCCGTCCGCTTCGAACTGCCGAGCGACGCCAGCGCCAGCAAGTGGAAGCGTTTCGTGACGACATGGCTGACGGTCTTCCCGGTCCTCCTGATCGTCAGCCTGAACGTGCGCATGGTGGTGAAGGAGGCGCCCCTGCCCCTGCAATTGCTCCCCTCGTCCCTGCTGCTCACCGCGACCCTGCAATGGGTGATCCTGCCGCGCCTGCAACGACACACCCGTTTCTGGCTGCTTCAGGACGGCTCCGGCCATCTGAGGACCTGATAGGGGCTCGGCTTTGCCGCTTACGCAACGGTGCGCGTCTTATCGAGAGCGTGACGATCTATCCGGATGAACCGGAAGGTCCCGCAGCGGAGGTGGTGGCCAGCGTGGCGTCGGTCGGTAAGCGTGGTCAGCAGGCCGCCTTGCGGTAGCGCTGGCGGTCAGGATGCTTGTCGCCTTTGACGAGGGCGCGGGCGGTGCGGGAAGTTTTCGGTTCTACGACTGGTCATACGAGCACTCGTATGACTGGTCGGATGGAGGTGGTCGGCCGTGTGTCGGGTCGACGGCGATGGTCGGACGCGGAGAAGCTGGAGATCCTGGCGGAGGCGTTCCGGCCGGGGGTGCGGGTTTGCGACGTCATCGCCCGGCGTGAGGTGTCGAGCAGCCTGATCTACACGTGGCGCAAGCAGTTGCGGGAGGGCAAGCTGGCGAGTGCCGTGCCGTCGTTGCCGGTATTCGCCGAAGTGCAGGTGGCGGAACCGGTCGTGCGGACACCGCAGCCGGCACCATGTCCACCGGGGTTCATCCATATCGAACTGCCGGGTGGCGTGCGGGTGAGCGTGGATGCTGCCGTGGATGCAGGGGCGCTGGCACGGGTGCTGTCGGTGCTGCGATGAGCCCGGTGCCGTTGCCGACGCGGGTGTTCCTGGCATGCGGCGTGACCGACATGCGCAAGGGGTTCGATGGTTTGGCGGTGCTGGTGCAGCAGGTGCTGGTGCAGAACCCGCATTCCGGAGCGTTGTTCGCGTTCCGCGGCAAGCGGGGTCATCTGGTCAAGCTGTTGTGGTTCGATGGGCAAGGCCTGTGCCTGTTTTCCAAGCGGCTCGACCGTGGCCGCTTCGTCTGGCCGGTGACCGCGACCGGCACGGTGGTGCTGACGCCGGCGCAATTGTCGATGCTGCTGGAGGGCATCGACTGGCGTCGGCCCGAGCGGACGTTTACGCCGACGCTGGCGGGGTGAGAACGGCGGTTTTTCGTCGCTTTTGCTCGCTCGCCGACCTGCAATCTGCTATGAAGACAGCGTGTCGGAAGCACCTGTTTCCCCTGCAGATGCCACCGCGCGGATCGCCGCGCTGGAGGCCTTACTCGCCCGGGCCAATGCCGCGCTCGCCGCCTGCGATCTGCTCATCGATACCCTGCGCGGACAGATCGCCCGGCTGCGGCGGATGCAGTTCGGTGCCTCGTCCGAAAAGCTCGGCCGCGAGATCGAGCAGCTCGAACTGGCGCTGGAGGAACTGGAGACGCAGCGCAACGCGCCTGGGCCTGAGATGGCCGACAGCGGCGTGGCGGTTCGGCCGGTGCCCGTCCGCAGTCTGCCCGCACATCTGCCACGCGAGGACGTCATCCATGAGCCGGCATCGGGTGCCTGCACCTGCCCGGACTGTGGCGGCGCGTTGCGCCCGCTTGGGCGAGACGCACACGAGATGCTCGACATCGTGCCGGTGCGCTGGCGGGTCGTGCGCAACGTCCGCCCCAAATACAGCTGCCGTTCCTGCGACAAGATCGTCCAGGCTCCCGTCCCGGTCAGGGCCGTGGCGCGTGGCAAGGCCAGCTTCGCCACGCTGGCGCACGTCGTCGTCTCAAAGTTCGACCACCATTTGCCGCTTTACCGCCAGGCCGAGATGATGGCCGCGCAAGGGCTCGACATCGACCGCGCGACGCTGGCGGGCTGGACCGGACAGGCCGCGGTGCTCCTCGACCCCATCGTCAGCCGCATCCGCGACGAGGTGCTCAAGGCCGACAAGATCCATGCCTAGCCTGCCCCGGCGAAGGCCGGGGACACGCCCGTGCCGGTGCTCGACCCCGGCCGGGGGAAGACCGCGACCGGGCGGCTATGGGCGGAGCCTGCCAAGAAGGTTCCGGCGATGCGCAGCATCGTTGGAAGGCAGGCGGAGGGGTACGCAGCCGACGACCAGGCGTCCGGCGGCACGGCGCCGCGCGCGACCTGGTATCGCTTCACGCCCGACCGCACGGCCGCGCACCCGATGGCCCATCTCGCCGGCTTGCGCGGTTTCCTTCAGGCCGATGCCTATGCCGGTTATGACGGACTGTATCGTGGTGGCGTGACCGAAGTCGCGTGCTGGGCACATTTCCGGCGCAAGGTCTTCGATCTGCACGAGCGGTCGCCCACGCCGCTGACCACCAACATTCTCGAGCGGATCGGAGCGATCTATGCCGTCGAGGCCGAGGTGCGCGGCCAGCCGCCCGACATACGGTGTTGTGTCAGGCAGGAGCGGAGCAAACCGCTGGTCGAGGCCCTGCGCGAGGTGCTCGACGCCGCCCTTCGCCATCTGTCGCCCAGGTCCGACATGGCCAAAGCCATCGCCTACGGCACCAAGCGCTGGCAGGCACTGTCGCGCTTCCTGGGTGAGGGTCGTCTGGAAATCGACAACAATATCGCGGAGCGTGCACTGCGCGGTGTTGCCATTGGACGCCGCAACTGGCTGTTCGCCGGTTCGCGCGCAGGTCGCGAACGGGCCGCTGCCATCTACACCGTCATCCAGACCCCGGCCTTCGCCGGGGCAGGCTCTGCAAGGCGAACGGCGTCGACCCGCAGGCCTATATCGCTGACGTTATCGCCAAGGTCGCGGGCGACTGGCCTGCCAGCCGATGGGACGAACTCATGCCCTGGAATTGGATGCCGCAGGTAGATCAGTCGACCGCACAAGCAGCATAATCTGCGGCCTCCACGCCACGCTTACGTCGGTCGCTGGTGTGGTGGCGCACAAACGACGACGCCGCCCGTGAGGGCGGCGTGTCGCGTTCTATGGCGGTGGTTGCGGGGGCAGGATTTGAACCTGCGGCCTTCAGGTTATGAGCCTGACGAGCTACCGGGCTGCTCCACCCCGCGACTGAGCTGAGCCGCACGGCGGCACGCTTCATGCGTGGTGTCGTGGGGCTGAGCGCCCCGGGCGGAGTGCCCGAGGAAACAAGTGAATGGGTTTTGTGTGTATACGCGGACTATAATGCCTGGCGACGCCCTACTCTTCCACTGCTTGAGCAGTAGTACCATTGGCGCAGTCGGGTTTCACGGCCGAGTTCGGGATGGGATCGGGTGGGACACCGACGCTATGGCCACCAGGCAATAGAGTCCGCGAATACTGACCCCGCTTTGTGGGCGGGGTGATGGGTATAAAATCGATGCGTGCACTGGCTGTATTGATGACCGCACCCTGCCATCTAGCCCAGGGCTGATGGTGGGGGTGTGGAGCTCTCAAGCGCGAATAGGACAATTAGTATCGGTTAGCTCCATGCGTTACCGCACTTCCACATCCGATCTATCGAGGTCGTGGTCTTCGACCGTCCTGAGAAATCTTATCTTGAGGGAGGCTTCCCGCTTAGATGCTTTCAGCGGTTATCCCGTCCGTACATAGCTACCCTGCTGCGCCGTTGGCACGACGACAGGTACACCAGAGGTACGTTCAACCCGGTCCTCTCGTACTAGGGTCAACTCCTCTCAAATTTCGACGCCCACGGCAGATAGGGACCAAACTGTCTCGCGACGTTCTGAACCCAGCTCACGTACCACTTTAATTGGCGAACAGCCAAACCCTTGGGACCTGCTCCAGCCCCAGGATGTGATGAGCCGACATCGAGGTGCCAAACAACCCCGTCGATATGAGCTCTTGGGGGTTATCAGCCTGTTATCCCCGGCGTACCTTTTATCCGTTGAGCGATGGCCCTTCCACGAGGGACCACCGGATCACTATGACCGACTTTCGTCTCTGCTCGACTTGTCAGTCTCGCAGTCAGGCTGGCTTATGCCATTGCACTCTAACAGCCGGTTTCCAACCGGCCTGAGCCAACCTTCGCGCGCCTCCGTTACTCTTTAGGAGGCGACCGCCCCAGTCAAACTACCCGCCACAGAGGGTCCCTGTACCGGTTTCACGGTACGAGGTTAGACATTAAACAACAACAGGGTGGTATTTCACCTATGGCTCCACATCGGCTGGCGCCAATGCTTCAAAGCCTCCCACCTATGCTACACAGTTCTTGTCCAATGCCACTCTGAAGCTGCAGTAAAGGTGCACGGGGTCTTTCCGTCTAACCGCGGGTACTCCGCATCTTCACGGAGAATTCAATTTCGCTGAGCATGTCCTGGAGACAGTGGGGAAGTCGTTACGCCATTCGTGCAGGTCGGAACTTACCCGACAAGGAATTTCGCTACCTTAGGACCGTTATAGTTACGGCCGCCGTTTACCTGGGCTTCATTTCAGAGCTTGCACTCCTCCACTTAACCTTCAGGCACCGGGCAGGCGTCAGGCCCTATACGTCGTCTTGAAGCCGACTTAGCAGAGCCCTGTGTTTTTGCTAAACAGTCGCTACCCCCTGGCCTGTGCCCCCCATGAGAGCTTGCGCTTACATGGGGCCTCCTTCTTCCGAAGGTACGGAGGCAATTTGCCGAGTTCCTTCAGGACACTTCTCTCAAGCGCCTTGGTATACTCTACCTGACCACCTGTGTCGGTTTCGGGTACGGTCTATACGGTGGGGCTATTTCCCGGGACCTCTTCGAGGCACGTCCAATCCGATAAGGACGTACAACACACGAGATCCGTCACACACCACCAGGCCCACGAATATTAACGTGGTTCCCATCGACTACCCCCTTCGGGCTCGTCTTAGGGGCCGGCTCACCCTGCGCGGATTAGCCTTGCGCAGGAACCCTTGGTCTTTCGGCGAGAGGGCATCTCACCCTCTTTATCGCTACTCATGTCTGCATTCGCACTTCCGATACCTCCACGACCCATTACCAGATCGCTTCGCAGGCTTACGGAACGCTCCGCTACCGCGTACACAAAGTGTACACCCTAAGCTTCGGTGCGTGTCTTGAGCCCCGTTACATCTTCGCCGCAGAAACCCTTGTTTAGACCAGTGAGCTGTTACGCTTTCTTTAAAGGATGGCTGCTTCTAAGCCAACCTCCTGGTTGTTTTGGGATTTCCACATGCTTTCCCACTTAGACACGACTTGGGGACCTTAGCTGTAGGTCAGGGCTGTTTCCCTTTTGACGACGGACCTTAGCACCCGCCGTCTGTCTCCCGAGTATCACTCATAGGTATTCGGAGTTTGGTTAGTATTGGTAGATCTCGCGACCCCCGCAACCATCCAGTGCTCTACCCCCTATGGTGTACGCTCGAGGCACTACCTCAATAGTTTTCGCGGAGAACCAGCTATTTCCCGGCTTGATTGGCCTTTCACCCCTAAGCACAACTCATCCGGTAACTTTTCAACGTTAATCGGTTCGGACCTCCAGTGCGTGTTACCGCACCTTCATCCTGGTCATGCATAGATCGCCGGGTTTCGGGTCTAATACTTCAAACTAAAGCGCCCTATTCAGACTCGCTTTCGCTGCGCCTACACCTATCGGCTTAAGCTTGCTTGAAACATTAAGTCACAGACCCATTATGCAAGAGGTACGCAGTCAGGCCCTAAAGACCCTCCTACTGCTTGTAGGCAATCCGTTTCAGGTACTGTTTCACTCCCCTCATCGGGGTGCTTTTCACCTTTCCCTCACGGTACTAGTTCGCTATCGGT
>NZ_JAUTAE010000001.1:1970000-2217500 GCF_030818415.1 Sphingomonas sp. SORGH_AS_0950
GCGCAAGCGGGCTGGCAAGAGTTCGGGCGAAACCTATGCCGCAACCCTGAAGCAGATGCAGCCGGGGGTCGAGACCAGCATCGTCTCGCCCGCCGATGAGGACGGGGCGATGCCCTCGGTCGAGCGGCTGGCGGCGTTCGATGCCATATTCCTGACCGGGTCGCCGATGCACGTCTATGACGACGGGCCCGAGGTGCGCCGCCAGCTCGACTTCATGACGCGGGTCTTTGCCGCGGGCGTGCCCTCCTTCGGGTCGTGTGCGGGGTTGCAGATCGCCGTCGCCGCCGCGGGCGGGCGGGTGCGCAAGATGCCCGAGCGGATGGAGGCGGGGATCGCCCGCCGGATCAGCGCCACCGAAGCCGGGCGGACGCATCCGCTGCTCGCGGGCCGTCCGGCCAGTTGGGACGCCCCGGCGGTCCATGGCGACGAGGTGCTGGAGCTGCCGCCCGGCGCCACGCTGCTGGCGAGCAATGCGGTGACCCGGGTGCAGGCCGCCGAGATACGCTTCGACCGGGGCGTCTTCTGGGGCGTGCAATATCATCCCGAACTCGCCCTGCGCGAGATCGCCATCGCGATCGCGGCGCAGGCGGCCGACTTGGTCGAGGCGGGGCTGGCCGAGCAGGAAGACCAGGTCCGGGCCCGCGCCGCCGAGATCGATGCGCTGCACGACGCCCCCGACAGCCGCACCCTGCGCTGGCGGCTGGGAGTCGATGGGGAATTTGCCGAGGAAGGGCTGCGCCGCCGGGAAATCGCCAATTTCCTCGACAATCTGCCCGGCTTGCGGGGTTAGGCCCCGCTGCTGCCTATGGCCTTGCCGCGACGATCCGGGGCAGCGTCCTGATCGGCTCGACCGTGATCGCCCGGAACCAGGTTTCGGCGCCCTCGGACTGAAGCTGGATATGGCCATGGGTCAGCGGCTGGCGGGAGCCGTCCGGGGCGATCGTCGCCAGGTCGCGCACCTCGGCGACCGGCACGCCGTTGACCACATGCACCGCATGATCGCCGACGACATAGAGGTCGAGCGTGTTCCAGGCACCGACCGGGCGCTCGGCATCGGTCGTCGCCTCGACATTCCAGGTCGGCGTCCCGTTGACGATATCGACCTGCCGCCCGCCCAGGCGATAGCGCAGGTGCGGCGCGATCAGCCTGGGGTCGAAGGCGACATCGGTATGCCCGCGCACCTTGCCCCCGACCGCGACGATCATGCCGGTCGATCCGGTCATGATCTCGAACTCGGCCGAGGGTCGCCAGGTGCCGAACACCTCGCCGGGCACGCCATGGCTGTGATAGAGAAGGCCGTTGTTGCGCGGCTGATCCGCGCGCGGTGCCCAGGTCCTGGCGCCCCATTTGAACTGCAACCGCAGATGATAGTCGCGCAGATCGGCTCGGTGGACCAGGCTGCCCCAGGTCTGCCCCTTCACCCAGATGGCCGGTGCGCCGTCCACCTGCCGGACCGCGAAATCGCCGCCGGTATCGCGACCGGTACCGATCGGGCGCGCACCGGGATCGGCGCGATAGGTGATCGCCGGATCGGCATAGCCCAGCCAGGGGGACCAGCCCGTCAGACTGCGTCCGTCGAACAGTGCGACCCGCCTGCCCGTCGCCTTGGGCAGATCGACCAGCCGCAGCCTTTGCGGCGCGGTCACCGGCTCGCCTGCGATGGCGCGCGCCTGTTCCCTGGAATCCTGCGCCAGCGCCGGTGTGGCCATGACGGCCAGCGCCATCCATGCTCGATCGAACCGCATCATCGCTCCCCTCTCCCACCCGTTCGGTGATTGTCGAGCGATCATAGCGCGTTATCGCTAACAGGCGAGCCCGATTTCGCGGCGGCGGATCACACTCCCGGCGACGCGGTCGGCCGATCAGGGACCGACATCGGCCGCGCCGCTCTGGACCCGCAGGGCCTTGCCCGCCTTGAAGCCCAGCGCGGCACCGACCCGGTCGTCCCAGCCATAGGGATCATTGCGCACGATCGGTTCGCCGTCATCGTCGAACAAGACCGTCTGATAGAGCAGCCGGACGGGAATCTGGTGCGGCAGCTTGACGAAGGTCTCCTTGCCGGTCTCGCGCGCCTTGTGCCATTCGTCGAGCACGCCCTCGTCCCTGGCCAGCATCTCGGCAAAGCCCAGCGCGTCGTCGACCCGGACGCAGCCATGGCTGCGCTGTCGCTGGACCATGCCGAACAACGCCTTGGCGGGGGTGTCGTGCAGATAGATGGCATGGTCGTTCTGCATGTCGAACTTGACCAGCCCCAGCGAATTCTTGGGTCCGGGCTGCTGGACGATCCAGCCGTCCTTCCACACCATGTTGTTCGCGCGGAGATAGCCGGGGCCCTTCTTCGCCAGCTCCTTCTTCTCGATCGAGCGGGGCACCGTCCAGGTCGGGTTGGCGACCAGCCGGAAGATCGGCGATCCGAGCTGCGGCGTCTCGGTATCCGGCTCGCCGACAACCACCTTGCGGGCATCGACGATCTTGCCGTCGCGCCAATAGGTCAGGCGCGCGGCGGCGATGTTGACGTCGATCCGGGTCGCAGGCGGGCGGCGCTCCAGCCAGCGGAGCCGCTCCATCGCGACCGCCACCGCGCGCGCGCGGTCCGCATCGGACATGTTGAGGATGGCGAGCGCCTCGCTGCCGATGATGCCGTCGGGCTTCATCCCGTAATCGGCCTGCATCCGGCGCACCGCATCGACCATCGCAGGCGCATAGCTGTCGCCCCGCGCGGCGTCGGGCACCAGATAGTCGAGCACGACCAGTTCGCGCGCGATCGCCGGAAGGCGGGGATCGGTCGCACCGGGCTTGATCGCCTCGCCATTGCCCTCGATCCGGGTGTCGGGATTTTGCGGCTGGCGGACCATCTTCCCATAGGCGTCGGACAGGCGCTTGTAATTGGCGTCCTGCGGCGCAAGGCCGTCGAGCCACTGGGTCACGTTACCGGCACGCAGCGCGGCGGCCAGCCCGGCTTTCAGGTCGGGCGAGGGCCGGGGCACGGTATAGACCTCGTACAGCTTGGTCGGGTCGGTCGCGCCGCGCGCCAGTGCCGCGGCATAGCGCAGCGCCTGTTCGTTCAGCGCGGCGTCGTCGCTGGCCGTCGCATCGAACGCCATGTGGTCGAGCCCATGCGCCACGCGTCCCTCGATCGCCTGACGAAGCTGCGACCGGGTACGGTCGCTCCAGGTCGCGGGGCCCGCAGGCTGGTCCGCCTGCGCGGAGGCATTCTGATCCGAAGCGACCTGGCCACCGCATGCCGACAGTATCAGGCCCAATGCCAGTGACGTCCCCATCCGTTTATGCACGTGCAACTCCCTCATTCCGCTCCTGAAACGCACGGGGAGCGAAGCGGCTCCCGAGCCTGCGGATCGGGCGAATGGTGGCGTCGGTGCGACAAGGGGCATGCGGCCGGGCGACGGTGTTAAGCCCTGTTGCGGTAGAAGCGGCCATCCCTCTTCGACGGAATCGAACCTTGTCCAACTCCTTGTTTTCACGCCGAGACCTGATGAGCGGCGGCACCGCCGCGCTGGTGATGGCGGCCTTGTCGGAACGCGTGTCGGCGCGCACGCCGGAGCGTCGGTTGGCGCTGGTCAACGCCAATACCCGCGAACGCTGCGACGTGTGCTTCTTCGCCAATGGCCGCTACCGCGCCGACGGGCTGGCCGAGCTGAACCATGCCATGCGCGACTGGCGGACCGGTGCGACGCGGACGATGGACCCCCGGCTGCTCGACCTGCTGGTCCATCTGCGCGACCGGCTCGACATCGCGCCGAACAAGCCGTTGCGGCTGGTGTCGGGCTATCGCAGCCCCAAGACCAACGGCGCGATGCATGCCCGCTCGCACGGCGTCGCCAGCAAGAGCCAGCACATGCTGGGCAAGGCGACCGACATTGCCATTCCGGGCGTGCCGCTCAACCGGCTGCGCGACGCGGCGCTGTCGCTGCGTGGCGGCGGGGTCGGCTATTATCCGCATGACGGCTTCGTCCATGTCGACACCGGCCCCTTGCGCCACTGGAGCTGACCGGGGCGACCGCCGGTTCGGGCGCGCGCCGCGATCCTCGTGCAAGCCGGTACGGGGCCGCCGCCGATTAACATTTCCGTCATGCCGGATCGACACCGCCAAACCTCGGTTAAGTCGACAGGGTCGGCCTGCCGTCGTCCCGTAACGGGAGAGTGGTCGATGGAATGGATCGCATTTCTGGTCGGCTTTACGATCATGTCGCTGGGTTCGCTCGCCATCTATGCCAAGGGCAGCAAGACGCCCCCCGCCCTGCACCACACCATGTTGCACGCGACGGTGCCCTTCATCGCCGCCACCGCCTATCTGGCCATGACGTTCGGGATCGGTACGCTGGTCCATATCGACGGATCGGTGGTCTATCTGGCGCGCTATGCCGACTGGTCGGTGACGACGCCGATCCTGCTGGCGGGGCTGGTGCTGCTGGCCTTTCATGATCGCGGGCAGACGGGGGAAGTCGGCGGCTATCTGACCGCGATCATCGTCCTTGACGTGCTGATGATCGCGACCGGGCTGATCTCGTCGCTGGCGATGGTGCCGGTGCTGAAATGGGTCTGGTATCTCTGGTCCTGCGCCGCCTTTGCCGGTGTCCTCTATCTGCTCTGGGGGCCGCTGCGCGCCATGGCGGTCGAACGCGGCGCGGCGATGGGGGCCGCCTATCGCAAGAATGTCGCGTTCCTGACGGTGATCTGGTTCCTCTATCCGATCGTCTTCTTGATCGGGCCGGAGGGGCTGAAGATCATTTCCGACCCGACCTCGGTCTGGGCGATCCTGATCATGGATGTCGTCGCGAAGGTCGTCTACGCCTTCTATGCGGCCCGCAATCTGGACGACGCGCTGCGGTCCGGGACCGACCACCGCGACGCGCGCGCGTGACGCGGCCTGCCCTGGCGCTCGGCCGGGGCGTGCTGGCGGGGGCGGCCCTGGCCGCCTCCTTCGGTTCGCTGGGCGTGCAACTCGGCTTTGCGATCCTGGCGATCGGCGTCATCGGCATGGCGCATGGAGCGAGCGACCTGGCAGTCGTGCCTCCCCCAAAGCGACGATCCTTCCTCGCGCTGTACGGCGGCGTGTCGCTGATCTGCCTGGCCTGGTGGAGCGCCTTTCCCGCCATCGCGCTGCCGCTGTTCCTGATCGCCTCCGCGCTGCATTTCGCGGCGGAAGAGGACGCCGCCATTTCGCGGCTCCAGCGCGGGGCGCTCGGGGTCGGGTTGATTGCGATACCGGCGGTGCTCCATCCCCGGGGCTATGAAGCGCTGCTGACGCTGGCGGGCGGCATGCCGGTGCCCTCCCCCGTCCTGGCCGCGCTGATCGCCGCAGGGGGCGTCGCCGGCGGGTTGCTGTTCCTTCGCGCGGGTCGGCGACGCGATCCGCTGCTGGCGATCACCACCGCCGCGCTGTTTCTCCTGCCGCCGCTGGTCGGGTTTTCGGTCGGCTTCCTCCTTCTCCACGCGCTGCCGCAGACCGACGAGCGGCGACGGCGGATGGGCTGTGCGAGCCACCGTGCCTATCTGCGTCGGACGGGCCCGATCCTGGGCGCGGCAGTGCTGCTCGCCGGGCTGGTCGTGACGCTGTTCCTGCATGTCGAGGCGAGCGGTATTCGCGGCCTGTTCGCCGCGATCGCGGCACTGGCCATGCCGCATCTGCTGGTCACCCCCGCCTTTGGCCGCGATCGAACGCATGGCCGCCCGCTTTGGCCCCGGAACAGGCAGGGATCGTATCGAGTTCCCCTGCCGAGGATTCCCCCGACCATGATCCCGCCCCGGCGGGAAGGAGCAACCCCATGAAGACCAACGGCAATACGATCCTGATGACCGGCGGCGGCAGCGGCATCGGCGAAGCGCTGGCGCACCGGTTCCACGATCGCGGCGATACCGTCATCATCGCCGGGCGGCGGCAGGACGCGCTGGACCGCGCGGCGGCGGGGCGGGAGCGTATCCATACCGCGGTCCTGGACGTCGAGGACGATGCCGCCGTCCAGAGCTTTGCGCGGCAGATCGTCGCCGACTTCCCCGCGCTGAACATCCTGTTCAACAATGCCGGGATCATGCGGTTCGAGGACCTGACCGGCCGACGCGACCTGTCCGATGCCGAGGCGACGGTGACGACCAACCTGCTCGGCCCGATCCGGCTGACCAACGCGCTGATCGACCATCTGGTCGCCCAGCCCGATGCGGCGATCGTCAACGTCACCTCGGGCCTGGCCTTCGTGCCGCTGGTGGCCACGCCGACCTATTCGGCGACCAAGGCGGCGATCCATTCCTACACCGTCTCGCTGCGCACCCAGTTGGCGGGCAAGGTCGAGGTCATCGAACTGGCCCCGCCGGGCGTCCAGACCGACCTGACGCCGGGCCAGGCCAGGCGTCCGGGCTATATGCCGCTGGAAGCCTTTGCCGATGCCGTCGCCGCGCAGTTCGCGCAAGACCCGACTCCGTCCGAGATCCTGGTCGACGAGGTCCAGTTCCTGCGTCAGGCGGAACGCGAGGGCCGGTTCGACGAAACGCTCAAGACGCTGACCGAACGCGCCGCCGCCCAACGCAAGGCGGGCGATGCCTGACCCGCGCCGCCGCGCTTCCCGCACGCCGGGCGCAGGGCTATAAATGCCTTCTTCGTAAGGACCTGCCGATGCGTCTGATCGCGATCGAGGAACATATCCTTCCCCAGGAGGTGCGCGACGCGTGGCAGGCGGCCCCGCCGCCGCACGACCCCGTCTCGGCCTTTGCCGATGGCGGCGAGAATGGGCGGCGGCTGGCCGATCTGGGCGAAGCGCGGATCGCGCTGATGGACGAGCAGGGCGTCGACGTGCAGGTCCTGTCGCTCACCACGCCGGGGCTCCACAATCTGGCGCCCGGCGTCGCGGTCGACATGGCGCGGCGGGTCAACGACCGGATCGCCGAGGCGTGCGCGCGGCATCCCGACCGCTTCCAGGGGCTGGCCGCGCTGCCGACGCCCGACGCGGACGCCGCGCCGCGCCGCGCGAGTTGGAGCGCGCGGTGCGCGAGCTGGGGCTGAAGGGCGCGCTGTTGTGCGGGCGGACGCGCGAGCGCCATCTGGATCATCCCGACTTCCGCCCGCTGCTGGCCCGCGCGGCGGCGCTTGGCGTGCCGCTGTTCATCCATCCGCAGACGCCGCTGGCCGAGGTGCGCCGGGCCAATTATTCGGGGATCGGCGAGACGGCGGACCTCGCGCTCGCCGCCTTCGGGCTGGGCTGGCATTACGAGGCCGGGCTGCAATGGATCCGGCTGGCGGCGGCCGGCGTCTTCGATGCGCTGCCCGACCTCCAGATCATCCTGGGCCATTGGGGCGAGGTCGTGCTGTTCTATCTGGAGCGGACCGCCGCCGTCTTCGAACGCGCGCTCACCCTGCAACGCCCGCTGGCGGACTATGCCCGGCGCAATCTCTACGTCACCGGCAGCGGCATGTGGAGCGAGGCCTATCTGCAACGCTGCCTCGAGATCGTCGGGCCGGAGCGGCTGCTCTTCTCGACCGACTTCCCCTATCAATACCGGCCCGGCGGGGCCCCGCGCCGGTTCCTCGATACCGTCCCGCTCGACGAGGCGGCACGGCGAGGGTTGGCGCATGGCAATTGGGAAAGGCTGACCGGCGCGGTCGGATAGAGCGGCCCGCCCGGCCCCCTCAGCTCGCCTTGGGCAGCGCATAGGCCAGCGTATAGTCGCCATAACGCGTGCCCAGCGCGCCATGGCCACCGGCGGTGATGACGACATATTGGCGGCCGTCGCGCCCGCGATAGGTCATCGGCGTCGCCTGCGCCCCGGCGGGCAGCCGCGCCCGCCACACCACCTTGCCGGTATTCAGGTCATAGGCGCGCAGATACTGGTCGGTCGTCGCGCCGATGAACGCCAGCCCGCCCGCGGTGATGATCGAGCCGCCCAGATTGGGCACCCCGGTCTTCAACGGCACGCCCAGATGCGATCCGAACAGCCCGGTATCCTGTGCGGTGCCCAGCACCTTCTTCCACAGGATGCGCCGGGTGCCCAGATCGACCGCGGTCAGATGGCCCCAGGGCGGCGCGACGCAAGGCGCGCCGAAGATTCCCACCCACGCCTTCACCACCGCGACATAGGGGGTGTTGTACTGCGTCTGGAGCTGCGCCTGCTTGGCATTCTCGCCGCCTTGTTTCTGCTTCATCAGCGATGCGACGCGCGGGTCGTCGCGGCGCATCAGCCACAGCTTGAACGGCATCTCCATCGTGTTGACCGTCATGATGCCCCGCACCGGATCGACGGCGGCCCCGCCCCAGTCAGTGACGCCGTCAAAGGCGGGGTGGCCGATGATCGGCCGCAGGCCCATCGGCTGATAGATGCCCGTCCCCTGCGCGCGGCGGATGTCGATGCGGCAGAAGAGCTGGTCGATCGGCGTCGCGCCCCAGGTCGCGACCTCGGTCGGCGCGGGCGGGGTGAAGCTGGGCATCCCGGTCGAGAAGGGCTGGGTCGGCGACACGCGCACGCCCGGCGTCGCGCCGTCGGTGCGCACCGGCTTTTCGGTGATCGCCGCGATCGGGGCGCCGGTCAGCCGGTTGAGGAAATAGACCTGCCCCATCTTGGTCGTCTGGATCAGCGCCGGGATCACCCGGCCGTCGGGCGCGCGATAGTCGAACAGCGAGGGACCGATTGGCAGGTCCATGTCCCACATGTCGCGGTGGACCAGCTGCCGCGTCCAGCGCAGCTTGCCGGTGGCGATGTCGAGCGCGACGATCGACGAGCCGAACCGGTCGTCGAACGGACGGCGATAGCCGATCCAGTAATCGGGCGAGGCATTGCCCGTCCCCAGATAGACGATGCCGTTGGCCGCATCGGCGGTGATCGCCCCCCACACATTGGGGGTGCCGCGCGTATAGGTCTGGCCTTCGGGCAGCGGCGCGATCGCATCCTGCGACCGGCCCACGTCCCAGGCCCAGACCGGCGCGCCCGATACCGGATCATAGGCGCGCACCACGCCCGAGGGGATGTCGCGATTGACATTGTCGATGATCCGCTCGCCGATGATCAGCCGGCCATTGACCACGACCGGCGGCGTCGTGCCGATCTGGTCGGAGGGCCGCGACGTGCCCATATTGGTGCGCAGGTCGATCGCGCCGTTGTTCGCAAAGCCGGTGCAAGGCCGCCCCGTATCCGCATCGAGCGCGACGAGCCGCGCGTTGAAGGTCGGCGCGAAGATGCGATGCGGGCAAGGCGTCCCTTCGGGAGCCTCGAAATAGGTGACGCCACGGCACACCAGATAGTTGTTGCCCTGGATCGGCGCGTCCTCGTGCCAGCTCCATTTCGTCTTGCCGGTCGTCGCGTCGATCGCCTGGACGAAGGAATGCGGCGTACAGGTATAGAGCGTGTCGCCGATATGGATCGGCGTCGCTTCCGAATGATATTCGCGCTTGTGCGCCTGGCTCTCCGCCGCCATCGGCAGGTCGCCGGTCCGCTGGGTCCAGGCGAGTTCGAGCCGCCCGACATTCTGCGGCGTGATGTCCGCCAGCGCCGAGTAACGCCGCCCCGACAGGGTGCCGCCATAATCGCGCCAGTCGCCATCCGCTTCCCCGGTCGGCGCGGCGGGCAGCGCGACGCCGGTCGGTGCCTGCTGCGCCTCGACGCCCTGCCCTCGCAGCCCCCAGGCGCCGATCCCCAGCGCGACCAGCCCCGCCGCCAGCGCGGGCACCGCGCGCGCGCGCGACCGCCAGGATCGGCCATGCAGCCCCGTCAGCAACACGAGGCCGAGCAGCACGGTCGGCGCGACTAGCCGCGGGACGAGCTGGAGCCCGTCCAGCCCCACCTCCCAGAGCGACCAGATCAGCGTCCCGACCCAGATGGCGACGAACAGCCAGCGTCCCAGCGGGCTCCCCCGTCCGAGCAGCGCCCCGCTCGCGACCATCGCGACACCGACGACCAGATAATAGGGCGATCCGCCCAGCGATGCGAGCACGCCCCCGGCCACCGCAAAGAAGCCGCCCAGGATCGCCACGCACCATGCGAGGACCAGCCGGTATATCCGCGCCATCGTCTTGCCCCTTGTTTCTGTAAGCGCCTCAACGCGCCAAGGGTCTTGAAGTCCCAAGATAAATTGATTTTCATCAAAGGCGAGGCGCCGCCGATGCGATACGCGTCACGAAATGTCCGATAGCGGATCGGCCATGGTACCGATCCCAATCTGCCGCGTTGGGGCCTTTTTGGAGAGCCATCATGATCGACCCCAGCACAAGCCGGATCGGCATCCGCCGCGCAGGCGAGATGGCGGCGGTCTTCATGATCGGCGACGGAATGCTGGGCCTGTTGCAGCCGACACGGCATGTCGCGCTGTGGCGGTCGCGGGTCGGCGCGGTGGACGGGTTGGTCCGCCCGTTCGCCGGGCACCCGATGCGGCGACGCACCTATGGCCTGCTCCAGATCGCGGCGGGTCTGGCCCTGGCCGCCCGGCTGAAGCGATAGGGACCACGGCGTTCCGGCGAACCGGGCGCCCCATCGCCCGCATCCGCAGATATAAGGGAGGACCAAAGCCCTATCGACACCCGGAAAAGATGCGTTAGTCACCGGTCAGGAGATTGATATGAAACGCATAATCCTCCGGATGAAGCGATTGCGGCAGGCCGATCACCAAATCTCGTCGCAGGTTCGCGCCGTGTTGGTGGACTCGCTCTATGCGTCTCCCCGCTCCTTGGTCATCGGGGCGCTGACCAGCAGCGCGATCGCGGCGGTGGTCGCCTGGTATAGCGACGACCATTGGCTGATCGCCTGTGCGATCGGCATCGGCCTGGTCGGGCTGGGCCGTATCATCGACACGCTATCGACGCGCGGATCGATCACGGTGCGCGAGCAGGAACGCGGCTATCGCCTGGGGGCCCTGAGCTATTCCGCGCTGCTGGGTCTGTTCGGGCTGCTGACGCTGACCCGGACCGAGGACGGCGTCCTCCACCTGCTGTCCGTCACGACCGCGATCGGCTATGCGGCGGGGATTGCGGGGCGCAATGCCGGGCGGCCGCTGATCGCGCTATCGCAACTCTGCTGCGCCTCGCTGCCGCTGGCGCTGGGGCTGCTGATCCCGTTGCATCCGCTCAAGGCGCTTATGGCGGCGGTTATCCTGCTCTTCGTCATCGCGATGCTGGACATCACCCAGCAGACCTATGCCGTCATCCTGCGCGCCACCGTCGCCTCCGAGGAAAAGGCCGCGCTGGCCGAGCATCATGCGCGCATGGCGCGGCGCGACGACCTGACCGGCGTGGCCAACCGCACCGCCTTTCGCGAGCATTTCGAGGAGCGGCTCGGCGGGCTGTCCGCATCGGGCGGCAAGCTGGCGCTTCTCTGGCTCGATCTCGACCGGTTCAAGGAGGTGAATGATTCCTTCGGCCATCTGGCGGGCAACGAGTTGCTGGTCGCCGTCGCGCGGCGGCTGGATGCGCGGTTCGGCGACAGCGGCATCGTGGCGCGGCTGGGCGGCGACGAATTCGCGGTGCTGTGCCATATCGCCCAGACCGAGACGGCCGAGAGCATCGGCACGACGATCCTCGATCTGGTGCGACAGCCGGTGCCGTTCGGCGGGCACAGGCTGCGCAGTTCCGCCTCGATCGGCGCGGCCGTCGCGCCCGACGATGGCCGCGACGCGGACACCCTGTTGAAGAATGCCGATCTGGCGCTGTACCGCGCCAAGGAAAGCGGGCGCGGGCGCTTCCACCTCTATGAGCCGCTGATGGACGAGAAGATCGAACGCCGTCGCCAGCTCGACGCGGCGATGGAGGGCGCGCTGGAGCGGGGTGAGTTCCACCTGCTCTTCCAGCCGATCTACGGGCTGGCGCAGGGCGGCATCACCTCCTGCGAGGCGCTGTTGCGCTGGAACAGCCCGGAATTCGGCCCGATCTCGCCGGGCGAGTTCATCCCGATCGCCGAGGAGAACGGCCTGATCGTCGCGATCGGCGACTGGGTCCTGCACCAGGCCTGTCGCACCGCCAGCGCATGGCCGCCCGAGGTCACGGTCGCGGTCAACCTGTCGCCCGTCCAGCTGCGCACGCCCGACCTGACCGCCACGGTCCTGAGCGCGCTCCGCACCAGCGGCCTGCCCCCGAAGCGATTGACGCTGGAGGTGACCGAGACGGTCCTGCTCGACGATGTCGAACGCTCGCTGGCGGCGCTGACCGAACTCAACCGGATCGACGTGTGCACCACGCTGGACGATTTCGGGACGGGCTATTCCTCGCTCAGCTACCTCACCCAGTTTCCGTTCCAGACGCTGAAGATCGACCGGTCCTTCGTCGTCGACCTGGAACATAATCCCGCCTCGATCGCGATCATCCAGACGATCGTCGACCTCGCCGCCAAGCTGGGGATGCGGACCGTGGTCGAGGGGGTGGAGACGCCTGCCCAGCTCGACCAGCTGCGCCGGACGCGGTGCGATGCGGTGCAGGGTTTCCTGCTGGCCCGGCCGATGACCGCCGAGCAGATGGCCGGGCTGTTCACCGACCACGCGGTCGCCGCGCCAGACCCCGGGCAGGAGCATCCCCTGCCCGAGGCCGGTTGATCAGCGCGCCGCCTTGTCCCGCAGGCGGGTCTGTGCGGCGACCAGCCGCTCCATCCGTTTCAGATCGCCCTCGGTCAGCCGGAGCGCGGCATCCGCCCACAGGTCGACGACCGCCTCCAGCTCCTCGAGCGGCAACGGATTGACCGCGCGCGACGCCTCATAGATGGCGCAATGCGCGCTGTGCCGCCTCTGGTTCTGGCGGATATAGTCGACGACCATCCGCCGCCCCTCGCCCGGCGCGGCGAGGCCATGGACCAGTCCCATTTCGTACAGTTCCTCGGCGCTGTAGGTCCGGCCGCTGAGGATCATCTGCTCCGCCCGCGCCGCGCCCAGCCGCCGCGACAGGAAGCAATGCGCCCCCATGCCGGGGAACAGGCCGAACATGGTCTCGGGCAATCCGAAACTCGCGCCGCGCTCGGCGATGACGACGTGGAAGGACAGGAGCGCCTCGAACCCGCCGCCCAGCGCATCGCCCTCGGCCAGCGCGATGGTGACGATCGGGCGATCCAGCCCGCGCATGTTGCGGTAGAGGATCTGCACGCAGCGATGGCCGTAGCGGACCAGCGCGGCATGGTCGCGGGTGCGGATGGCGTGCGCGAACAGGTGCAGGTCCCCGCCCAGCGAGAAGACGCCGGGGAAGCGCGAACTGAGCACCAGATAGCGGATCGGCATCGCCCCCGTATCGACGAGTTGGGTGATGTCGTCCTGCCACCGGACGAAATCCTGCAGCAGATCGGGGTTGAAGCTGGGCCGGGTCCGCGCCCGCATATCGGTCCACAGGGTCTGTGTGTCCGGGTCATAGTCGGTGTCGAGTTGCTCGAAGCGAAGCATGGCGCTGGCCGTCGGCACCGCGGCCGTGGCGGTTGGCCGATCGCGACGGTCGGCGGCCAGATTGATGTCGTAAGCGGTCATGGATCATACTCTCTGTCGTGCAGCCCATTGCTGCACGATGGAGATAAGCCCGGCGGGCCAGCCTCTACCCTTGGCAAAATGCCGCGCCGACAAAGACTTAACGCATTATATTTTCGCTCCACCCGCCCATCGGCGGGCCGCCCGGCGGCCGATGCCATGTTGATCCCGCCCATGGCTTGTGTCAGGCAAAGCCATGCAACCCCATATCCGCGCGATCGTCGCCGCCTCGGTCCATGCCTTCGTCACCGGCCGGAAGGTTGCCGGGCTCTACGACCAGTCCACGGCCCGGCATCTTCGGATCGCGGCGGAGGCGCGGGGGCCGCATCTCCAGGGCTATGACGGAGAGCGCAACGCGAAGTTCGGCGGCACCCTGCCCGAACTGCGCGACACCGGGGCCGACGCCGCGATCCATATGGAGGTCGAGGACGACGCGGCGCGGGGCTATGACAGGAGCAGCGCCAGCCACTTCACCGCCAAGGTGGCCGACCAGATGGTGCAGCTATACGATCACGCCGACGGGGCGTGGTTCACCTTCGAGATGCAGAGCGCCCCGCCCAGCCCGTGACGGGCAGGCCCCGCCCCCGGATCAATTGCCGTCGGAGTCGACCACGACCACCACCGGCCGACCGCGCGACGTCGGTTCCCAGCCCGCGGACAGGGCCGCGCGGACGCAGCGCGTGATCGTCGCATCGTCAAGTTGAAGGCGGCCGCGCGGCAACCCCTTCAACAGCCGCTTGGGCGGCGGGAATTCGACCAGGGCTTCGCGCTTGGCATCGTGCTGGAGAAGCCCGATCGTCATGCCCTTCCAGCCCTCGTCATCCGACTGATGGGGTTCGCTGTGCAGGTGCCAGTCATATCGGGCGCCATCGACTTCGACCGTACCGGCATTGTTTCGGGATTTCGACATGGCGCGCGCCCTAGCATGCCGACCCGTGCTTCGCCCAGACCACCGCCCCGCCGGTCGGAGTCGCGGATTCGATCAGGCGACGATGGATCACCCGCATCGCCTCCACATCCCGCCCGCAATAGAGCCGCAGGGCCTGGTCGAGCGCCATGCGGCGACCCGGCGAGCGGTCGGGCGCACTGGCCTCCAGATAGGCTTCGACCGCATCGCCACCCTGCTTCACCGCCAGCCCGGCATAGTCGAGATGCGGCGCGATCGTCGGCAGCACCGCCTTGATCGACCAGCTGCCGCGCTGGTCGCGGTGATACCAGTGATCGCGCGCGACGGGCAGCAGGTCGACGATCCGGTCCGCCAGGCTGGTCAGCGGTGCCGCCAGATCGGGAAAGCACAGCGCGAGCCGTTCGACCACCCCGCGCTCGAAACTGGCATGCCAGGCGATCACCACGCCGGTGGCGGGCAGCGCGGCCAGCGCCTCGGCACAGGCACGACGCGGATCAAGGCCGTCGAGCGACAGGAATTCGCGGCGGGCGATGCGGCCATCGGCCTCCTCGATATCGGCGACGAACTGGAACGGCACCTGTTCATAGGGGCGGCTGCCCGGCCAGACCGGCAGCGCGCGCGACACGGTTTCGAAATCGAGCCAGATGCGGGGATAGGCCCAGTCGCGGGTCGCCGCCGCCGCGCCCGCCGGATCATGCTCGACGGCGCCCGTCATCGTCGCCCGCTGGATCCGCCGGTCGGTATCGGACCGGAGTTCGTCCACGGGCACGCGGGTCAGATCGTCGACGCCGCGTGCCGCGAACCGCTTTCCCGCGCCACGCGGCAGGATCGACACCGGCCATTCGGGGCCGGGCGGCAGGCCGGCACTGCAATGCGCGTGGAAGCCGCACGGATGCGGCGCCCGACATTGATCGCCCGGCAACGTCTGCGGTTCGTCGCCCGCCAGCACCTCCCGCGCGCCGCCCAGGGTCGCGGATCGCTCGGCGACGACCCCGGCGATCCGATCGGTCACATCGGCTTCCGCAAAGACGCCCGAAAGGTCGCCGCCGGGCGGCAGGTCGAATTCCCGGTCGAGGTGACGGACCGCCGCCGAGGCGATCGTCAGCCCGTTCCCCTCGGCCGCCCAGCACTGGGTCGCGACGGTGCCCAGATGCTCGGGCTTGGCCTTGGTCGCGCTGCGCACGTCGATCAGGCGCCAGCGGTCGTCGCTCGCGGGCATGGCGATGGCGATCGTCGCGCAGAGCCCGTCGCGCTCGAACGCGGCGTTCAGGACCGGGCGCCGCGCGGCCAGGGCGGCGCGTGTCGCGGCGACTGCGGCGGGCCAGCCCCGACCATGATCGATCACCGTCGCGCCGGGACATTGCCGCTGCGCCTCGGCCTTGACCGCCTGCGCGGCGGCGCGGCGGGCATCGGCCTCGGCATTTTCCTCGACCGACGCCGCATCGGGGCGAAACCGCATCAGCCACAACAGGCGCGGGCAGCGTTCGAAGGCGGCCAGCCGGGCGGGCGTCATCACCATGCGATCACGAGGCAAAGTCGCAGCCCTCCACACCCCATCCCGTCCAGCGGCGGACCATGTCGCGCGCGTCATCCGACGCCTCGTCATCCTCCATGGCATCGAGCAGCGCGGCATGGCGATCGATCCTGGCCAGCCAGTCGGCGCGGACGGCCTCTATGTCGCGGGGCAGCAGATAACGTTGCCACAACCGGGCCACGCGCCGCTCGGCGAACAGACGCGCCAGCACCGCGCGGGTCCGCCGGAGGGGAAGGTCGCCATGGTCGCGCCGCAGGACGGCGAACATCTGCGAGGGATAGAGTTCGCGCTCTCGGTCGAGCATCGCCAGGATCACGGCATCCATCCGCGTCTCCTCGGGACTGGGCAGGGTCGGCATCGTTCCTCCTGGGTGTTGCGGGACGAGCATTAGCGGGCGAGCGCGATCAGCTGGGCCAGGCCGTTGGCCCCCGTCTTGGCCATGATCGCGGCGCGGTGATCCTCGACCGTCTTGATGCTGAGCCCCAGGAGGTGCGCCACCACCTTGCTGCTATGGCCCAGCACCACCAGGTCGAAGACCTGCCGTTCGCGCACGGTCAGCGCGGCGGTGCGCGCGCGAACGGCGCGCTGATGCCGCGACCAGGCGACCCCCTCGGCCACCGCCGCGATCAGGCGGCGCTCATCGAACGGCTTTTCCAGATAGTCGAGCCCGCCATAGCGCCGCACCGAGTCGACCGCATTGGCGGTGGTCGGCCATGCCGTCATGAACACGATCGCGACCGCCGGATCGATCTCGCGCACCCGGTCGGCGAAACCGAAACCGTCGAGATCGCCCATCATGATGTCGGTCACGACACAGTGCGCGGGCGCATCGGCATAGGCCGACAACAGGATGGCGGGGTCGAGAAACGGTTCGGCGGCATGACCATGGCGGACCAGCAGCCGCGCGACCGCCGCCCCCAGGTCGCGATCGTCATCGACGATATAGACGATCGAGCGCGCGGTGTCCGGGCCCCCCTCGCTCATTGCCCCGCCCCCGCGAGCGGCAGGGTGAGCGCGGCGCAGACATCCCCCGCCGCATTGGCTTGCCGGGTCAGCGTCCCGCCATGCGCCTCGACGATGGCGCGCGCCACCAGCCCGCCGACCCCCATGCCCGGCCGCATCGCCTGGTCCGGCGCGCAGCGGTTGCGGATGCCGATCCGGACCATGTCCCCCTCTCGAGCCGCCGCGATCCCGACCGAACCATCGCAAGCCTGCAAGGCGTTGCGGACGAGGTTCACCATGGCCTGCGACAATTCGATCTCCTGCCCCAGCACGAACAGGTTCGGATCGATCGGATCGATGGTCAGCACGGTCCGCGCCGCCTTCGCCTCCGGCCCGACCAGCGCGGCGACCATATCGATCAGCGCCGCGACCGGCAGCGCGCTGGGTTCGTCCACCGCGCGCCCGCCAAAGCGGCGCAGGCGGCGCACCAGCTGCGACAGGGTCGCGGCCTTGCGGTCGATCAGCGCGGCGGCCTCGGCGATTTCGGGATCGGCATCGGCCGCGATCACCCGCAAATGGCTCGCCTCGATGGCGATCGTGGACAGGGGCTGACTGATCTCGTGGATGACCGCGACCGACATGGCGCGCAGCGTCTTCAGCCGCTCGGCCTGGAACAGCATCCGGTCGCGCCGGGCCAGATCGACCTGCGCCTTGGCCTGTGCGTCCGAAAAGCTGCCCGCGAGATAGCCGACCACGACCACCGACGCCAAGCTCATGTGCAGCGCGAGCCGCTCGGCCAGCGGCAGCGGGCCGGTGGTGAACGGCAGGGTGATCGCCGCGACGACGAGCACCGCGCACCAGCCCGCCGTCCGCCCGAAGCGCAGCCCGATCCAGGCCACCGCCAGCAGCCCCGGCGTCACCGGCGTGCCCAGCCCGACCGCCGCCAGCAGCACCGCCAGCGCCATCGCCGTGCCGAGCACCAGCGCCGCCTCGCCCAGCGCCAGCATCCGCCCCCGATCGATCCGCGCCACCCGTCGCCATCCGGGCGCGCCCTGCACCGCCCAGAGCAGCGGCGGCGCCACCAGCATGACGCCCAGCAGGTCGCCGACCATGAAATTGGTCAGCGACGCGACGAGGCGCGACGCGCCGTCCGCCCCGGTCAGTTCGGGATGCCACAAAGCCCAGGGCAGCGACGCGAGCGAAGCCGCGACCGGGGCCGCGACCGATCCGATGGCGAGCGGCATCGGCGCGACGCCGAGGGTCGATCGCAGATGCGGCGCCAATCGCCGGACCGCCCACACCACCGCGCCATAGGTCAGCGGCGGTCGCGCGACGCCGATCATCGCCATGATCCAGCCCGGCGCGCCCGGCACGATCACGCCGTTGACCGTCTGAACGACCAACTCGGCCATGGCGATCGCGGGGGTCAGGCGCGGTCCCCGGCTCCACAGCAACGCGATCCGAAGACCCGCGGCCGGATAGAGCAGCGAGTAAAAGCCCTGCCCACCCCACATCGCCGCGACATGGTGCGACACCAGGAACGCGACCGCATAGCCCGCAATCCATGGCAGGTCGGCGCGGCGGGGGCGTACCGAACGGAGCAGGGACGACAGGAAAGCGCGGACCGGGATCATCGCCGACTCCTTAGCCGGATCGGTTCGCCAGCGGCTATCGGGGTATTTCCCGGATAGGCCGTGCGCGCCACTTGCGCCGATGACCGCGCGGTCACTGGCAAGGAACCGCAATGCCCATCTATCGCGCATCACAGCTCATGAAATTGCGAACCGTCACGCCGCCGGACGGCAAGCCGGACTGGGCGAACCAGATCGCCGACGTGGCGGTCGATCGCATCCCGGACGATCTGTGCGGGCCGGGGCTCTATGCCCTGTTCCTCGACGGGGCGCTCTTCTACATCGGGCTGCACGTCGGCGAACAAGCGGGCGCGGACTATTCCGTCCTTCATCGCTGGGTGCTGCACGTCGTCGGGCAGACGATGCGATCGCCGCGCATCAGCTTCAGCCGCGCATCGCTGCGCCGCCTGCTCGCCGCGCAGGCGGGCGATCCGGTCACCGAGGCGCTGGCCGCCTGCCTGCCGCAGGGGCGCGCGACCGACCTTGCCGCGCTGCCCGCGCATCCTTTGCTCAGCGGAGCCCATTGCACGGCGCAAAAGGCCGTCTTCGCCGCGCGCCACTGGGACGTGTTCGGGCCGGGCCATGAGGATGACATGCTCGACCGCATCACCTGTCTGTTCCAGCCCGTCGCGGCAGGGTGGCCGGAGCGGCTGGCTGGCGCGGAGGGGCGCGAACGCGGCGCATGGGCGCGCGAACAATGGCTGCGCCCCGCCGAGACGCTGTTGGTGAACAGCTTCCGGCCGATCTGCAATGCGGCCATCGCGCTCGGCACACAGCGCGCCCCTATCGGCGAGGCCGAGGTCGCAGCGGCGATGGCGGCGGCGTTGCCGCAGGAACTTGCCGCCTTCCAGCGCGCCGAATCTGAACAGCGCAACGCACAGCACGCCCCTGCCCCCGCCGGCGTCGTCGAGGCCTATCTCGATACGTCCGATGCCGAGACGCTTGAAATCGCAGAAGAGGAAGGACTGAGTTTGAGCGAGCTTACATTCCGCAACGGGTTGAGCCCGGCGGGAAGCCAATTCATCAATACGTTGATCGATGCCTCCCCGGCCGGTCTGGAACTCTATTTCACCGAGATTCCGGATCTGCGCATGCGCATCAAGGGGCAACGGACCATCGCGGTCCGCCTGACGACCGCAGGTGAGCGTCTGCGCTGCTATACCCGCGTCGATCCCGAAAAATGCCGCAAGCTGGGCTTCGAAGACGTCGCGGTCCTCGCGAACGACCCCATGTCGACCAGCTTCTATATCGATCCCGCAAAGATCGATCCCGGCATCCTCCTCGTCCTGGTCGGGGCCAGCCTGAAGTGACCTGGGACCCGCCCGGTAACTTCGTCAGCAGCGATCCCGGGCGGGAAGTACGCGGTATCTGGCGCCAGCCCGATGGCGGCGTCATCATCTGGGAGCAGGAGATCGAACCGCGCCGATGGTGGAACCGGGTGACGCGGCCGCTCGGCATCCTGCTGATCCTCGCGGCGATCGCATGGCCGCTGGTCCTGCTGGCGCATGGCTGGCCGCGCCTGGGCCTGGGCTTTGCGGTCGCCGACCTCTGCCTCGTCTCGACGGGGCGCGACCTGATGCGCTGGGGCGCGAAGCGATGGCGCGAGGAGGGCGACTGATCCGCTCGCCCTCCCGTCCCCATGGCCGGACAGGCCAATTGGCCAAGCCAGCAAGGGCAGTACCAATTTAGACTCGATGGGCCGCCCGGTTCGCTCCGACACCCGGGGCGCCTTTCGGGACGGGCGACGAACAACGGCGATGCCGTCCGCCCAGCGATCATGACGAAAAATTCATGACCTCATCCCTCTGTAATACAGCCACAATCCCCGATCGGTCATGCCTCATGCCGATTTTGGGGCGAAACCGGTTGTCACCATGTTGACAGGCATGACCATTCCATGTCACCGATAAGACCATAAGATTACAAGAACGTGATGCAGGAAGACATTTTCGGTCCAATGCCGCGATTCGCCGTACACGGCCCATAGGCCGGACGACGGACGCGACGATGGACACCGGACAGGCTTCGCGTCCCAGCGCAGCAGATGAGACCGTCGATCCCGGTTCGTGAACGCTTCTCGCGTTCCGGTCGATGACGCCTCCTGCCTCCCGCCGATTGCCGATGCCCTTTCCGGCACAGTCTCGGGGAAGCCCGGCACGACGAGCGCGCGTCGGGATCAGAGGAGGGAAAATGCATGATTACGTCACCGCGTAACGGCGTGTCGCGTCCGGGCCGCAAATGCCTGCTCCAGACGACGGCGTTCACCGCCGCCGGGCTGGCCTCGGCGATGATCGCCGCGCCCGTCCTGGCGCAGACGAGCGGCCCCGCCGCCGCCAATACCAGCATCTCGACCGCCGCCGGGGCAGGCCAGACCGCCGCCCAGGCCGATACCGCCGGGGATGGCGGGCAGGACGAGATCACCGTCGCCGGCTATCGCCAGAGCATCGCCTCCGCGCTGGCCGCCAAGCGCAATGACATCCGCATCACCGACGGCATCTCGTCGGAGGATATCGGCAAGTTCCCCGCCCAGAACATCACCGAGGCGATCCAGCGTATCGCGGGCGTCCAGATGTCCAACATCAACGGACGCGGCTCGACGATCAGCATCCGTGGCCTGGGTCCGCAATATGCGCGGACCACGATCAACGGCCAGACCTTCGCCAGCGCCGACTTCAAGGACGGCTTCCGCTACGACATCATCCAGACCGACCTGGCGAGCGCGATCCAGGTCATCAAGTCGCCGACCGCCGACATGGACACGGGCGGCCTGGCGGGCACGGTCAACATCGATACGGTCAAGCCGCTGGCCTATAAGGGCCCCAGCTTCATCGCAGGCGTGAAGGGCTATTATTCCGACTATCGCGGCGACGTCACGCCCAAGGTCAACGCCGCCTATATCAAGCGGTTCGCCAACGACACGATCGGCGTCATGCTGGACGTCGGCTATCAGAAGCTGAAGGATCGCGGCGACTATCTGTTCATCAAGAACTGGTATCAGCCGGGCGCCGTGGCGGGCGCGTCGGACGTGCAGGTGCCGGGCAATCTGCGCTATCGCCGGATCGAACGCGACACCGAGCAGCTGATGGGCAGCGGCGCGATCCAGTGGAAGCCGCAGGACAATTTCGAGGTGCTGCTCCAGGGCGAATATTCGCGCGACCATACCCGTTACGACACCCGCCAGATGGTCTTCGGCCGCTGGGCCGCCTCGGCGGTGAAGGTCAACAGCTCGGCCAACGGCGTCGCGAACAACATCTCGATCGGCAGTTTCAACGTCGACAACAACGACCAGCCCGAACTGCGCAAGCTCCAGACCCAGGCCTATACCGGCACGGTCAGCTGGAGCCCGACCGACACCACCCATATCCGCGCGATCGGCCATTATACCCAGGGTGATGCCAAGCTGTACGAATGGGCGACCATCGACGAGGTGCGCTTCGCGAATGGCGGCACGCTCGACATTTCCGATCCGTTCAACGTCAAGTGGAACACCGCCAGCCTGACCGACGGCTCGATCTACAATATGGGCAACCGCACCTGGTACGCCTTTGTCGACGGCGCGACGCATATCCAGTCGGCGCGCGACCGCGCGGTGCAGACCGACCTGACCCAGGATCTCGACTGGCACGGGATCAAGGCGCTGGTCTTCGGCGCGAAATATCATCACGAGAGCTTCGACACCAAGGCCTATCGCCACGACCGCGACGCCGATGTCAGCGATCCGGTGACCTATCCCGAATATGCTTGGATTCCCGACCTGTCGAAGACGGGCGTGCTGGTGAACGACTTTCTGGGCGGGTCGATGGCGATCCCGCACAGCTTCCTGTCGGTCAATGCGCCGCTGTGGCAGCAGATCCTGCGCGACAAGGGCATCACCGTGCCCGACACGCCCGACTGGCCCAACACCTACAAGGTCGACCGCTATATCCCGGCACTCTATGCCATGGCCAATATCGACGGCACGCTGTTCGACCTGCCGGTGCGCGGCAATGTCGGCGTGCGGTACGAACATACCCACCAGAACGTCACCAGCAGCCTGACCAACGGCACCGGCAGCGACGCGACCTTGCTCGGCCAGCAGCATGTCGTGCAGGATTATGGCAATGTCCTGCCCAGCGCCAGCTTCGCGCTGGACGTGACGCCGCATCTGGTCGCGCGCATCGCGGCGGCCAAGGTGCTGGTCCGCCCGCTGCTCAACAGCCAGACGCAGATGGCCGACACCATCACCCGCGTGACCACCAGCCTGCGCCCCAGCGTCTCGGTGGCGCAGGGCGAGAGCCGCCTGAAACCGCTGACCGCCAACCAGCTGGACCTCAGCCTGGAATATTATCACGGCAAGGGCAATTCGATCACGCTGGCCGGCTTCTACAAGGCGGTGAAGAACGGCACCTTCACCCAATTCTACTGCCCGTCCTCCTATGACGGCGTGGCGCTGAACGGCGTGGTCAGCGACTGCCAGTCGGCCGACCTGAAAACCGACTATAGCTTCAGCCGGGTGCTGAACGACGACCGGGTCATCCATATCAAGGGCCTGGAACTGGGCGCGTCGCAGAATTTCGATGCGATCCTTCCCGTGAAGGGCTTCGGCGCGGTCGGCAACGTCACCGTGGTCGACACCGATGCCAGCGCGATCGGCACCGGATTCAACCTGCGCGACCTGTCGAAGCTGACCTGGAACCTGACGCCCTATTGGGAAGACGAGATGTTCAGCGTGCGGCTGTCGGTCAACCACCGCAGCTCCTATGTGCAGGATGCGGCGTCGAGCTTCTTCGTCAATAGCGGCCTGACCCATGTCGTGCGCCCGCGTACCCAGATGGACCTGGCGCTGGGCTTCAATCCGACCAGCTATCTCAGCTTCACGGGCGGCATCATCAATCTGAACAACACCCATGAAGACGCCTATCAGACGAATGCGAACACCTTCCAGCTCGCCAGCCGGACGGGGCGCACCTTCTATCTGTCGGCATCGACGAGGTTCTGATCTCCCCCCTGAAGGGCGGACGGCCGCACGGGTCGATCCGCCCTTCCCTTTCCGCCCTTTGCCGGGAACAAGACCTTCGTGATGACTTTCCCCAAGACGCTCGGCCTGATCGGCACCCTGTTGCTCACCGCCTCGACGGCCCATGCGCAGGGCGATGGCGGGCAGGCCGCGCGCGATGCGCTCCGGCGGCTCGGCGTGCCCGAGCGTCAGCTTTCGGTGGCGATCCAGCCTTCGCCCGATCCCCGCTACCGCGTCCGGATCGATCACGACCGGCTGCGGGTCGAGGCGTCCTCGCCGGTCGCGGCGGTGCGCGGCGCGGCGGCGGCGCTGACCGCGCAAGGACGGCTGTCGGTCAGCTGGGAGGGTAATCGCGTCGGCCCGATGACCCGCCTGACCCCCGGTGACAGCGGCTGGGTCGCCTCTCCCTTCGGCTTTCGCGCCTATCTGAACACCTGCACCTATGGCTATACCACCCCCTGGTGGGGCTGGCCGCGATGGGAGCGCGAGATCGACGCGATGGCGGTCCACGGCGTCGACATGCCGCTCGCCATGGAGGGGCAGGATTATGTCTGGCGCCAGCTCTGGCGCGAACAGGGGTTGAGCGAGGCGCAACTGGCGCAGCATTTCTCCGGCCCGGCCTTCCTGCCCTGGCAGCGCATGGGCAATATCGAGGGCTATCGCGCGCCGCTGCCGACCGGGTGGATCGACAAGAAGCGCGATCTGCAAAAGCGCATCCTGGCGCGGATGCGCGAACTGGGCATGACGCCGATCCTCCCCGCCTTCGCCGGTTACGTGCCCAAGGCCTTTGCCGAGGCGCATCCCAAGGCGCGCATCTACAAGATGCGGTCCTGGGAGGGGTTCGAGGGCACCTATTGGCTCGACCCGTCCGACCCGCTGTTCGCGCCGCTCGCCAAGCGGTTCCTGGACCTCTACACCGCCGAATATGGGCCGGGGCAATATTACCTCGCCGATGCCTTTAACGAGATGGTGCCGCCGATCGCCGAGGACGGCAGCGACACCGCCCATGCCTCATATGGCGATGCGACCGCCAACACGCCCGCGCTCGACGCCGCGACCCGGGCGGCGGCGCTGCCCCGCGAGGTCCGCGACGCGCGGCTGGCCGCCTATGGCCAGCGGCTCTATGCCGCGATCGCGGCGGCGCGGCCCGATGCGACCTGGGTGATGCAGGGCTGGCTGTTCGGCGCGGACAAGAAATTCTGGACGCCCGATGCCATCGCCGCCTTCCTCCGCGACGTGCCGGACCGGAAGATGCTGATCCTCGACATCGGCAATGACCGCTATCCCGGCATCTGGAAGACGACGAACGGGTTCGACGGCAAGAGCTGGGTCTATGGCTATGTCCATAATTATGGCGGCAGCAACCCGGTCTATGGCGCGCCCGATTTCTACCGCCGCGACGTGACTGCGCTGTTCGCCGACGGCGCGCGCGGGAATGTCCGCGGGTTCGGCCTGTTTCCGGAGGGGCTGCACAGCAACAGCCTGGTCTATGACTATGCCTATGACGTGGCCTGGCCCGGCGGCGGCGACATGGCGATGGCGCCGTGGCTGAGCCGCTATACCGCCGCGCGTTACGGCCGGAGCGACCCGGCGATGGTCGCGGCCTGGCAGGATGTGGTCGCGGGCGCCTATAACGTGCGTTACTGGACCCCACGCTGGTGGAACGAGCGCGCGGGCGCCTATCTGTTCTTCAAGCGACCGGCGACCGATGCGCCGACCTATCCCGCCGAGCCCGGCGACCGCGCGAAGCTGCGCGCCGGGATCGCGGCGATGCTCAAGCTCGCCCCCGCTTATGGCAAAAGCCCGCTCTATCGCTACGACCTGGTCGATCTGACCCGCCATGCCGCCAGCCTGTCGCTGGACGACACGGTCAAGGCCGCCGTCGCCGCCTATCAGCGGGGCGATGTCGCCGCCGGAGACCGGGAAACGGCGCGGATGAAGGCGCTGGCGCTCGCCATCGATCACCTGATCGGCGGGCAGCAGGAAAGCCTGGCCAGCTGGATCGCCGATGCGCGCGGCTATGGCGACACGCCCGCCGAGAAGACCGCCTATGCGCAGAATGCCAAGGCGCAGGTGACGATCTGGGGCGGGCGCGGGCATCTGGGCGACTATGCATCCAAGGCCTGGGCGGGCATGTATGCCGATTATTACCTGCCGCGCTGGACGCGCTACCTGACCGAAGCGCGTGCCGCCGCGCTCGCCAGGCGGCCGGTCGACGATGCGGCCTTCACCGCGAAGCTGCTCGACTGGGAAAGGGCCTGGGTCGCCGATCCCCGCCCCTATAAGGCCAGCGCCCCCGCCGACCCGGTGGCCGAGGCCCGCGCGCTGATGACGGAGACGGCCCGGTGACGACCATGACCGCCAGACCCGAGCGCTTCGCCTCGCTCGACATGTTCCGGGGCGCGACCATCTTCCTGATGATCGTGGTCAACACGGCGGGCGCGGGCGGGGCCTTCACCCAGTTGCAGCATGCGCCGTGGTTCGGCTTCACGCTGGCCGACCTGATCTATCCCAGCTTCCTGTTCGCGGTCGGCAATGCGATGAGCTTCGCGCTGACCCGGCCGATGCCCGAGCCCGTCTTCCTGCGCCGCATATTCAAGCGGGCCGCGCTGATCTTCCTGCTCGGTGTGCTGATGTACTGGTTCCCCTTCGTCACGCACCAGGCGGACGGCAGCTGGGTCGCCAAGCCCTTTGCCGACACGCGGCTGACCGGCGTGCTGCAACGCATCGCGCTCTGCTATCTGCTGGGGGCGCTCCTCGCCCGCTATCTGCGGCCCAGCCATCTGGTGGTGGTCGCTGTCGGGCTGGTCGTCGCGCACTGGGCGATCCTGACGGGCCTGAGCCCGGCGGGCGAGGCGTTCGGGCGGTACAAGAATGCGGGGACGTTGTTCGACCTGTGGCTGATCGGGCCGGAGCATCTGTACAAGAAAGACCATGGCTTCGATCCCGAGGGGCTGCTCGGCACGCTGCCCGCGACCGCCAATGTGATCGCAGGCTATCTGACCGGCCTGGCCATCCAGCGCTGGGGCAAGCATGCCGCCACGGTCGGACGGCTGGCGGCGATCGGGGCGGGGCTGGTCGTCGTCGCGCTATTGCTGTCGCCCATCCTGCCGATCGGCAAGAAGCTGTGGACCGGGTCGTTCGTCGCACTGACCGTCGGGCTCGACCTGATCCTGCTCGGCGCGGTTCTCTGGCTGGTCGAGGTTCGGGGGGTGACGCTCGGGCGGTCCTTCCTCCAGATGCTGGGGCGCAATCCGCTGGCCATCTATCTGTTTTCCGAACTGCTGGTCGTCGTGCTGGAGCTGGTCCATGTCGACGGCGTCGGGCTCTATACCTGGATCGGGCTGAACGGGTTCCAGCCGATCGCGCCGGGGCCGGTCGGCTCGCTGCTCTGCGCGCTGGCCTATACGCTGGTCTGCTGCGGCTTCGGGTGGGTGCTGGATCGCAAGGGGATCATTCTGAAGGTCTGACCCATACGCTTCGACTTCGCTCAGCGCGAACGGAGGTCGGGACCAATATCCCCCACCCGTTCAGCCTGAGCGAAGTCGAAGGCCAAGGGAATCACCTCTCCCGCACCGACACCGTCCGTCCCAGGCCGGACGCCTTGCCCGGCTCCGCCTCGACGACCAGCACCACCTGCCGCTCCCCCGCCCCGGCCGGGAACGGCACCACCAGCGGGCCGCCCGCGAACGCCGTCTTCTCCGCCCGCTTCACGCCGTCGACCCAGGCCTCGGCCCGCCCGACCACCTCGGCGAAGACCACCGCGCCGCCCTGCTCGGCCACCCGGCGGCGCGGCTTGACGCTCGTGCGATAGGTCGACCAGACCCCCTCGCCCGGTCCCTCCAGCCGTCCGGGACGCGCATAGACCAGGCTGTTCATGTCGTTGCCCGCATAGTGGCGCAGCGGATCGGGCCGGGTCGCGGCAAAGTCGCTCCGCTTCCAGTCGGTCAGCATCGCGACCGGCCGCGTCGCGGGCAGCGCGGGCAGAGGCCGGGCCGCGATCACCCGCACCGATGCCCGCGCCGGTTTCAGCCCCGGTGCACTCGCCTCGAGGGTCAGCGTGCCCGCCCCCGCCTCGGCCCGGACCAGCGCCTGGGCGAGGCCATGGAACAGGCGGCGCGCGGGCAGGACCTCGGAGTCATGGTCGTTGGGGTCGCCATTGCCCACCCCGATCACCGCGCCCCTCGTCACGCGGAAGGTGACCTGCGCCGCCGCATCCGGCACCACCCGCCCCTGCGCATCGACCGCCATCACGGTGAAGGGCTGCACGTCGCTACCCGTCCCCAGCATCCCGCCGCGATCGGCGACCAGCCGCAGCGCGACCGGCGCACCCGCCGTCTCGACAAAGGTCCGCGACACCGCCCGCCCGGCGCGATAGCCGATCGCCTCCAGCCGTCCGGGGCGATAGGGCACCTGCCATTCGGGCATCGCCAGCCGGTCGACCGTCCTGGTCCCCAGGCTCTGGCCGTTCAGGCGCAGTTCCACCGTCTCGGCATTGGTCAGCGCGATCACCCGGATCGCCTCCCCCTCACGCCCCGGCCAGGTCCAGTGCGGCGCGATGGCAAGGGCCGGGGCATCGTCCACCCATTGCGCCCGGCGCAGGTGAAAGGCCATCTTGGCGAAACCGCACAGGTCCATGATGCCGAACACGCTGCTGGTCGTCGGCCATTCGAACGGCGTCGGCTCGCCATGATAGTCGAAGCCGGTCCACACGAACGTCCCCGCGACGAACGGCCGCGTGTCGATCATCCGCCAGCTTTCATGATGGGTCAGGCCCCATTCGGCGGCGTCGGTGTCATAGGAACTGACCTCATGCCGCGCCATGTCGGTCTTCCACACGCCCCGCGTCATGAAGGCGCTGGTATCCTCCGAACTGGTCATCGGCTTGGCCGGATGCGCGGCGTGGAATTTGTCGTAGCGGCGATGCTGGTAGTTGAAGCCCATGACGTCGACCGCGTCGGAGACGTTGAGCGGGGAGAACATCCCGTCGTTCATCGCCGCCGTGACGGGGCGCGCGGTGTCGAGTTCCTTCACCGCCTCGGCCATGCGGCGGACCATCTCGTAACCCTGTTCGGTGCCCTGCATCGGCTCTTCGTTGAAGACGGACCACAGGAAGACGCTCGGCCGGTTGCGGTCGCGGCGGACCAGCCATTGCAACTGGCGCAGATAGTCCGGGCTGGGGTTGAAGTTGCGGTTCTCGTCCATGACCAGCATCCCCAGCCGGTCGCACGCATCGAGCAATTCGGGTGCGGGCGCATGGTGCGAACAGCGCAGCGCGTTGCACCCCATCGCCTTCAGCCGCCGGATGCGCCATTCCCACATCGCATCGGGCATGGCGACGCCGACCCCGGCATGATCCTGATGGACGCACACGCCCTTGATCTTGGTCGCCACGCCGTTGAGATAAAAGCCGGTGGCGGCATCGAAGCGGATCTGGCGAAAGCCGATCCGGGTGGCGCGGGCGTCGATGGCCTTGCCGTCGCGCAGCAGCCGTGTCTCCACCCGATAGAGCGTCGGATGGTCCACCGACCAACGCTGTGGATCGGCGACCGGGATCGTCATGTTCGCTTCGGCGGTCTTCAGGGGATCGACGCTTATGTCCGTCTCGGCACGGCCGATGGTGCGGCCCGACGGGTCGATCAGCACCGCCTCCGCCCGGACGGTTGCCGCCGCCTTCTGGATGTTTGAGACAGTCAGCGCGACCGGCACCGTCCAGCCGCCATCCCCCTTGCGCGGATCGGCGTGGAGGCCATCGGTGACGATGCTGACCCCATCGCGCACCGCCAGCCAGTTGTGGCGATAGAGCCCGGCGCCCTCATACCACCATCCCTCCATCGTCTCGGCATCGACGCGGACGGCCAGCGTGTTCAGCTCCTCGCCGAACCGGGCATAGGGGGTGATGTCGATCAGGATCGCGGTGTAGCCGCTGAAGCTGTGCGCGACGAGGACGCCGTTGAACCAGACCTTGGCGTTGGTCGCCGCCGCGCCGAGCTGCACCTCCAGATAGCGGCCGCGCCATTCGACGGGCAGCTTGAGCGTGCGCCGATACCAGCCGATGCCGCGCCGCCGATAGCCCTGCGCGACATTGGCGTTCGGGTCGACCACCTCCTCCATCGCCCAGTCATGCGGCAGTTCGACCGCGCGCCAGTCGCTATCGTCATAGCCGACCGCCGCCGCGCCCTGCGCGATCCCGGCCTTGGCATTCTGATAGCTTTCCTCATGCCCCAGGATCGGCGGCACGACGATATCGCCCTTGTGGAACAGCCAGCCGTCATCGAGCCGGAGGAGGCTCGGATCGGCGATGAAGGGCGGCTCGGGCATCGCGTCGAACGGCGCGGGCGCATCGCCGCTGTCGAGTTCGAGCGGACGGCCCGCCGCAAGGCCGGGCGCACCGAGCGTCGGGGCGGTGAGCCCCGTTGTCAGTCCGCTGGCCAGGAGAGTGCGGCGGGTCACGGTCATCGGGCGGTCTCCGGCAGGGAAGGTCTTGGGCGGTAGGGTGGCGCGGGCCATGCCGGGCACGGCATCATCCGGCGGCACGGCGTGCGTCCTGTCGGACGGGCGAATCAAAAAAGGCGGCGCCCCGCAGGCACGCCGCCATTTCTTTGATCGTGAAAAGCCAGAGGGCGAAGGCGTCGCACATGGTCGAGGCGCGGGTCGGTGAGGCCATGCCCCCTGTCGAGGCAAGGCCCGCACCCATGACGCCGATCCCAGCCCGCTTCATCCCCCGCACCCCATGGTCGAGGGATCAGTCTACCCCGATGATGCGGGCTGTAAAGACGATTTGTCTGACCAATTCAGCACCGCCATGGTGCCGCTTGGGTTTCGGGAGTCAGGCCTGGGACGGCAGCAACGGCACCGCATCGGCCACGCTGCCCTCGGCGCGATAGTCGGGAGGAATGTCGAAGTCCTTGCGGGCCAGCCCGCGCGAGGCTTCCCGCCCCTTGGGCAGTCCCGACCGGTCGGAATAGTCCCGACCGGCACCGGGTTCGCGCCGATGGGCGGCCTTCACGCCCTTCAACGCTGCGATGTCGAGCAGCGTGATCCCCGCGACCAGCGCGGTCGCGATCGCGGCGTTGCGCCATTTGGGGTTGTCGCGGTGCAGCCCGGTCGCCAGCGTGCCCAGATCGAGCGCGTCGCCCGCGATCCGCGCGGCCAGCCCGACCGGCTTGTCGATCGACAGCGTCGGGACGGCGCTGGCCAGTTCGCGGGCACCATAGGCACGGATCAGCCCTTCCTTGTCCTCGAGCCCCAGCGTGCGGGCCAGGCGGCCGGGGGCGACCAGTTCGGCGATGCCCAGCCCGACCGAGAACCAGCCGAGCGCGCGCGCCAGCCGGTCGGCACCCGACAGCGAACTCGGCCCTTTATGCTCGACGCGCGGGTCGCCCTCCGAACGGGCGATGCCGGTGATGTTGGTGAGTGGCATGACGCCCTCCTTCAGGGTTGGAGCATGACCTTGACGCACCCGTCCGCCTTGTCGCGGAAGGTGGCGTACATTTCGGGGCCCTTGGACAGATCGACCTTGTGGGTGATGACGAAGGAGGGGTCGATCTGCCCGTCCTCGATCCGGCGGAGCAGGTCGCCCGTCCAGCGCGGGACATGCGCCTGCGCCATGCGAAAGGTCAGCCCCTTGTTCATCGCCTGACCCATCGGGATCTTGTCGACCAGCCCCAGATAGACACCGATGATCGAGATGACGCCGCCGGGGCGGCAGACATAGATCATCTCGCGCAGCACATGCGGGCGGTCATTCTCCGCCATCAGCATCTGCTTGGCGCGGTCGAGCACGGTGTCGGGCTGGGCGAAATGGACATGGCTCTCGGTGCCGACCGCATCGATGCACTTTTCAGGCCCCTTGCCGTCGGTGAGTTCGTTCAGCCGCTCGACGACGCTTTCCTGCTCGAAGTCGATCGTGATCGCGCCCGCCGCCGCCGCCATCGACAGGCGTTCGGGCAGCCGGTCGATCGCGACCACCTGTTCGGCGCCCAACAGGATCGCCGCGCGGATCGCCATCTGGCCGACCGGGCCACAGCCCCAGATGGCGACCGTATCGCCGGGCTGGATGTCCGCCTGCACCGCCGCCTGCCAGCCGGTCGGCAGGATATCGGACAGGAACAGCAACTTCTCGTCGTCGATGCCGTCCGGCACCTTGATGTGCGTGGTGTCGGCAAAGGGCACGCGCAGATATTCGGCCTGCCCGCCGGGATAGCCGCCGGTCAGGTGGGTATAGCCGAACAGACCCGCCGTCGCATGGCCGAACGCCTTGTCGCCCAGTTCCTTCTTGCGGTTGGTCCGCTCGCACACCGAGAAGTTGCCGCGACGGCACTGGTCGCACTCGCCGCACTGGATGGTGAAGGGGATGACGACGCGGTCACCCTTCTTCAACGTCCCCCCGGCGGCGCTGCCGACCTCGACGACTTCGCCCATCGTCTCGTGCCCCATGATGTCGCCGGGCAGCATCGCGGGCACCAGATTGTGAAAGAGATGCAGGTCCGACCCGCAGATCGCACAACTCGTAACCTTGATTATGGCGTCGCGCGGATGTTCGATCGCAGGGTCGGACACCGTGTCGTACCGGATGTCCTCCTTGCCGTGCCAGACCAGGGCCTTCATGCCGCTCTCCTCGATTGCGTGGGGCAGAGTTATGGACGGCAAGGCGCCAGGCCCATCCGGGCGATCCCTAGGGAACCTTACCCGGTCGCGGACGCTTGCCGGTGGGACCGGCAAAGCCTGAGGAGAGCCGGCCCGATGGACGAAGTTTCGCACGACACGTCCATCCGGAACGCGGTGTTCCGCCGAGGGCCCGAGGCGGCGTGGCACAGGAGCGAGGCGCGCCTGCGCGCCGCGACCGAGCTGGTCGGCATCGGCATCTATGCTTGGGACCCGGGCACCGGCGCGCTTGAATGGGACGCACGGCTCTGCGCGATGTGGGGCATCCCGCCCGGCACCGCGATCGACGAGGAACTGTTCGAAGCGGGCATCCATCCCGACGACCGGGAACGGGTCCGCGCGGCGATCGCGGCCTGTGTCGATCCGTCAGGCGATGGACGCTACAGGATCGAATATCGCGTCATCGGCCGCGACGACGGCATCGTCCGCCACATCGCGACATCGGGCCGGACGACATTCGCCCATGGCCATCCGATCGCCTTCCTCGGCGCGGCGATCGACATGACCGAGCAGCGCGATGCCGAAGCCGCGATCCGCGCCAGCGAAGCGCAGTTCAGCAGCTTTGCCGCGCATAGCAGCAACCTCCTCTGGATCGCCGATCCGCGAACCGGGGACATACTCTATCGAAGCGCCGCCTTCGATCGCATCTGGGGCATCCCACGCGACGGCGCCTCGCCTTCGATCGCATGCTGGCTGGACGATGTGCATCCCGACGACCGGGTACAGGTCGAACATGCCCTGGCCAGCGTCATGGCCGGGGACGTCACCCAATATGCGTATCGCATCGTCCGCCCCGGCGACGGGGCCGTCCGCCGCCTGCGCGACACCAGCTTTCCCATTCCCGACGCGCAGGGCGCGATCACCCGCATCGGCGGCATCGCGGAGGATCTGACGCAGGAGGATAGCGGCCAGGTCTATATCGTCAGCCCCAGGGCGACCGAGGCCCGTCGCCTGGCCGCGCTGGTGCGGGCGATGGGGTATCGCGCGCGCCTGTTCGAGAACGCGACGGCGTTCCTCGACATCGCCGCCGTCCTGGCGCCCGGCTGCGTGCTGGTCGACCTGCGCCATGCCAAGCCCGAAGGGTTGTCGGTCGCCCGCGAGCTCAAGGCCCGGTCGATCGCCTTGCCGAGCATCGTGCTGGACGGGGCGGGCACGAACCTGATGTCCGCCGTCGCCGCGATGAAGGCGGGCGCGACCGACTATATCGTCGCGCAGGACGACGCGGCGCTGCACCCCGGCCTGTCGAACGCGATCGCCGACTGCCTGGCGGCGGTCCGCCCCGTCTCCCGCGACGAGACCGCCAGCGCGCGCATCGCCCGGCTGACCCCGCGCGAGCGCGAGGTGCTGCTGGGGCTGGTCGGGGGCAATACCAACAAGCTGCTCGGCAAGAAGCTGGGCATCAGCCCGCGCACCGTCGAGCTGCACCGCGCCCAGGTCATGAACCGGCTGGACGCGGGCAATCTGGCCGAACTCATCCAGATCGCGCTGGCGGCGGGGGTCGCTCCGCCCGGCGAGGACCATGCGACCCGCAGGCCGGTCCCGACCCCGCCGGGGCCGGACGCCTAGTCATGACGAAGCGCCCAGGCCGGCTCCATTCGGCTGGCGCGAACGGCCTGCCCAGCCACGGTCAGCACCGCGATGCCGAGCGCCAGCGCGGTCGCGCCGAGGAAATGAAGCGGTGACAGCGCGATGCGGTCGTCAAATCCCGCCAGCCATGTCCGCATCGCCACGAACGCCAGCGGCCATGCGACCAGATTGGCCAGCAGCACCGGCCGCAGGAACTGCCCGACCAGCAGCCGCATGATGTCGACCGAGGATGCGCCCAGCGTTTTCCGGATGCCGATCTCCTTCACCCGGCGCTGCGTATTGAACGAAGCGAGCCCCCACAGGCCGACGCAGCCGATCAGGACGGCCAGGCCCGCGCCGATGCCGAACAGACGCGTGGCGCGATCGTCGTCGTCATAGAAATTCTGGAGCAGCCGGTCGCCGGTATCCGCGCGGAAGGGCGCTTCGGGGGCGATCCGGATCCAGGCCGCGCGGACGGCCTCCTTCACCGCGCGCGGGTCGCCTGTGAAACGCATCGTCGCGACGGGATAGGGCACGATACCATGGGCATAGGTGTAATAGACCGGCGTTGCGGGCAGGCGCGGCGAGAAGAAGCGCAGATCCTCGACGACGCCGACGATGGTCATCGGCCGAGGCTCCACCACCCTCCTGCCGATCGCCTCGGCGGGCGTGCGGAACCCCAGCGCGGCGGCGGCCGTGCGCGAGATCACGATGTTGCCGGGCACGCCTTTTTCCCTGTTCTGCCGGTCGTCCATCCGGTGCGCGTCGTCCAGCAATCGCCCGGCGATCGGCCGGACCCCGAACAGCCGGAAGAAGTCGGACCCGACATGGATGTGGCGGACCGCCGGTCCCGGAGCGGGGCGACCGGGCAGCAGGAGATTGTCGCCATTGTTGTTGCCGACATTGCCGACCCCAGTGTCCGACGTCGTCACCATCGACACCCCCGGCACGGTCCGGAACGCCGCGATCAACGCCGGCTGCTTGGCCTGGTCCACATAGCCGAGCCAGGGCGCGACGAGCAGCCCTTCGCGTCGGAAGCCCAGATCGGCGTTACGGACATGGCGGGTCTGCGCCACGAGGACCGCCGTGCCGATCAGGAAGGCGATGACCACCGCGAACTGCGCCATCACCAGCGCCTCGCGCACCCTCGCCCCCGCGCGCCCGCCGCCCGGCGTACGCGCCGAGGCCAGCACCGCCGCCGCTGGAAAGCGCGACAGCAACATGGCCGGGTAGCAGCCGGCCAGAATCCCGATGCCGATCGCCAGCACCAGCAGCACCGGGACGATCACGGCATAGGGCATGGTCAGCGACAGTCCACTGGCGGCATTGATCATCGGCAGGCCGATCTCCGCGAGCATCAGCCCCAACAGCGCCGCCAGCCCGGCGGCGAGCACCGCCTCGCCCATGAACTGGCGGATCAGCATGCCACGGCTCGCGCCCAGCACCTTGCGCATCGCCACTTCGCGGGCGCGCAGGCCCGCCCGTGCGCTCGCCAGATTCACGTAGTTGACGATCGCGATGAAGAGGGTCAGCACCCCGACCAGCCCCAGCGTGGCGATGGTCATCTTCCGGGTCGCGCTCGCCTGGCCGGCGGGTTGCAGATGCGCCTTGACCAACGGGAGAAGCGGCAGCGCCATCCGCGTCGCCGCATCCTTCCCCAGATCGCGGGCACCGCGGCGCGCCACGAACCCCGGCATCTTCCGCTCGAAGGCCCTTGCCGCATCCTCGTCGGGGAAACGCAGATAGGTCTTGAGCGAGGTGCTGCCCCAATGGTCCCACCAGTCGCCCAGATCGGTGGTGGGCAGGCGGGCGAGGATGGAGAATTTGAAGTCGCTGGTCCTCGGCAGATCCTCGAACACGCCCGTCACGCGGTAAGGGGCGACTTTGTCGAGGGAGAGCGTCATCGTCTGCCCGATCGGATCGGCATCGCCGAAATATTTCCTGGCCGCCGATCGACTGAGGATGACGCTGGTCGGATCGGCCAGCGCTGACGCCTTGTCACCCGCCACCCATGGCAGGTCGAACACGCGCAGGAAGCTCGCATCCACCTGGCCGATATCGTCGAAGGTCGCGACACCGTTGCGCACGACGCTTCCACCGTCCTTGCCGTCCATATCGGTGCCGCCCATGAACCGCGTGCCGACGATGCCGGGCAGATCCTGGCGCAGTGCGTCGAGCAGGCCGCCCATGGTGTACGGATAGGTACCGGTGAACGGACCGTCCGCGCGTTTCCACTCGGTCTGGACGAGATAGACCTGGTCATGGTGCGGCAGCCACCGCTCGAAACTGGTCTCGAACCGCACATAGAGCGCCAGGACGAAGAAGACCGCGATCCCGACCGCCAGCCCACCGATATTGAGCGCGGCATAGAGCGGGTGGCGCGTGAGCGAGCGGTAGAGCGAGGTGAGCGCAAGGCCGTTCATCGGGTCTGCTCCTTTTCAGATCGCGCGCATGGCGCTGGCGACGATGCGGCCGTCGAGCATGTCGATGCGGCGCTTGGCGAGGTCGGCATGGCTGGGCGAGTGGGTGACCATCACGATGGTCGCCCCCGCATCGTTCAGCCCGGTCAGGATGTTCATCACCTGCTCGCCATTGGCGGTATCGAGGTTTCCAGTCGGCTCGTCCGCCAGGATCAGCTTGGGGTCGCCCACGATGGCGCGGGCGATGGCGGCGCGCTGCTGCTGGCCGCCCGACAATTGGTGCGGGAAGTGGCGGGCGCGGTGGGCGATGCCGACCTTGTCCATCGCCGCCGCCACCCGGCTGCGACGATCCCCCGCATCGCTGCGGTAAGCGAGGCCGAGCGCGACATTCTCCTCGATGGTCAGTTCGTCGATCAGGTTGAAGCTCTGGAAGACGAAGCCCAGCGTCTCGGCGCGGAACTTCGCCAGTTCCTTTTCGTCCATCGCCGCCAGATCGCGGTCGCCGAACAGGTATCGCCCGCCCGTCGGCCGGTCGACCGTGCCCAGCGTGTTGAGCAAGGTCGACTTGCCGCAGCCCGAGGGCCCCATGATGGCCAGGAACTCGCCCGCCGCGACATGCAGGTCGATATCGTGCAGCGCGGTCGTCTCCACCTCGTCGGAGACATAGCGGCGCTGGATGTTCTGAAGACGGATCACGGATAGCGTCCCTGTCACCGGATGTTGAGGATGTCGCCCTTCGCAAGCGACGGCGGGCTGGTGACGATGCGCGCGCTGGCGGTGTGCGCTGCTTGGCGCGGGTGGTCGGTTCATCGTCATGGGCCGAGCGTCACTGTCCAAGGCGGAAAAGGCCAATGCCCTGTGACGGGGCGTTTTTCGAGTCGGCGGCCACGCCATGGCGAACCGGCCTTGAACATTATGACCGGAACCGGACAGTCGCATGCCGTGTCAACCGGCCCGAAGCCTCCCGGCGACAGGCCCATGCACGCATGCGTTGCTCCGCCCGTCCGCCAATGCGATAGGGGCCGTGGGTGTCTGGGGTCGGTGCGCCGTCCCGGACAGGGTGTCGCGTTGGTCGGGCCGCCAGCGCGGCCGACCCGCGTCAGGAACACGACATGACGAACCCCGACCGCCCCCGCCCCAACATCATCCGGCGCTTCCTGGGCTCTCCATCCTCCGCCGGGCTCGTCCTGATCGCGGCGGCTATCGGGGCGCTTGCCCTCGCCAATTCGCCGATCGGACCGGGCTATGCGACGATGCTGCATGCCCGGCTTGGCCCGCTCTCGCTGGAGCAATGGATCAACGATGGCCTGATGACCCTGTTCTTCCTGCTCGTCGGGCTGGAGATCAAGGGCGAGATGCTGGAGGGCGAGCTTTCGACATGGCCGCGGCGCATCCTGCCCGGAATCGCGGCGGCGGGCGGGATGATCGTTCCCGCGCTGATCTATCTTGCGCTCAATCGCGGCCCGACCGCCGCCGGATGGGCGATACCCATGGCGACCGACATCGCCTTTGCACTCGGCGTCACCGCTTTGCTGGGTCGGCGGGTGCCCGCCTCGCTGCGCATCTTTCTGGCGGCGCTGGCGATCATCGACGATCTGGGCGCGGTGCTGATCATCGCCCTGTTCTATACCACCCATCTGTCCCTGCCCGACCTCGCCGGAGCGGCCGTCGCGCTGCTCGTGTTGATCGGCCTCAACCGGCTCGGCGTCCGGCGCCTTTCGCCCTATATGCTGGTCGGGCTGGTCCTTTGGGGGCTGATGCTGCGTTCGGGCATCCATGCGACGCTGGCCGGGGTGATGCTGGCCTTCACCATTCCGATGGACCGCACGCCCGGCCGATCCGACGGGCATGGGAACGGGGACGACGTCAGTCCCCTCCGCAAGCTCGAACACCGGCTGGATCGGCCGGTCGCCTTTCTCGTCGTACCGATCTTCGCGCTGGCGAATGCGGCGGTCCCGGTCCTGGGGTTGCCGCCCGGTGCGCTGCCCGCGCCGGTCACGCTCGGCGTCGCGGCCGGGCTGTTGATCGGCAAGATCATGGGCGTCTTCGGCTTTGCGACCATCGCGGTCCGCCTCGGGCTGGCGGCCATGCCCGCAGGGGCGGACAGGCTCCAGATGCTGGGCACGGCCTGTCTGTGCGGGATCGGGTTCACGATGAGCATCTTCATCACGCTGCTCGCCTTCCCGGACAGCCCGTTGCTCCAGGCGGAGGCGAAGATCGGCGTGCTGGCGGGATCGCTGGCGGCCGGGATGCTGGGCTATGCGATCCTGCGCCGGGCCGGGCGAGGGAGCGATCAGGGCGCCGATACGTTGCGCTCCTGACCATAGGAGAGCATCATGCCCGACGATAAAACCAAGCAAGGTCAACAAGATCGCAGCCGCGTTGCCGGTGGCGAGACCTATGAGGTCGCCTATTTCGCCTCTAAGCATGGTCTGACGCAGGAACAGGCCCGCGACCTGATCGCCCGCATCGGCAATGACCGCGCCAAGCTGGATGCCGCCGCCGAGGCGATGAAGGGCCGGAAGGACGCCCGGTAGAGGACCGCCCTCCGGGCGATCCGCTCCTATCCGACAGCCGCGCGCCGATAGCGATGATCGTCGAGGCTGGCGACCGGGTTGGGGCTGCGCTCCATCGTCCGCGCGATCGAAAAGCGCGCCATCTGGCGGGACAGCTCGTCGGCCTCGCCCGCCAGGCTCCGCGCCGCCGCCGTTGCCTCTTCGACCATGGCGGCGTTCTGCTGCGTGACCATGTCCATCTGGCCGACCGCCAGATTGACCTGTTGCAGCCCGGTGCTCTGGTTTTCCGCCGAGACGGCGATATCGTTGATCAGCTGATTGATCTCCGCGATGCGCGTCACGATCCGGCCGAGCGCCTTGCCGGTCTCGTTGACCAGCGCCACGCCCGCCTCCACCTGCTCGGCCGAGACCGAGATGCGCGCCTTCACGTCCTTGGCGGCATCGGCGGACCGCTGGGCCAGCGCGCGGACCTCGGACGCGACGACGGCAAAGCCCTTGCCGGCATCCCCGGCGCGCGCGGCCTCGACCCCGGCGTTCAGCGCCAGCAAATTGGTCTGGAAGGCGATGCCGTCGATCACCGAGATGATGTCGGAGATTTCGGTCGAGGCCCGCTCGATCCCGTTCATGGCGGTCACCGCATCCTCCATGATCCGGCCCGAATGCTGCACCTCGTCCTTGGCTTGGCCCACCATCTGCCGGGCCAGCCCTGCCTGTTCGGCGGTCTTGCGGACGGTCACGGTGATCTCGTCCATCGCGGCGGCGGTTTCCTCCAGGCTGGCGGCCTGTTGCTCGGTGCGCTGCGACAGATCGTCCGAGGCCTGTCGAATGTCCGATGCGCCGTTGATGATGCCGCCGGTCGAGACCGAAACCTGCGCCATCGCACTTTGAAGCGCATCCGCGGCGCGATTGAAGTCGCGCTTGATCGTGGCGAACGGCCCCTGGAGATCGCTGTCCAGGCGGGACAGCAGATCGCCTTCCGCCAGTCGGGACAAAGCGGCGCCCACGCTGTCGACGATCAGGATGGTCTGCGCCGTCTTGGCCTCGTCGGCGGCCAGCAGCTGCCCGCGCAGATTGTTGAGCGCCTCCGCCAGCCGCCCGACTTCGTCGCGGCGATCCTCGGCGATCGTCGTGACCGCCATATCCCCGCTCGCGAGCGCAGTCAGGCCGGTGGTGACCGCGTTCACCGGACGGGCGATCTGCCGGACCAGCAGGACCAGGATGGCGATCGCCAGCAAGAGGCTGAGCAGCATCCCGCCGAAGATGGCCTTGGAGATCGTACCGAACGCCGCCTCCTGCGACGCCTGCCGCTGGGCCAGCAGCAGGTTTTCCGTGCCTATCACCGCGCCGGCCTGGGCCCGCAGCTGATCCATCAGCGCCTTGCCCTTGCCCCCCGCCGCGCTCGCGCGGGCCTCGGCCTGCGTTGCGGCGGCGTTCATCAGCGCGATATTGGGTTCGGCCACCGAACCGCGCCAACGCTGCGCCAGCGCGCCGATCTTGGTCAGGCGGCCCTGCTGTTCGGGATTGTCGGCGGTCAGTCGCCGCGCCTCGGCCATCGCCCGAGCGAAGTCGGCCGCGCCATGGACATAGGGGGCCAGAAAATGTCGGTCGGCCGTCAGCAGATAGCCGCGAAGCCCCGTCTCCTGATTGACCATCGCCTCGACGAGTTTGTTCGAGGCGATGATGACCTTATACGTATGCTCATTGATATTCGTCGTCTCGCGCACCTGGTTTTTCTTGGCGTAGATGACGAGGTTCGTCGTGACCGTCAGCGCCAGAATAATACCCAGACACAAGGTAAGTTTTCTTACCATCGAAAGGTTATCAAAAAAGCGCATATACTCAGTTCCGGTAATGGGTCGCCTCATGCACAGGCCTGGCAATCGGCGATAAAGCTCACTGGGACTTGGCCTGTTCCGGCCACAGGCATTGCGAATATCGCCCGATATCCGCCCCGATAGCCATCCAGCCCTCACACCCGAGCGCCAATAAATCCGGCCCCTTAACAAATCATAACCCCTCCCGCAGATGCGGAGAGAAAATGCCGCCCATATTTTTTGAATTGATTCCCGATTTTCAGGGAACCAATTTCAACTTCAAGCATTACTCGCGATCTCCAGTCAACATTCGCGCTGTTTTAGACAAATAGCGCGGACGCCACGCTTTCCATGATGCGAAGACGTCGCGACTGATATTAAGGCGAGCCGCCCCGTAGGCGACTCGCCTTCCCTGGATACGCTCAGAACCTCGACGAAACCGACAAATAGAAGGAACGACCGTAGAAGCTCGTTTCCTGCCAGATCGCCGGATTGTTGTTGTAATAGGCCTGTTCGCGGCTGTTGTTCAGGTTGATGATGCCCGCCGCGAAGCTGAGCGTCTCGTTCGGCGTATAGCCTGCGCTCAGGTCGAACTGGGTCCGGCCGCCCACCGTATGCCCCTCGGTCGCGAAGAAGCTGTCGGCGCCGTTCTGGACATAGGAACTGCGATAATTGGCCGACAGGCGCAGGCTGAAATGCCGGTTTTCCCAATAGGGCGTGACGTTGACCGTATCCTTGGACAGGTTCCGCACGGTAAAGCCCGTCCCGATCGCGACACGGGTCGGGATGACGCGGGTATAATTGGCCATAAAGCCGAACCCGTCGACCGGCAGGATGGGATCGAGCGACTGATTCCAGCTGACTTCCACACCGCGAATGCGGATGATGCGCGGGTCGTTCGACGTCTGGGTGACATTGTAGATATTGCCCGAGCCGTCGACGCAATCGCCGCTGCTCGCCCGGTTGAGCGCCGTGCCGCGGAACGATGCGGGGCAGACCAGCGACGAGAAGGTGCCGTTCTTCACCCATTTGTAGAAGCCGTTGACCGACAACGCACTGGCCGCGCCGTAATACCATTCGGCGCCCAGATCGATCTGATCGGCGGTCAGCGGCTTCAGCCCCGCCTGGCCCAGATCGACGGTGACGGTGTTGGTGCCCGCCGGGAAGGTGTTGGCCACCGACGACGTCGTCTGCGCCATCGATGTGTTGGCATCGAGGATCGGGCGGACCAGGACCTTGGCGGCGGCGAAGCGGAGTTGCAGCTTGGCGGTCGGCTCCAGCACGAGGTTCAGGCTGGGCAGGACATTCTGATAGTCCTGACGCGCCGCATAGTCGCCGATCTTGGTGGTGACATTGGTGTAGGAGCCGGTGCGCGGTGCGGTGACATTGCCCTTCACCACCTGCAACGTATGCTCGTAGCGCACCCCCAGATTGCCACGCAGCGGCATGGCGAAGACCATGGTGTCGATATTCGCCATCGCATAGGCCGCCGGGATATAGCGGTCGACGGTATAGCTGGATTCCGGCGCGGGCAGGTCGGGGACGCTGATCCCGGCACCGGCCAGAGCCTGTCGATAGGCGCCAATGTCAGGCGCGATCTAGGCGGTCGGGATACCGCTTACGCCGTTCAGGAAGCCGCCCACCGCATAGCTGCTCGTCGACAGGGCGGGAAAGACGCTCGCGGTCGCCGAGGGACGGTTGGCGAGCGAGGCCAGATCGTGGCGACCGACATCGCGCACGAAGCTCTCATGCCGATATTTCGCGCCGACCGCGAATTGCGAAATCGGCCCCAGCGAGACATCCCTGGTGATGTCGCCCTGACCCGATATTTCCTTGCCCGTGGTTTTGCGCGTCGCCCCGACCGGAAACTCGTTCCGGACCAGGCTCGACCGGGTGTAGAGCGACGGATCGTCCAGATTGGCGGCGACGTTGAACTTGACCTTGTACGGGTCGCTGATGTCGAGCGTCGCCGACGGGATGGTGATGCCCAGGATCGCGGCATCCTCGCGCGAATAGGCATGCCCCCGCGTATAGTTGCCGACGGCACGCGCGGTCCAGCCATCCTCGCCCTTCCACCGGGCGCTAAGCGTATAGCCCTGGCTCGACAGTTTGCGCGTCTCCTCCTGCCGGTTGTTCTCCATGGTGAAATTGGTCGCGGTGGTCACCATGGACGCGGTGTTGGCGACGCTGACCGGGGTCAGCCGCGCGGTGTTGAACAGGAACACCTGCTGGTTGACGTCGTAACGCGTGTCGTCGCGCGCATAGATAGCGGTGGCGTCGACCTCCCACTGGTCGTTCGGCCGCCATTGCACGCCGCCGCTGCCCATGATCTGGTCGATCGAACGGTCGATCCGGCGATAGCGCGGACGACGCGGCACGGCGATCGTCGCGCCCCCCACGTTCTGCGTCGCCCAGCGGTCCTGAAAGAGATAGTCGGCGCGGTCCTTCAGCTTCTGATAGCCGAGGTTCAGATAGACGCCCAGCGTCCCGCCGAGAAACTGGTCGACATAGCTGACCCCGAATTTCGGGGTGACGGCACGGCCCGCATAGGCCGAGTTCTGCGCCTTGGCCGACACCACGATCTTGCGGGTCGCATAGTCGAGCGGCCTGACCGTGTTGATGTTGACGGTGCCCGACAGTCCTCCGCTATCCATGTCGGCGGTCGGCGACTTGATGACCTGCACCGCATTGGCGAGTTCGGTCTGGATGATGTCGTAACGAAAGCCGTCGGTGAAATCGGCGCTTTTGAAGGTCTGGCCATTGATCGTCGTCAGCGCATATTGCGGGCCCAGCCCCCGGATGCTGATCGTGGCGCCCCGCCCGTTGATATTCTGCATCTGCACGCCCGAGATGCGCTGGATCGACTCGGTGATGTTCTGCGCGGGGAATTTGCCGATATCCTCCGCGGAGATGCCGTCGCTGACCCGGATATCCTTGCGCTTGGTGGCAAGGGCGGATGCGATGCTCCGGCGATAGCCCGTGACGACGACATCGCCTTGCGCCGCATCGGCCGCACCTTCCGAGCCCGCCAGAGCCGGACCGGCAGACGCCAGGGCCTGCGCCATGACGGGCATGGCCCCGGCCGCCATCACCAGCCAGGTTGCCGTATGAAACAATGCCACCCGCCGCAAACGTCGTTCGTCGATACGCCGAAACCGAGTCATGATCTTCCCCCTCGCCGCCCGGCTGCGACAGGATGCAGCCGGCTTTGCCCAAAAAACGGCAGGGCCTTCGTCGTCCGCAGGCAAGGAACAGCATCGGCCGTGACGGCCATGCCGCGCACGAGCATCTTCACCCGATCCTATGCTGCGCTGAACTGCGAAGCCCCTGTATCGACCATCGACACGCCCCCAGCCGGATCTGCCCGGTCTGTTCGACATGAACGATCGATCGAATATGTCTTCCTGCGGAGGGATGTTGTTATCTTATAGTTCCAATGCTGACCCATATTGGTAATGTCTGTCAACGCAAAACATAGGCTGCAGGTTGGGATATGCTCTCGCCCAAAAGTTCGAACATTATCGTACGGTGTCAATAACTTGATCCGTCTTGCGACATTCTTCCACCGCGCCCGGCCAATACTTGCGAGTGATTTTCAGAACAAAGCTACCGTGCTGCCGGTTCATGGTCAGGACCAATGGATGGATCGGTCGCCCGGTGCGGAAATCAGCGAGGCGATTGATGGGAAAAGATCGAGCGGCTCGCACAATAGGCGGCATGATCGTCTGCCTGCGATCCCCCCTGCCGCCAGGCACGGCCATCACTCGCGTGATCCGACGACACAAACTGCCTCAGATTTTCAAAGCTTTGCTGGAAGGTAATGGCGGAGCGGGAGGTATCCCTGCGCTGCGATTAACATGTTGAGATCAAGCCTGAGTAGCCCCTAGTTTTCTAGACGCCTTCCGCGTTCAAAACCTGCTGCCGTTCGAACGCGACGGGCGACAGCATCCCGTTCCTGACCTGCTTGCGTACAGGGTTGTAGAACATCTCGACGTAATCGAACACGTCCTGCCGGGCTTCCTCACGGGTTTTATAGGTGCAGCGCCGGATGCGCTCACGCTTGAGCGAGGAGAAGAAGCTCTCGGCGACGGCATTGTCATGGCAGTTGCCGCGTCGGCTCATCGAGTGCTCAAGATTGTGAGCCCGGATGAAGCCAGCCCACTCCATGCTGGTGAACTGCGAGCCCTGGTCGGAGTAGATCAGTACCCGTTGCTTCGGCTTGCGCCGCCATACCGCCATGTGCAGCGCCTGCAGCACCACATCGGTGGTCTGTCGGCTCTGCATCGACCACCCTCCGCAGCCCTTCCAACGATGCTCCGCATCGCCGGAACCTTTGGCTGCTCCGCCCACCACGCGGCGGGAGTACAGGTCGGTCACGACCGCCAGATAGGCGAAGCCTTCCAGGGTGCGAATGTAGGTGATGTCCGTCACCCAGGCCCGGTCCGGCGCAGCGACGTCGAACTGGCGGTCCAGCGTGTTGTCGACCGCCAGGGACGGTTTGCCGCCATGGCTGCCGGGCCGGCGCTTATAGCCGATCTGCGCCTTGATGTCCGCCAATCCGGTCAACCTGGCAACCCGGTTCGGGCAGCAGGTTTCGCCGTGATCCAGCAGGTCGTCGTGCAGCTTGCGGTAGCCATAGACCTTGCCACTGTCGTGCCAGGCCCGCCGCAGCAGCTCCGTTTGCCGCGCATCTTCCCGAGCTCACCGGCTCAGCGGGCTCTTCTGCCAAGCATAGAAACCGCTGGGCTGCACGGCGAGGCAGCGGCACATTGCCCGCACGCCAAAGTGATCACGATGCTCGGCAATGAACGCGTATCTCACTTTGCATCCCGAGCGAAATACGCGGTGGCTTTTTTTAGGATGTCGCGCTCCTCGGTTACCCGAGCCAACTCGCGCTTCAGCTGGCGGATCTCGGCGTCCTTGCCGGCATCGCCGGATACGGCCTTCGCCAGCTGCCGCTTCCACGCATACAGCGAGTGCGCACTGACCCCGAGCCGCTGTGAGACCTCCGCTACCGGATACCCGCGCTCGGTGATCTGGGCCACCGCGTCACGCTTGAAGGCCTCGCTGAAATTCGGCTTCCCCATCATCGCCTCCTGTCCTCAAAATTAGGATCGAAGGCGTCCAGAAATCTAGGGGCTACTCAGTGCATATAGCCGGGGCCCGGCTCATCCGTCTTTTCCAGCCGGGCGCGGATCGTGTCCTTGGCAGCGTTGACCCCGATGCTGACCGGCTTGAACTTGGCCCGTTCGCGGTTGCTCGACTTGACCGTCGGCCAGATGGGCTGGCGGGTGCCGCTGCGCTCGGAGGCGCCCTTGATCGCCCAGACCTTGCGGCCGAGGCGGGCCTGCGCGAACCGATAGACCTCGTTGGTGCGGTGGCCGCCGGAATCGATGCAGGCCGCCGACACATTGAACTCGCGACCATCGGCGCGGCGGAACGTGCGCAGCAACTGCTGGTCGACCCGGTCCCATAGCGCGTCGGTCGAGGTGTCGCCCTCAATGACGACATAGAGCAGCGACCAGCTTTCCTCGCCGCGCCCCCAGCCGACGAACTCCAGTTCGACCCGGTCATCCTGGGTGTCGCCGCCGACGGTGATGATCCCGACGCCGTCAGGCACCTCGCCCGGCCAGGTCTCGGCACGCGCCGATAGCAACTCGGCCAGCAGCACCTTGCCGCCTGCGCGCCGATGCGGCTTGCCGCGCTGGGTGTTGTCGAACTTCACCCGCTGGTCGGGGTCGTCCTTCCACAACAGCCATTTGCGGGCCATCTTCGGCGGCGCGTCGCGGTGCCAGGGGGAGAACTCCTTGCCCGCCGTGAAACTGGCATGCTCGTTGTCGACCGGCCACTTGCCGCATTTCGAGCAACGGGCGCGGTAGACCGCCCAGCGCGGCCCCTGCCACCATTCCCAGGCAACGCCGACCGGATCGGCCGGGCGGACTTCCTGCGGTGCGCGCCATGCCTCCTCATACGCGGCCATGGGGTCCTGATACGTGTCGCAGCACCGAAAGGGCTTGGTCTGGTGCCAGCGCGCGGTCTGAAGCGCGGCGCGGCGCTGTGCCTCATTCCATGCACAGCCGCAGGATTCGCAATGGACCGCCGCCGTCTTATGGTGGTGGCCGACGACATGCCCCTCGGCGTCGTGCTCCTTGTCCCATTCGATGTGCTTGAAGAAGTCCAGGAACTGGCGGTGGCCGCAATGCGGGCATTCGACCGACGCCTGCCGCTGGTCGCCCTCCAGATAGCTATCGTGGATCGCGCTCTCGCCCTCGATCGTCGGAGAGCACGCCCGGATCGACTGCGCCCCGACGAACGTCCCCATGCGCTCTTCGGCCAGGCCGACCGCATCACCCTCACGGGTGGGGACATATTTGTCGATCTCGTCGCAGAATACGCGCTTGATCGGGCGCCGGGCCACGTTGTCGGGACTGCCAGCGCCCTCGATTGCGAGGAAGCCGCCGGGAAACGACTTGTAGCGGATCGTCTCGTCGGAGTTGCGGGTCTTCCGGGTGCCGACCAGACGGCGCAGCACCGGCGTCGCCTTGATCAGCGGGGTGATCCGCTCCTTCGAGAACTGCTCCGCAGCATCCTCCTTGGGCTGCAACATGAGCATCGGCGACGGGTCGAGGTGGCGAAGAAGCCGAACGCATGCTCGATCAGCGCCGTCTTCATCAGCTGGGTGCAGACCATCACCGTGATGGTCGCGACACCCGGCTCGGTGATCGCCAGCATCGGCCCGCGCGCGATCTCGACATCGCCCGTGCGCCATTGCCCGATAGTCGAACCGGCCCCGGCGGCTTTCTTGCGGAAGCGGTCGGCCCAGTCGGGAACCGTGATGTACGGCGGCGGCGTCATGCCGCGCCGCCAGGAAAGTTCTAGGCGCTCAAGCTTCGCTTGCGTCGGAGAAATCGGCTTCGGGATCGCCGAGTTCGACGAGCTGCTGGTGGACATGCTCGGTCAGCGCCTCCAGCACCGGCTCGACGGGCACGCCCAGCTTGGCCGCGATCAGCGGCGCGGTGCGCGCGGGCCAGTTCTGCCAGGCATCGCGAAACGCGCGCGCCTGTGCGAACAACACCTGCCCAGCCACCTCCAGGTCGACCACATCGCCCGCCTCTTTGCGAGCGGCGAGCAGGTTCTTGGCGGCGAGCCCGTTCTCCTTGATCTGCTCCGCCTGAGCGGTGCTGACGAACCGGCCATTGAGCACGGCATCGACGAAGTCGTCATCACCTAGGTCAATGGCCTCGACCGGCTGGGCTCCGGCCTTGCCGCGCTGCCGCCTGGGTGTTTCCACTTGGGCGGCCGGAGTGGAAACACCAGTGGAAACAGTTGCGGTGTTTCCACCCTGGGTTTCCACAGGTGTTTCCACCCGATTCCGCTTACGCCAGCCTGTCCCGGCAAGCGCCGGATCGATCAGGCCATCGGCCGTAACCGGCAGATTCCCGCGCTTTATGGCCTTGCTGACCAGGGTGTGAGAGCAGCCATCCAATTTCGCGAACGCGCGGACCGATACGGGCTCAGCCATAGTGGAAACACCTTTCGGCATTCATAGCTGGGGGCGCCCCGCGCTGCCGCCCCCCGTATCCAACCCGTCGGGGAAGGACCCAAAGGGCAGGATGGGTAGAACGCCGTGTCAAAGGATTTCCAGCCTTCCCAAAACCTTGCAGCGACACGATTGCCTGTCACACTCGCCACGCTGGCATTCCCAGCGAATCGGGAGAGTACAATGGCTATCAATAAGCGTGCCGTTCTCGCAGCCGTCACCGGCGCCATGTTACTTGGCGCGGCAAGCACTCCGGTATCTGCCCAGCGTTACTGCCAGCGTGAACTGGCGGACTGAGCTGGCCCCCATTTCGACCGGACGGATTCAAGCCTAAGAAGGAGGCTTGGGGCTATCCCCTAAGCATAGGCTTATGTCCGTGTCCGAAATCATCACCGACGGCGGTCGTCGCCGTCACTGGAGCACGCCTGAGAAGCTGAGGATCGTCGAGGAGACGCTCGATGGTCGCGAGAGCATATCGGTGGTGGCACGCCGCAACGGCGTGGCGCCGAACCTGCTGTACCGCTGGCGGCGGCTGATGCTGGAGGGCGGGAGCGTCGCGGTCGCCGGCGACGACGACGTGACCAGCAATCGCCAGGTCCGCGAGATGGAGACCCGCATCCGCGAACTGGAGCGCCAGCTCGGCCGCAAGACGCTGGAGGTCGAGATCCTGAAGGAGGCGCTGGAGCGCTCACGCCCAAAAAAAGCGAGCTTGCTCATGCACTCGCCGTTGCCGGAGACTATCCGGTGAGCCTGGTCGCCAAGACGCTCGGGGTCGGGCGCTCGACGGTGTACGACCGCCTGACCGGCCGCACCCGGACGCGCGGGCCGTACGCCAAGGCCGACGACGCGGACCTGCTGCCCCGCATACGCCAGATCGCCGCGCAGCGGCCCACCTACGGCTACCGCCGCATCGCGGCAGTCCTCAATCGACAGCAACGCGCCGAAGGACTGGCGCCGGTCAATCACAAGCGCGTCTATCGCATCATGGCCGCGGACCGCCTGCTGCTGGCGCGGCGCTACACCGAGCGGGCCGACTATGGCCATGACGGCGTCGTGGTGGCGATCCGCTCGAACCTGCGCTGGTGCTCGGACGGCTTCGAGTTCACCTGCTGGAACGGCGAGGTCGTGCGCGGCGCCTTCATCATCGACGCCCATGACCGCGAGATCATCGCCTGGCGCGCGATCGCCAATGCGGGCATCAGCGGCTCGGACGTGCGCGACATCATGCTGGAAGCCGTGGAAACCCGCTTCGGCGGTATGCGCGCGCCCGTGCCGGTCGAGATGCTGTCCGATAACGGCTCGGCCTATACTGCCCGCGAAACACGCACCTTTGCCCGGCAGCTGGGCCTCAAACCCTGCTTCACGCCCGTTCGCAGCCCGCAGTCCAACGGCATCTCGGAGGCCTTCGTTCATACCCTCAAGCGCGATTACGTCCGCGTCTCGCCGCTGCCTGATGCTCCCACCGCGTTGACATCGCTTGCCGGATGGATCGAGGACTACAACGACAACCACCCCCATTCAGGGCTCAAAATGCGTTCACCGCGCGAACATCGCGCACTGGTTTCTGCAACCGCCTGAATCCGTCCGGTGAAACGGGGGCCAGATCAAAGCCGCATCGCGTACCGTTGTCGACCCGCTGCCTCGCTATCCTTGCCGAAGCTAAGACATTGAAGCGCGATACGGATGATTTGGTGTTCCCCGGCACGAAGGACACCAAGCCCCTGTCCGACATGACGCTTTCCAAGCTCATGAAGGATTTGAAGATTGCAGCCGTTCCACACGGCTTCCGATCTTCCTTCCGTGATTGGGCTGGGGAGACGACCGCGCATCCGCGCGAGGTCATCGAGTTCGCCTTAGCCCACGTCATTAAGGACAAGGCGGAAGCTGCCTATGCGCGATCCGACCTCTTCGACAAACGCCGCGCCCTGATGAATGATTGGGCAGCTTTCATATCTACCGAAACAAGCGATAACCAAAACAGCAATAGCATACAGTAAGCCTAGATAGTAATTTTACAAAATCAAATTCCCATTTTTGCGCAATATCATACTAACGGTTTTTTTGTTTAGCATTCCTGTTATTTATACGACTCCAAAAGAGGAGCATGAGTATGCCGCCAAACGCGGTCATAAGAAGACAAGAACTTTTGAATATCATCGGCGTAAGCCGATCAACGCTGTATAACTGGATGGCTGATGGCCATTTCCCGCGCCCAATGATCTTGGGCAAGCGGGCCGTTGGATGGAGCCGCAGCGTTGTCACTGAATGGCTATCAAGCCGCCCGACGTCTCATTGAATTCAATCAAGGACCCAAAATTAATAGATGAAAATATCTGGAATATGTAATCTTCGCAACGAAAATATGTATAACGTAGTAGTTAAAGAGTCGCTGATAATCGTGAATATGCTCAACGATATTATTTCGAGTATTACTTCTTGTTTAGATAGCAAGGCCTTGGATTGGCAGGAACGCGACCGTTTGGATCGCGCAATTAAGAATATAAAAATGACACAGCTCGTATTAGCGGCAAGGATAGCGCGTCATACGAAAACTCAACAGGTCGCGTAGCAAAGGCATTATGAATATACCTGCGTAAACAATAAAAATTTGGACGAGAGGCACAATAGAGCTAGCCGTCCAAATCCGATAAAAGCATGGGATAATACCCTATCTTATTAGAGCATCCGCAATATATCAATGACGCAATACGCAATGTGAGTCTTGGGAAACGACGCAATTTCCCAAACAATGGAGCCTTTACAACCATCATCTTATATCAGTTCAGCCCTTACCGTCCATCCCAATTTGATTGTGTGATGTTTAATTTGTTTATTAATTTACTATTCTTTTGACAAAACCACTTTATAAATCAGCCATATTGCATAATATACCTAAATGTTTTTTAACTTTATTGCACTTTCACGGTTCTAAACTAGTAACCTTAGTATTAAATTCGACACTAACTCCGCTACGATCTGTTTTCTTGGCGTCGAATATGTGTAGATGAATGCGCTCCCGCAGCGATCCTGCTGCTTACGGAGCCTCAAATGACCGATACTGAACTTGAATTACCACTACCTAACGCCGAACACCCTAGCCCCACAGCGCTAGACCTCCGCGACCAACCTACCGCCCCCATGCACCTTACGTCCCGCCTCCGAAGTAAGGCGGCGATGGATGCAACCGTGGCGCTGGCTAGCCAAATCATCGAGCTTCGGGGCAATCGCAAAAAGCCAAGCGACCAGTATATGCTTGCCCTTGGGGCAGCGGTTGCCGAGCTTGTACGGGCTGCGTCCCACACCCCTGTTCGCCCCTGCTTCCGCCCCATGGATGCCAACACCTTTACCCCTAAGGACCCTGACGCATCCAGGGCCGATGCGGTTGGCTATCAATCCTTTAAGCGTGTCATGGACGACATGCAGCGGAACGGCTTTGTCCGCATCGATGCAGGAAAACGTGGCTACAACGATATCCTGGGCATCATCACCCGGATTTACGTGACGCCTAAGCTAACCGACCACCTAGCAGTCCACGGGATCACGCCCGCCAACCGTCGCTCTCATTTTACGTACCGCCGCGCAGCCGAGGACATTCCGCCCATCCAGCTTCGGGCTACCTCGAAACGCAAGGGGCGCAACCGTGAGCGCGGCGCGCTGCTTCCGGTCGATTGGACAAATCCAGCCGTACAGGACCACGGCCGCCAAATCCGGGAAATCAACCGCCATTACGCTAAACAAGTCATCATCGGGCCAGATGGTGAAGAGCTTGATATTGCCCTATATCGCGCTTTCAACCTTGGCGATCAACCCTGCCATGATTTCAGAAAGGGCGGTCGCGCACATGCCATCTTCCAAAACTTTAATCGCGAAGAGCGGGCAAAGATCAGGATCAATGGACAGGAAACCGTAGAAGTGGATATTAGCGCGTGCTTTCTGACAATATTGCACTTCCTACTTGGCAAACAGTTTTCTAACAATGTAGATTTGTACGATTTTTCGCCTTATCCACGCGAAATCGTCAAATCGTGGGTGAACCTGACGATAGGAAATTCCGGTTATCACAAGTCATGGCCAAAGGAGACTGTCGATTTCCTTGATAAGAAGAAAGGCATACCCAATGTTCGGGCACGATTTCCAATCGCTCTAGTCAGAGAGAATGCTTTGAATAATCTTCCCATCGTTAAAGAATGGGTTGATAGCGCCCATAGCTGGGCTGACCTTTTTTACATTGAAAGTACCATCGTCATAGATGCGGTTCATTGCTTGGCCTATGACCATGGAATTACCGCCCTACCCGTCCATGACGCCATCAGGGTTCCTGTTGCTAATGCGGCGGTCGCTAAAGCGGTATTAAGTGATATGTTTTTCAAAAATACCAACATTCGGCCTATAATTAAGTAATTTCTCTCTATAATATATCTGTCTCTCTCTTCTTTCCTCATTCCAATAGACCTTAGCTGGATCAAGGAATCAGAAGGACAGTGAGGATACAGATAATTTTACCTTAAAAATCCGAATGGACAGGAAAGCAGGGTCGAAATCTGCCCTAGGACTTCGACCTTTGCTTTACGAATATGCCTCAACACAGATGAACAAGGGTAGGTTAGACCATTATTTGATTTCAAGGCCGCACAGATGGTTTATTGATGATTGACTACACGGGTAGCTGAAGCGGTAGAATCGCGCCCCACAGCCCTCTAATGGCAATTTAAAGGGTGTTGAGTTACAAGACGCTCGATAATTGCGATGGGAACGGGACAGCCAGCCCCAGGGCATCCTCAACAGGCGCGGTTAGCCAGCGCTCATGGTCATCATCATGAAGGATGATGGGCATGGCCTTGGGGTGGGTGGCTCCAACCACATGGGTAGCGGGATCGCCCTCATAGCCGGTGGTCAGGAATGCATAGGCAGCATTGTCGCCACACACCAATATGAGCCAAGACCGTCAGAGGCCATAATGAGCTTCGGGCAGCAGCAAACAATCAAGTACCCCAAAAGCCTAACGCACATTTTGGGAAATTTTTGTAGGCGCCGGAGAAATTAATGGAGATGCTTCACAAGCATTTGCTCCATTCCGTTCAACATTCTTCCGCCTTGTGACATGCCTTTCACCGGCTCTGAATGGTACGCTACCAGTGGTTGGCGCTGATTGTGCAGTTCGTTCAATATAGCAAACCACTTCGCTATTTATAGTCTGGGCTTTCGACCCCAAATCATCATTTTTTGGCACATACGATCGCCAAAGATATATCATTACAAATAGCATTATTACTATACAAAATATAACGATGTACTTTGATACACGATACGTCCACTCCCCTCTCTTAACCCTCTTCCATTCATGCTTTAGAAGCGCCCTAGATGCTTGAATGTAATTCTCCTCTGCCGCCTTGATATTACTAGGGGTGAGATTTGCGTTAATAGAGGCCAAGCTTTCGAATGATTCCATACTTTTAAGAAGTTCTATAGCAGTTTTTTCTTCGCTATTAACTCGTAATACAATACCATGACTAGCCTCGTTAAGAGCCTTATAACTATCTATGATAGCTGCCGTATTCGGAGAGCCCTGCTGGGGGCGGGCGCGAATAGCATCGGAAATAGCATTTATCTGTACAAGATACGCAACCATGCACTTACGCAGATCATCGATCCAGGCCTGCCTAAATTCAGAAATCTTTTGCTCTTTACTGATCACCAGGCCAAGTATCGATACGAGTCCCGCGACAATCGCGGCCCCTACCGCCCCGATACTTATATCGTTCATCAATTTTCTCGTTTTCTATCTTGCGCAAATATCGCCGAGAATGCGAGGTTTGACGCCGCAACGCAAGAAGGTCACTGGCCTTTTACAACGGGGAGCGAGATGGTTGAACGCATAACTTTCCATTTTGAAGGCGAGAAGGCCGACGCCCACCGTATGAATTTTTACGAAGCCGCACGCTTTCAATACGCTGCCGCGCGACTCCTTGTTAAGATCGCACAATTCAGAGCAGACGGAAAATTTTCCGAAAGTATAAGTAATAAGAGTAATCATGATATTGAATTAATCGCCCAAAGGTCCGGCTCTTTTAATTACAATGTCGAGGAATCCGGTCTAGTTGGCGATACATTTCTGAATGTACGACTTTCCGATCTCGTCGCATATGTAGCGGAACGCGTAATAGAGAAATTGGACGAATCAACGATTTCTCATATCCCTTTAGATTCTTTAGGTTATGTTGATGAAGATGACGATGAGGAGTACGTCGCTCCGGTCTTTTCAACCGAATTGGAGCCTAATCAGATTGACAATATGGCAGATGCCGTACTGGCTGGGGATAATTTGACGGCGGCACTTCCGCGTGAGACTTCAAGTATTGTAAAACGCCGCGTCGCAGAAATCTATCGTGAACGACGCTTGACCGCTACGGCTCGGTCGATTTCTCAAATTTCGGAATCTCAAAGCCAAAAATTAGTCGCGATGGCTGCTCCCCTTATAGTTGAAATGGGAACTGCGCTACGAAAGAGCGCAACGACGCTTGAGGTTACTACACAAAAAAGAGGCCCAGTTAAATCGGTCCTTTTCCTTGACCGAAAAATGGCTCGCGATATCGAGACGGCAATTGTTGACCGCCAAATCACCCCAATACTTGGGGACGTCTCCCAGTTTAATAAGGAAAATGGCTGGGGTAAATTACGCATAGAAAATGGAGCAAAAACTGTAAGCTTTAGTATACCGTCCGACGTTCTTCCGTCAATTCGTCAAACTTTAATTGACAGCATGAAGAGGGATTTGGTTTACTTAAAGACATACTTTGTTCGCGATCGCGCAGAAAAGGTCAAACGCTTGGTAGTAGTCGGCATTCTCCCAACGCCTCTTCCTTGAGCATGCCTCGATTTCCTAGTAAGTTTTTCTGACGGCGAGTCAAAGTGATCGCAACCTTCCGCTACCAGTATGATTACACGGTCATAGCAAAGGAGCGACCATGGCGGACGAAGCCGTAAACGTGAATGCCGCAGAGCTGGCAACGGACCTGACTATAGCTTGGTTGGGCAACCCCAACACCCGCACGCCTGCCAATGAGGTTCCGGCTTTCCTGGGCAAGATGCACGAAACGGTTTCAGCGCTGCTCGGCGGCGGCAGTGGTCCAGCCACGGAACAAGCTGCCCCCACCGAATACACCCCGGCTGTATCGGTTCGAAAGTCGCTGGCGTCCAAAGATCACATTATTTCGATGATCGACGGCAAGCCCTACAAGACGCTACGCCGTCACCTTGCTACCAATGGCCTGACCCCGGAGGAATATCGGGATCGCTATGGCCTTAAGGCTGATTATCCGATGGTATCCGAAACCTATTCGGAAAGCCGTCGTGCCATGGCGAAGAAGATTGGTCTCGGTCGTAAGCCCGGTCAAAGCCCGAAGGCAGAGCAAACTAATAAGGTGGGTGCTAAGCCCGCTCGTAAAGGCAAGTCGATTTCGGACGCTAAGGCTGCTGCCCAGGCGCATTTGGGTATATCTGGCGAATAACGAAAATGGGGCGGGAGTGACCCGCCCCTATCATTCGAAGTCAACGCATATGATAGCGTCGATCCTGCCGATCATCGACGCCCTGTACGCCAATGGTATCCACCTCGCTATGATCGGCACGCGGGTCAGGCTGCCCATCTTCGCTAGCTTCGGCATCGATACGGCTAACTTCGTCACGATAAGCTTGCCATACGGACCGCCGATCCGAACCCGACTGGCCACCTTGCCCCGTGCGGACTACATCGAAAGCGTGAAGCACTACACCGGACAGAAAAAGCGCAGCACCGCATATAACCATCGTCATTTGCTGCTGTTGTAAGGCAAGGTTGACGACCCTGCCCCCGAACATTCCTCCCGATATGGAGGTATCAAATACAAATGTGGCATAGGCGACCAGCAACGCCCCTCCAAGCCACATGATAACACCCAAGGCACGCATAGCCCGTCCCCTAAAAACGTTATCAGCGCATTGCGTAGTCAGACACCATCTTTGCCTTTGTGTCCTTCACATTGGCATCGAACCGTTCGATATGATAATCCTGATTGGGATTCCTCTCCATGCTAAGCATGTACAGGGCTCGGAGGGTTTTAATATTGTCAACGCAAGCGCCATCAACCGCAGCCTTATAGCTATCTACAGACAGTTTCTTAGCCTTTGCCTTCATGTCGAAATCGGAAAGACACTGATTGGCACGGTCGAAAAACTGGTTAAGGCTAGGATTGTCGCCAGAATTAGTGATTTGTGCCGTGCCAGGCACTGACAGGCACGCAGCTACGATAGCCACGACGGACTTCCGCATATGTTTATCCCACGTTCGACCGCTCCGGCCCGACAGTCGGGACGGTTGATCGCGCGGGAACACAGGGAACCGCGCCCTGCGTATTCCCTTTCGGTGTTATATTCGGCAGGCCGCCCGACCTGTCTGGTCGAGTGCCTGTGTTCACCGCCGATTGCGGGCCAATCCTCACGATCAAGATCGGACTGACACATGCTTCGTATGCGCAGTCGCTACGGGTGTCTAGCAGCTACTATGCCGTCTGCTGAATAGCGGTACGGGAGACACCGCCCCCTCCCCCGCCACGCTTCAATCTTCCTCGGCAGCAACCAGCGCATCTATCAGCTGCCCCCTCAAACGGGTTCGACCTGCCACGCTTCGGCAATAGGCATCATCGGCAAAGGCCCGATAAACGCTGGCACGACCGATACCCAACCGCTTTGCAATTTCGGTAGCGCCAATACCCTCGGCACGGAGGGAGTTGATTGCAGCGATATCAACCGAAGGTTTGCGCCCCTTGTAGACGCCAGCGGCTTTAGCCTTCGCGATACCTTCGGCTTGGCGTTCCTTACGGATTGCCGTTTCGAATTGTGCGAATACGCCAAGCATTTGAAGAAAGGCAACGCCAGCAGGGGTGGAGGTATCGATTGGCTGTTCCGTTGCCCGGAGGAACGCCCCACGCTCTTTCAGAACGGCAACGATCTTCTCCAAATCCGCTACCGATCTAGCCAAGCGGTCAATCCGGGTGACCATGAGCGTATCGCCAGCGCGGATGAACGACAGAACCGTGTCTAACTCGACACGCCCCTCTACGGTCGTGCCCGTCCGCTTCTCCGAACGAATGATCGAACACCCAGCGGCACGCAACGCTGCCTCTTGGATTTCACAATCCTGATCGTCGGTCGAAACACGGGCGTAACCGATGATGGTCGACATAGTGGAATGTCCCAATTGCCTCTTAGACATTCCAATCCTGATGTCTCAACATACCGGAGTCAACCCTATTGAGACGATTCGTTTGTCTCGTTCGATTGTCCCGTTAGGGTTTACTCTATTGAGCACCTGCAAAAGCCTATTGCCTAAATAGCTAGCGGCTGGACCAGCATCTACAGCGAATAGCCATAGTCCATTTCGAGAGCGTCGAAGATCATGGTTTCGTCTATATCAAAGGCGGTTCGAAGGACCGCCGGATGTCGAGCGTCACCAAGCCCGTGCAAACACGCTATTTCTTGCAATAACCCTCTCGGACTACCCATAAGTTCTTTATCTACCGGACCTCGCGCAAATCGCAGTATTGGATGCTCCACGTTTGCTACTTTCGCTTCTACAGTCACCCCATTCAATAAGAATACCGCCAGTCCCTGCGTTTCCTTGTCGCCTTTGATGATGTTTGAAAACTTAGCAGTCTTCAAAGAGGGTCGGAATATTTGCGCTACCGCTTGGGATACGTTAGACCCCATAGCCACGATATTTGTGCAGTCTCCTGTTATCAGAGCTTTCATTATTTCCTGATGGTAAGTGAGCTCTGGCCATTCCTGTAGCTTTGGAATAAGTAATTCAAGCATTTGCTCCTGCCCAAGTAACAACAGGCGGCCAAGGCGGTATCTTAGTTGTGAAACCGCCCTCTTACGCTCATAGCCATCAGCAGGACAAGGCTGATTTAAAGCTTCGTTAGCCTGACTGTAGAGGCGCTTTGCCAAGCCCTCCACATCACGTAAGATTGTTGAAGTGGATACGGCATTCGTCTTAAAGCGTAGCCAATTCCATAAACCTAATCGTCTAATCTTCTGATAAGAAGACGCTTCTTTGATCGCTTCCGCATAGTCAGGAATAGGGAGCCGCACACCTAAAACAAATAACGCGTCTTCAAGGTCACCCATTTTACCATTATTAAATATAAGAAACTTTTTAATGTCACCGACAAGCCTCATCCAGGCTACGGAATGTTCTTCCGGAGAGAAGTCGTTTGAGCTTTTGATCCAATCACCGGTTGTGAGCCGCAACGTCTTCGGCGACTCCATGCCGTGTATATCAAAGCCGCGTTTCGCTAGTTCTTCACGTAAAACAACGACCGCTTTGGCTACATGCTCTGACTTGCCAACAACAGTAATGTCGTCAACATATCTAAAATATTCGACTTCGAACTCCTTCGCGAGTTCGTCTACTTCACGTAGTACCAAATTTGCTACAAAGTGGCTAAACATTGGACCGGTCAGGATAGATTTGCTTTCCGATCTTACTTCATAGTTAGCAATTAGCTTTAGACCTAAATCAGTCCACAACTCGTCAAGTTTAGCCTGTTCGCAGAATAGGAGCCACGCAGCTCGTGCGCTTTCAGGTCTGATTGACGGATAAAACTTTTTTATGTCTATGTATAGTACTTCACCATCGGGAATGTCTCTACAGACCTTTGCTATTTGAGATTGCCGTTCCCGTAGACCCTTCATGTAAGGATCGAAGGCTCCTGCGCTGCTTTCTACGGTATCAAGTCTATAGCTGAACACGCGACTCGAAAGAGCGGCATTGTAGTAGTCAGCGCATTTACGTAATAACGCTACCTCTGCCAGAGCCTCCGGGATCGACGGAATGAAAAGTTCGCGGTCTTCAAAGCCGCCGTCTTCCGTAACTTGTTTGAAGTGGTAGGAGCGAAGGTAAGCACCCTCCTTCTTTGCGAACACAGCTTGCACTGCGCTACCTTCCGCCCAATCATCAGACCTAGCCACCTCTGCTTCAAGGCAGTACCTTAAGCCAAGATACGCAAATATATCTCGAGAACGATACTGATTTATGCATGCACTGGCGATACTACCTACTTTGTTCATTATCCCGCCTTAATCAGATCGATCGGCATAACGCACAGACGAACATTAGCTGTGTTTGATGGCTGCGCCGGCGTAGAGAACTTGTAGTTGCACTCTTCGTTGCCCGATGCGGCGACTTGCGGCGTTGCAAAGCTAGTAAGCTTCGCAAGACTTTTCATTATAAAGGGGAAAAGCCCTTTTTTGGCGGTGTTCATATTCGGCTCGATCCACACAGCCGCGTTCAGTTTTCCCGAAGAGTACTTAAGTAATTCGGCAAGCTGCGGATACGCAGCTTTTTTCTTGCCGTCTTTTTCTAAAAAGCCGTTAAAGTTCGATATCAGCAGAAGCGTCTGCTGCGTTGCAGCTTTCGACAAGACAATCTTTTCGACAAGAGCAGAGTTGCTCAATTCAGACAATACGTCCCATGACGACACAAAGCAGTCCAAGGTAATAGCTTGCTCTTCGAGCGCAGGTCGAATCCTTTCAATCAGATCAACCGCGTAGGCACGGGCAGGAACGGATATCTCACCCCATATCAGATGAATGTGCAACGGAAGGCGAGGCAGCCGGTGCTCCTCCCTAAGTGTCGCAATACTGCATATGATTGCCAAAGCTGCCGCACCCGCGCCAGCTGGAACATCGATGAAGGTAAGCGTTCCCGCGGTGAGAAACCTTTTCAGGGTTTGCGCGGTAGTTTTAACTTCCCCCGTCGGGTCCAATAACGCTAGTTGCGCCCTTGCAGCCGAACCATCGAAGGCGTGAGCGTAATGCGCATCAGTTGCCTCCTTTGTTAGGCCGCCAACCGGTGCTGGATCAGGTCGAGGTTCCTTCGATAAGCCTTCAAGACCATGCGCGTTTAAAGAAGCTAAGTACGCAGCGGCTAGCGACGGGGCGATCAAGAGTCGCGTACCATCGTGCAGGGAAGCCGGTAATTTCATGAACCTCCACGCGATTATTGCAACAAAAAGCTGATTACGTCGCGATAGAAGCACGCTCTGCCATCGGGGGCAACCTTCGCAACCTCTCACGCCATCGGCTTAAGAGTGTTGTACTTTATGTTGGTCTGCGCGCCCTAAACCCGTTTTTCTTGTTTCTTTATAGGGGGTTAGTGTTAGCATTGGCGGAGCGGGAGGGATTCGAACCCTCGATACGGTTTTGCCGTATACTCACTTTCCAGGCGAGCGCCTTCGACCACTCGGCCACCGCTCCGCATGAGTTCATGCCTGGAACACGCGCCCCTAATGCGCTTCGCGGCGGCGCGCAAGCGATTGCGTGGGGCGGCGGGCTCGTGCAGTCTTTGCGGCGATGACGATCGCACTCTTTCTGGCCGCGCTGCTGGCGCAGGCTTCGCCCTCTCCCGCTCCCCCCGCGACGCAGGCCAGCGATCCGCTGCCCGGTGACTGGATCGCCGTGCCCGATGACGAGGTGCTGATCTTCACCCTGTCGAACGGGCGAACGGTGACGGTGCGGCTCGCCGCCGGACAGGCGCCGGTCCATGTCGCCAATATCCGCGCGCTGGCGCGGGCGCATTGGTGGGATGCGGGGACCAGCGTCTATCGCGTGCAGGAAAACTATGTCGCCCAATGGGGCGATGCGACCGAGAAGAAGCCGCTGCCCCCCGGCATCGTCGCCAATCCCCCGGCCGAATATATCCGCGCGGGCAACAGCGCGGTCGCGCGGCTGAGCCGGCCCGATCCCTATGCCGCCTGGGCGGGCTATAGCCGCGATGGCTGGCCGCTGGCGGGGGATGCGGCGTCGGAGTGGGTTCCGCATTGCTATGGCATGGTCGGCGTCGCGCGCGATCTGGCGCCCAGCACCGGGACCGGGGCCGAGCTCTACACGATCATCGGCCACTCGCCGCGAGGGCTGGACCGCAATATCGCGGTGGCCGGGCGGGTGATCGACGGGATGGAGGCGCTGTCCACCCTGCCGCGCGGGACGGGCGATCTGGGCTTCTACAAGGACGAGGCCCAGCGCCTGCCGATCGTGTCGGCCCGGCTGGCGAGCGAACTGCCCGCCGCCCAGCGGCCGCATTACCAGTATCGCGAGACGGCTTCGCCTCGCTTTGCCGCCTGGATCAAGGGGCGGGAGAATCGGAAGAACGACTTCTTCACCGTGCCCGCGGGGGGCGTGGATATCTGCGCGGCCTTGCCGCCGGTTCGGAAGGCACCTTGATCGGTTTGGGTTGAGGGGTGAGGGTTGGACGTGGCCTTCGACTTCGCTCAGGCTGAACGGGGGAAGGAAATTCGGATTGCCCCCGGCAGCCGTTCAGCCTGAGCGCCGTCGAAGGCCAGGCTGCAAAGCGCCACGGGCAAGACGGGGCCGCTTACCGAGAAGCGGCCCCATCCGGCATCACGCCGCCTTCTTCCCCGGCTCGATCCGATGGGCGACGAGGTGATCCACCACCGCCGGATCGGCCAGCGTCGAGGTGTCGCCCAACGCATCGACCTGATTCTCGGCGATCTTGCGCAGGATGCGGCGCATGATCTTGCCCGAACGGGTCTTGGGCAGAGCGGGCGCGAATTGCAGCGCGTCGGGGGTGGCGATCGGGCCGATCTCGCGGCGGACCCACTGGACCAGCTCGGCACGCAGTGCCTCGTCCTCCTCGACGCCCGCGTTCAGCGTGACGAAGGCGTAGATACCCTGCCCCTTCACGTCGTGCGGCATGCCGACCACCGCCGCCTCGGCGACCTTGGCATGCGCGACCAGCGCGGACTCGACCTCGGCGGTGCCCATGCGGTGGCCCGAGACGTTGATGACGTCATCGACCCGGCCGGTGATCCAGTAATAGCCATCCTCGTCGCGGCGGCATCCGTCGCCGGTGAAATATTTGCCGGGATAGGTGGTGAAATAGGTCTGGAAGAAGCGGTCATGATCGCCCCAGACGGTGCGCATCTGGCCGGGCCAGCTGTCCGCGATGACCAGATTGCCCTCGACCGCGCCGTCCAGCACCTTGCCCTCGGCATCGACGATCTGCGGCAGGATACCGGGCAGCGGCAGGGTGGCCGAGCCGGGCTTGAGCGCCACGGCGCCGGGAATCGGCGCGATCATGTGGCCGCCGGTCTCGGTCTGCCACCAGGTGTCGACGATCGGGCAGCGCCCCTCGCCCACGACATGATAATACCATTCCCAGGCTTCCGGATTGATCGGCTCGCCGACCGAGCCCAGCACGCGCAAGGACGAGCGGTCGGTCTTCTTCACCCAGCCATCGCCCTCGCGCATCAGCGCGCGCAGCGCGGTCGGCGCGGCATAGAAGGTCGCGACCTGATATTTGTCGACGATCTGCCAGAAGCGGCTGAAATCGGGATAATTGGGCACGCCCTCATACATCAGGGTCGTCGCACCGTTGGCGAGCGCGCCATAGACGACATAGCTGTGCCCGGTGACCCAGCCGACATCGGCCGCGCACCAGAAGACCTCGCCCTCGCGATAATCGAACACATGCTGATGGGTATAGGACGCCCAGAGCAGATAGCCGCCGCTGCTGTGCAGCACGCCCTTGGGCTTGCCGGTCGAACCGCTGGTGTAGAGGATGAACAGCGGGTCCTCGGCCCCCATCGCCTCGGGCGGGCAGTCGGTCGTGGCGGCCTCGACCAGATCGCCGTACCAGAGGTCGCGGCCGTCCTTCATCGTCACATCGGTACCGCTGTGGCGGACGACGACGACATGGTCGACCGCGACGCCGTCATGATCGAGCGCGGCGTCGACATTGGCCTTGAGCGGCACCGACTTGCCCCCGCGACAGCCGCCGTCCGCGGTGATGACGATGCGCGAGTCGCAATCGACGATCCGGTTGGCGAGGCTTTCGGGCGAGAAGCCGCCGAACACGATCGAGTGGATCGCCCCGATCCGCGCACAGGCGAGCATGGCGAACGCCGCCTCGGGGATCATCGGCAGATAGATGGTGACCCGGTCGCCCCTGGCCACGCCCAGATCCTTCAGCGCATTGGCGAGGCGGCAGACCTGTTCATGGAGTTCGCGATAGGTGATGCGGCGATCGGTGCCGGGCGTGTCGCCTTCCCACAGGATCGCAACCTGATCGGCGCGGGTGGCGAGGTGGCGGTCGATGCAATTGGCCGCGACGTTCAGCTGGCCGTCGGCGAACCAGTTGATGCGGAAATCGGCCTCGTCGAAACTGGTGTCCTTCACCGTCGCGAACGGCACGATCCAGTCGAGCCGCCTGGCCTGCTCGCCCCAATAGCCGTCGGGATCGCGCCGCGCCGCGTCATAGGCGGCGCGATAGGCGTCGGCATCCATCGACGCCCTGTCGGCCCACTCCGGCACCGGATGAAGATGTGCGGTCATGCCTGTCTCTCCTATTTTGACCGATCTTTAGCAGTCGAACATGGCAGATGCCTATCGGGTCCATGACAAAGTATGGCACGGCGGCGACGCGGCCCGATACCGGATCGCCCCCGGCTTTCGTGGCCAAGCGTAATCGGCGGCGCGACCGAAAAACAAGGGGGTCGGCAAATGCTTTGCGAGGTCCCCGAATAAATTACATCCACACAGGGCAAGATATCGGCAATCCCTCTGTTCCTCGTGAAAAAGCAACGCTACAGCAGCTATTGCATTGTCTATGGAGGGAGGTGGACAGAGCATGGCCGCGACTACCTATCACCCCATCGACATTCCTGCTGGATTCGCCGCTGTTCTGGCGCGGAACGGCGAGATGGGGCGGCTGATCGCGACATTCGACTGGGCCGCCACCCCATTGGGGCCGATCGCCGCATGGCCGCAAAGCCGCCGGACCGCGATCGGCATCATGCTGGCCTCCACCATCCCGATGGCGACGATCTGGGGGCCGGAGGCGATCCTGCTCTACAATGCCGGCTATGCCGAAATGGCGGGCGACCGGCATCCGGCGATCCTGGGCAGCCCGCTGATCCAGGCCTGGCCCGAGTCGTCGGCCTTCCATGCGGAGGTCGTCGCGGCGGGCCTGAGCGGCCGGGCGCTGGCCTTTCGCGACCAGGCGATGCTGCTGGGCCACCGGGACGCGCCCGAACAGCATTGGCTGGACCTCGACTATGTCCCGATCCCCGACGAGGACGGGGCCCCTGCGGGCATCATGGCGACCCTGATCGACAGCAGCACGCGGATGCGGGACCGCCAGGAGCGCGAGGCCGCCAGTGCTGCCGCGCGCGAGAGCGAGGGGCGGTTCCGCAACGTGGCGGATCACGCCCCGATCATCATGTGGCTGACCGATGCCGAGGGTCACTGCACCTATCTCAACCGCGCCTGGACCGCCCAGACGGGGCTGGCGGTCGAGCAGGGCCTGGACTTTCAGTGGCTGAAGGCGCTGCATCCCGACGACCGCGCGGCGGTGGAGGGGGCGTTCCGCAAAGCGACGCGGGATCGGACCGCGTTCAGCCTGGAATTCCGCCTGCTCCGCGCCGATGGCGAACATCGCTGGGCGATGGTCACCGCCATTCCCCGGATCGACGACGACGGCACCTATATGGGCATGGTCGGATCGGTGTTCGACACCGACGAACGCCGCCGCGCGGAGGCGACGCTGCGCGACGTCAACGCCGTGCTGGAACGCCGCGTGGTCGAGGCGCTGGCCGAGCGCAAGCTGTTCGCCGACATCATCGATTCGACCGGCACGATGGTCCAGGTGCTGGGGTTCGACCACCGCTATCTGGCGATCAACCGCGCCGCCGCCGAGGATCTGGAGCGCATCTTCGGCACCCGCCCGCAGATCGGCCAGAACAAGAGCGATGCAATGGCCGCGCGTCCCGAAATCCTGTCGATCATGCGCGACTATTGGACCCGCGCGCTGGCGGGCGAGGATTTCTCGGTCATTCAGGCGCTGGAGGACATGGCCGGTGAGCGGCGGCATTACGAGTTGCGCTTCAGCCCGCTGATCGCGGCCGACGGCACGCCGATCGGCGCCTATCAGTTCGCGACCGACGTGTCCGAGCGGCTGGCCGCGCAGGAAAGGCTGGCCGATATGGAGGCGCAACTGCGCCAGAGCCAGAAGATGGAGGCGGTCGGCCAGCTGACCGGCGGCATCGCGCACGACTTCAACAACCTGCTCCAGGTGGTGGTCGGCAATCTGGAGATGCTCGACCGCTTCCTGCCGATCGACGAGCATCCGCGCGCCAGGCGGGCGGCGACCAACGCGATGACCGGCGCGAAGCGGGCCGCGACGCTGACCCAGCGGCTGCTCGCCTTTTCGCGGCGGCAACCGCTGGCGCCGCAATCGGTGGACGCCGTCCGGCTGGTCGACGGGCTGTCCGACCTGCTGACCCGGACGCTGGGCGAACAGGTGTCGCTGGTGATCGAGGCCGCGCCCGACCTCTGGCCCGCCGAGGCGGACACCAACCAGTTGGAAAGCGCGATCCTGAACCTGGCGGTCAATGCGCGCGACGCGATGCCGCATGGCGGCACCCTGTCGATCACGCTGCGCAACGCCACGCTCGACGGGATGACGTCGATGGTCGCGGGGCCGGTCCCCTATCCCACCGATCCGGGCGATTATGTCGCGATCGACGTCAGCGACACCGGCATCGGCATGGACCGCGCGACGCTGGGCCGCGTGTTCGAGCCGTTCTTCACCACCAAGGAGGTGGGCAAGGGCACCGGGCTGGGCCTGTCGATGGTCTATGGCTTCGCCAAACAATCGGGCGGTCAGGTGCAGATCGAATCGCGCCCCGGCCAGGGCACCTGTGTCTCGCTGTTCCTGCCGCGTTTCTGTGGCGATGTGGCGTCGGTCGACGCGGCGCCCGCCCCCGCCATCCGCCCCGACCGGGGGTCCGAGACGATCCTGGTGGTCGAGGACGATCCCGATGTCCGCGCCTATTCGACCGAGGCGTTGCGCGAACTGGGCTATGACGTGCTGGAGGCGGAGGATGGCGGCTCCGCGCTGGCGCTGCTCGACGCGCCGGAGGCGTCGCGGATCGCGCTGCTGTTTTCCGATGTGGTGCTGCCCGGCGGGATGACGGGCGCCGACCTGGCGTCGGCGGCGCGCTCGCTCCACCCCGATCTGAAGGTGCTGTTCACCACCGGCTATGCCCGCGACGTGATCGTCCATGGCGGGCGGCTGGACGCAGGGGTAGCGCTGATCACCAAGCCGTTCGACTTCGCCGATCTGGCGGCGCGCATCCGGGCGATGCTGGACGGGTAGGCGAAGGCCGCGAGGGGGGAGATGGAGCCGGATGCACGATCACCCGGCTCCGATCCGGTCAGCCGTGGCAGGCGCAACCGGCATGGTCGCAGCCGGTACCGCCCGAATGATGCTGCGCGCAGGCATCGCTGCAGAAGGTGCGGCCTTCGGCCTCGACGGCCTTGCCGACGCTGACGATGCAGACGCAGTCGGTGCAGGCGCACTTCACTTGTTCGACGGTAACGGTCATTTCGACTTACTCCTCAAGGGCGTGATCGGGTTCGAGTACATGGTCCATCATGTTGGTCAGCATGGTGCGGATATGGCAGTCGGGCAGTTCGTAGAACACGTTCCGGCCCTGACGGCTCTGCTTGAGCAACCGTCCGGCCCGCAGCAGCCGCAGATGCTGCGAGACCAGGCTCTGGCTGATCCCCACTTCCTCGGTCAGGTCGCCGACCGTGCGCGGACCGTCCAGGCATCCCACCACCAGCCGAAGCCGGTTGGGTTCGCCCAGCAGGCGGAACACGTCGGCGAGCAAAACGCCTTCATCCGGTGTCATGCAAACATCAACATATGAACACATCCTAATATATATACATCAATACTGATGTCAAGCGGGCGGCTTGGCAAGCATTTCCCATGGAACACAGGCTGTTGGTGAATCCGGGTGCGGGTCCGCCCCGGCAGGGACGCTTCGCCGGGCGCGGTTCTCGTTCTGCACCCGATTCGATACGTTGCGCGTTGGGTGGCCGGGTCCGAAAGATCGGGGGCACGAAAGGACGGGGATGGCATCACGGTTTCGGCAATTCTGGAGCGAGGAGGAATGGTCCTTCGCGCCCCATGAACGGCCGACCATTCCCGGATCGCCCGGCAATTTCAGCCACCCCAACCGGCGCCGTATCGCCTATGGCCTGATCGCGGTGCTGATCGGACTGACCGGCGGGCTGGGCAATGCGCTGGTGTCGGTCAACACCCTGCAATTGCAGGGCGCATTGGGGCTGGACCCGACCGAGATCGCGTGGCTGCCCATCGTCTATGTGATGACCAACGCGTCGATCAACCTGTTGCTCATCAAGTTCCGCCAGCAATTCGGCCTGCGTCCCTTCGCGCTGCTGTTCGCGGGGCTCTATACCATCCTGGCCTTCGGGCATCTGTTCGTCCGCGACTTCTCGACCGCGATCGCGGTGCGCGCGGCCAGCGGCATGGCGGCGGCGGCGCTGTCGTCGCTGGGCCTCTATTACATGATGCAGGCGCTGCCCGCGAAATGGCGGTTGAAGGCGATCGTGCTGGGCATCGGCGTGCCGCAATGCGCGACGCCGCTGGCGCGGCTCTTCTCGCCCGAGCTGCTCGCCATGTCGCAGTGGCGGACGCTCTATCTGTTCGAGTTCGGGCTGGCGGCGGTCAGCCTGGCGGCGATCATCGGCTTGCGCCTGCCGCCCACCCAAAGGGTCAAGGCGTTCGAGCCGCTCGATTTCCTGACCTTCGCGCTCTATGCGCCCGCCATCGGGCTGTTCTGCGCGGTGCTGGGCCAGGGGCGGCTGGTCTGGTGGACGCAGGCGGCCTGGATCGGCTGGGCGCTGGCCTTCGCCATCCCACTGCTCGCCGCCGCGCTGTGGATCGAGCATCACCGCACCAATCCGCTGCTCAACACGCGCTGGCTGGGATCGATGGACATCATCCGCTTCGCCATCGTCACGCTGATGGCGCGGATCGTCCTGTCCGAACAGAATTACGGCGCGGTCGGGCTGCTGACCACGCTGGGCCAGAATAACGACCAGTTCCGGACGCTGTTCACCATCGTCTTCATCGCCTCGGTCGCGGGCGTGGTGGCGAGCGCGGTGACGCTGGACGTGACGCGGCTGACCCATCCGATCATGTTCGCCATCGGACTGGTCGCCATCGCCGCCTTTGCCGACAGCTTCTCGACCAACCTGACCCGCGCGCCCGAGCTCTACGCGACGCAGGCGCTGATCGCCTTTTCGACGACCTTCTTCCTCGGCCCGTCGCTGCTCTTCGGCATGACCCGCGCGCTGCAACAGGGGGCGGGCCATGTCATCAGCTTCATCGCGCTGTTCGGGATGCTCAATTCGGTCGGCAGCCTGGGCGGTACCGCGCTGCTCGGCACCTATCAGACCATCCGCGAAAAGGCGCACAGCGCCGCCATCGTCCAGAATATCGACCCCACCGACCCGCAGGTGACGCAGCGTATCGCGGCGGGCGGCGCGCGCGTGTCGGGGGTGGTCGGCGATCCGACGCTCGCCCGCGCGGAGGGCGCCGCGCTGCTGTCGCAGGCGGCCACGCGCGAGGCCAATATCCGCGCCTATAACGACGTCTTCCGGCTGGTCGCCGCGCTGGCGGCCGCCGTCACCCTCTTCCTCGCGCTGCTGACCTGGCGGCGCGCCCGCCGCGCCCGCGTCGCGGCCAGGGGACAGCCATGACCGACACCAGCTCGCCCGTATCGCCCACCCCCATGACCGAGCAGGCCGCCGCCGAGGCCGGGGTGCCGCCCCCCGCCCCGGCGCCCGTGTCCCCGCCCGCTCCGCCGCCCTCGTCCGCCTGGCGGCCGCCTTCGGGCGGATGGCGTTCGCGCGCACTGATCGCGCTGCTGGTCATCGGGGGCGTCGCGGCGGTGCTGGCGGCGTGGCGGCTGCCGCCCTTCGCAAGCGACACCCAGGCGACCGACAATGCCTATGTCCGCGGCCGCACCACGGTGATCGCGCCGCAGGTCAGCGGCTATGTCACCGCCGTACTGGTCAAGGATTTCGAGACGGTGCGCGCGGGCCAGCCGCTGGTCCGGATCGACGACCGCATCTATCGCCAGCGGGTCGACCAGGCGCGGGCGCAGGTCGCGGCGCAGGCGGCGACGCTGGCCAATAGCCGCCAGGCCCAGGCGTCGCGGGTCGCCAGCCTGTCGGCGCAGGACGCCGCCGTCGCCAATGCCGAGGCGCAGCTGATGCGCGCGCAGGCGGACATGGCGAGGGTCAACGACCTCGTCACCGACGGATCGGTATCCTTGCGCGAACGCGACCAGACGCTGGCCGCGCTGCGCCAGGCGCAGGCCGGATTGCGGCAGGCGCAGGCGGCGCGCGCCATCGCGCAACAGGATGTGCGCACCGTCGTGGTCGGGCGCGGCGGGCAGCAGGCGGGCGTCTCGGGCGCCGAGGCCGCGCTCCGGCTGGCGCAGATCGATCTCGCCAACACCGTCATCCGCGCCCCCGAAAATGGCCGCCTGTCCGAAGTCGGCGTCCGGCTGGGCCAATATGTGACGGCGGGGTCGCAGCTGATGTTCCTGGTGCCCCCCGAGACCTGGGTCATCGCCAACTTCAAGGAGGGCCAGACCGCGCGCATGGCGGTCGGACAGCCCGCCAGCTTCACCGTGGACGGGCTGAACAATGCGCGGCTGACCGGCCATGTCGAGCGAATCTCGCCCGCGGCCGGTTCCGAATTCGCGGTCCTGAAGTCGGACAATGCCACCGGCAACTTCACCAAGGTGCCGCAGCGTATCGCGGTGCGCATCCGCGTCGATCCGGGCCAGCCGCTCAGCCAGCGCCTCCGCCCCGGCATGTCGGTGCAGGCGCGGGTCGACACGTCGGGCGGGCCGGCGGTGCGATGAGGGCCGCGCTACCCCTCGCCGCCGCGCTGATGCTGACCGCCTGTATCGGCCCGCGTCCCGAGGCTCCGGCGACCAGCGCGGTGGTGCCGCCGCCCGCCTGGCGCACCGCGCTCGGCCCCGGCAGCCCGATCGCGGCGGACTGGTGGCAGGCGTTCGGCGATCCGCAGCTGACCGCGCTCGTCGCCCGCGCGCTGGCCGACAGCCCCGATCTGGGCAGCGCCGCCGCGCGGGTCGAGGAAGCGCGCGCGCAGGAACGACTGGCGCGCGCGCAGCTGTCGCCCAACGTCACGGCGGGCCTCCCGCTGAGCGAGGGGCGCAGCGTCACCGCCTTCGGCACCGGGCTCGACCAGTTCGGCGCGCAGCCGCTGGTCCAAGCCAGCTATGACTTCGACCTGTTCGGCCGGTTGCGCAGCGCCCGCGCCGCCGCACGCGCGCAGCTGCTGGCGACCGAGGCGGCGCGCGACACGGTCCGCCTCGCGCTCGCCGCCGGGGTGGCCAGCGGTTATGTCACCTTACGCGCGCTCGACCACCGGCTGCACATCGCCGAGGAAACGCTGGACGCGCGGACCGAGGCGCTGCGCATCGCGCGGCGGCGGGCGACGACCGGCTATACCTCCAACCTCGAATTGCGGCAGGCCGAGAGTGAGTTTCGCTCGACCCAACAGCTGGTCGCCGCCGCGCGGCTGGCGGTCACGCGTCAGGAAAATGCGCTGAGCGTACTGGTCGGCGGTACGCCGGGGCCGATCCCGCGCGGGCTGGCGATCGACCGGCTGGTCCGTCCCGCCATTCCCGACGGGCTGCCCGCCGACCTTCTCCGCCGCCGCCCCGACCTGTTCCAGGCCGAACAGGCGCTGGTCGCCGCCGACCGCTCGCTCGATAGCGCGCGCGCGGCGATGCTGCCCAGTCTGGGGCTGACGGGCACGGCGGGGGTGGTACTGTCCAGCGCGCTGGCCGATCCGGTGACGATCTTCTCGATCGGGGGCAGCGTGCTCGCCCCGATCTTCGACGCAGGCCGGCTGCGCGCCCAGGCGGATGCCAGCGCCGCGCGGCGCGACCAGGCCGCCTTCGCCTATCGCCGCACCGCGCTGACCGCGTTTCGCGAGGTGGACGACAGCCTCGCCTCGGTCCGCCGCTCGGGCGAGCAGGCGGCGGCACTCGCCGGACAGCGGGCCGCGCTGGCCGACGCGCTTCGCATCGCCTCCAACCGCTACCGCGCGGGCTATTCCTCCTATCTGGAACAGCTGGATGCGCAGCGCGGGCTGCTGAACGCCGAACTGGCGCTGGCCGAGGCGCAGGCCAGCCAGCTGACCGCCTATATCACGCTGTACCAAGCGATGGGCGGCGGCTGGTCCGACGCGGCGATCCGCGCGACCCGGCAATAGGGGCCGGGGCCTTGCGCGGTTGCCGCCATCGGTTTCGCGGGTCATGATCGGTCATGGAACGCAGGTCGGCGTGGCGCGCTAATGCCGCGAACCGATGGACCAATGGGAGATCCGATATGGGCGTGAATGTGATCTACAAGACCAGGGCGACGGCCACCGGCGGCCGCGACGGCGCGGCACGGTCGGAGGACGGCTCGGTCGACGTCAAGCTGGTGGTCCCCAAGGAAATGGGCGGTCCGGGCGGCGATGGCGCCAATCCGGAAAAGCTGTTCGCCGCCGGATACTCGGCCTGTTTCCTGGGCGCGATGAAGGCAGTTTCGGGCAAGGAAGGCGTCAAGGTGCCGCAGGATGCCACCGTCACCGCCGAGGTCGGCTTCGGCCCGCGTGAGGAAGGCGGCTACGGGATCACCGTCGACCTGCTCGTCACCCTGCCCGGCGTCGAGCCCGCCGATGGCGAGCGGCTGATGCACGCCGCGCATCAGGTCTGCCCCTATTCCAACGCGACCCGCGGCAATGTGGATGTCGGCCTGACCCTCGCCTGAGCCCGTTCGCCATCTCTATCCCAAGGCCCTTCGCCCCGGTGGCGGGGGGCCTTGGTCGTTTCGCCCTTCCCTCTCGCCCCCTTTCGACAAGGACCAACCATGCCCCGCCCCGCCGGCACCGAATCCTTCGCGCTCAACCAGACGATGCTGCGCATCCGCGATCCCAAGCCCTCGCTCGCCTTCTACCGGGACGTGCTGGGCATGACCCTGTTGCAGCAGCTCGATTTCGAGGAGATGCGCTTCTCGCTCTATTTCCTGGCCTATCTGGCCGATGGCGAAACCGTCCCCGAGGACCCCGCCGAGCGCGCGCGCTTCATCTTCAACCGCGAGACGACGCTCGAGCTGACGCACAATTGGGGAACCGAGTCGGACGCGGCGTTCCAGGGCTATCATGACGGCAATGCCGAACCGCGCGGCTTCGGCCATATCGGGATCAGCGTCGCCGATGTCGCCCAGGCCTGTGCACGATTCGAGTCGCTGGGCGTAACGTTCAAGAAGCGTCCCCAGGACGGCAAGATGAAGGATATCGCCTTCATCACCGATCCCGATGGCTATTGGATCGAAATCCTTTCTGCATCCGGAATGACGCGAACTCTTGATCCTAATCAATAATAGAGCGGATTGCTCCGGCTTTACTGACCATATCGAAACGGGATTTTTACCGGTGCTGTCCAATATGGCCATATAGGCCGGAGGAGCCGGGACAGGGCCCCTATCCTCCGTACCCCAGGCGCAGCTCCCTGCGCATGAGTTTTTGGAGGGTGTACCCCGATGTTGTCCTGGTTTGAAAAGACGGCGCCGATCCGTCTGAAGTTCGACGTGCTGACCATTGTCTATGGCGGGCTTGGTGCCGTCGGGCTGGGCGCGACCATTGCGGCGAATGGCGGCTTTTCGTTCACGCTGCCCGTCATCGCCGCGACTTTGGCGCTGGCCGCGTCGATCCTGGTGATGCGGGTCAGCCGCAAGCTGATCTGCGACCCCTATGTCGGCTCGGTCGTCGCCATGGAGGCGCTGGCCGCGGGCGATGTCCATCGCGAGATCCGGTACACCGATTACCGCGACTGCATCGGGCGGATCGCCAAGGCCATGGAGGTCTTCCAGCGCAATGCCGCCAATGTCCAGCAGGCCGCCGAGGCGCAGCAGATCGTCGTCGGTGCGCTGGGCAAGGGGCTGGGCGAACTGGCCGAGGGCAATCTGACCGTGGCGATCCAGGCGCCCTTCCCCGCCGATTACGAACGGCTGCGCAGCGACTTCAACCGCGCGGTCGAGGCGCTGTCGCGCGCGATGAGCGCGGTGACGGTGGCCACCCATGGCATCAATTCGGGCGCCAGCGACATCCGCCAGGCCTCCGACGACCTGTCGCAGCGCACCGAGCAGCAGGCCGCCAGCCTGGAGGAAACCGCCGCCGCGATGGACGAGATCAACTCGACCGTCCGCCAGACCGCCGAGGGCGCCACCCGTGCCAACCGCGCCGTCGCCGATGCCCGGATCGAGGCCGAACAATCGGGTGCCGTCGTCCGCCGCGCGGTCGAGGCCATGGCCGGGATCGAACGCGCGTCGAGCGAAATCTCCGAGATCATCAGCGTCATCGACGGCATCGCCTTCCAGACCAACCTGCTGGCGCTGAACGCCGGGGTCGAGGCCGCGCGCGCGGGCGACGCGGGCAAGGGCTTCGCGGTCGTCGCATCGGAAGTCCGCGCGCTGGCGCAGCGTTCGGCCGACGCGGCCAAGGACGTGAAGTCGCGCATCCTCGCCAGCTCCGAACAGGTCGAGGCGGGGGTCAGCCTGGTCAGCGAGACCGGCAAGGCGCTGGAGCGGATCATCGGCCAGATCGCCGAGATCAGCACGCTGGTCGAGAATATCGCCGGTTCGGCGGAAAAACAGGCCAACGGGCTGCAGGAGGTCAACATCGCCGTGTCCGCGATGGACGGCGTGACCCAGCAGAATGCCGCGATGGTCGAACAGGCGACCGCCGCCGCCCGTTCGCTGGCGGTCGAGGCCGACAGCCTGGCCCGCGAGATCGCGCGCTTCCGGGTCAATCCCCATTCGGGTGAGGGCTTTGCCGCCCCGGCGCCCGCGCCCCGGCCGCAGCCGCAACCCCAGCCGGTCCACCAGATGCAGGAACGCGCCGCCGCCGCCGGACGCCGCATCGTCCAGACGGCGCGCACGTCCGCCCCGTCGACCGGCAATGCCGCGCTGGCGGTCAACGAGGACGACTGGACCGAGTTCTGACCGGCGCGCGCCTGAATATGGCGCAACCCACGCTTTTTTAACGACCTCTGATCCATTCTGTCATCGAACCCCGCGTCTGGAGTCTTCCCGTGACCGCTCTGTCCCTCGCCCCCGTGCTCGACACCACCGCCGCCGCCCCGTTGCGCCAGGCGCTGCTCGATCTGATCGCATCGGGCGATGCCATCGCGCTCGACGGCGCACAGGTGACCCAGGCGGGGCAGGCCTGTCTCCAGGTGCTGGCCAGCGCGCAGGCGATGGCGGCCTCGATCCGGACCGACTTCGAACTCCAGAACCCCTCCGAAGCGCTGGCTTCGATGATCGCACTGGCGGGGCTCGACACCCTCGTCGCCGCTGCCTGAAAGGCCCGACTCGATGAATCTCGATGAGATCCAGCAGATCTTCTTCCAGGAATGCGAAGAAGGCCTCGGCGCGCTGGAAACCGCCTTTGCCGATCTGAAGCGCGGCCGTCACGACGACGAGACGATCAACACCGTCTTTCGCGCGGTCCATTCGATCAAGGGCGGCGCGGGCGCCTTCGGGCATGAACGGCTCCAGCATTTCTCGCACCATTACGAAACGGTGCTCGACCTGATCCGCAACGGCACCCTGCCGCTGGGCGAGTCGCTGATCGACCTGATCGTCGCCGCGTTCGACACGCTGGCCGACCATGTCGCCGCCGCGCGCGGCGAGGGCGGCGTGCCTGCCGACGAGGCGATGCTGGAACGGCTGGACGCCGCCGCGAAGGGCGAGATCGCCAGCAGCACGGCCGAGCCGGTCGTCGAGCCGGCCGCCGCCCCCGAGTCGCCCGCCGCCGCCGCCGCGCTGGACGATTTCGACGCGCTGTTCGCGATGCTCGAAGAGCCCGTCGCCCCGGTCGAGGCGGCCGCCCCCGAGTGGATCGTCACCGTCTATCCCGGTCCGCGCGCCTTCGATCACGGGGCCGAGCCGATGCTCGCGCTGCGCGAACTGGCGCGCATGGGCGGACGCACCCTGTCCGCCGACCTGTCCGAGCTGCCGCTGCTCGACGGAATGGATGCCGAGCGCGCCTATATCGGCGTCACCATGGCGCTGCCCGGTGCAATCGACGAGGACGACATCCGCGCGGTGTTCGACTTCGCCGATCCGCAATGCCGCCTGACCGTCACCCGCAGCGACGCCGTATCGGCCGAGCCCGAAGCGGTCGCCGAACCCGTGGCCGAGCCCGAACCGCTCCCCATCGCCCCGGTCGAGGCGGCCGCCCCCGCAAAGCCGGTCGTGATCGAGCCCGCCGCGCCGGTGGTGGTCGCCGCCCCCGCCGCCCCGCCGCTGCCCGAGGCCGCCCCCGTCGTGTCGGTGACCGAGGCCGCAAACAGCCCGCGTGTCGCCGCCGCCGCCGCGCAGACGATCCGCGTCGACCTCGACAAGCTGGACCGGCTGGTCAATCTGGTCGGCGAGCTGGTCATCACCCAGGCGATGCTGGCGCAGCGCCTGTCCGAGAACGACATGGGTTCGATCTCCGAGCTGTCCGATCTCGACCATCTGACGCGCGAGCTTCAGGATTCCACGATGGCGATCCGCGCGCAGCCGATGAAGACGGTGTTCAGCCGCGTGCCGCGCATCATCCGCGAACTCGAAGTCGAAACCGGCAAGCGCGTCCGCCTGGAGGTGGAGGGCGAGATGACCGAGGTCGACAAGACCGTGGTCGAGCGCATCGGCGAGCCGCTCACCCATCTGATCCGCAACGCCGTCGACCATGGCCTGGAAACCCCGGCGGACCGCAAGGCGCTGGGCAAGGACAGTGAGGGCGTCGTCACGCTGTCGGCCGCGCACCAGTCGGGCCGGATCGTCATCACGGTGGCCGATGACGGGCGCGGCATCGACCGCGCGCGCGTCAAGGCCAAGGCGATCGAGCGCGGCATCATCGCCCCCGATGCGCAGCTGTCCGAGGAAGAGATCGACAATCTGATCTTCGCCCCCGGCTTTTCGACCGCCGCCGTCGTCTCCAACATCTCCGGGCGCGGCGTCGGCATGGACGTGGTGCGCAAGAACATCCAGGCGCTGGGCGGCCGCATCGGCATCCAGTCCGAACTGGGCAAGGGGTCGAGCTTCTCGCTCAGCCTGCCGCTGACGCTGGCGGTGCTGGACGGCATGATCGTCACGGTCGGCGACCAGACCTTCGTCATCCCGCTGACCCATATCGTCGAAAGCCTGCGTCCCGGCGTGGACGAGGTGCATTTCGTCGGCGGCCAGTCGCCGCTGCTCGACGTGCGCGGCACCTATGTCCCGGTCCACCGCGTCGGCGAACAGCTGGGCGTGGGCGGCGCGACGCGGCAGCCCGAGGATGCGGTGCTGATCGTGGTCGAAAGCGACCAGGGCCAGGCCGTGCTGATGGTCGACTCGATCCAGGACCAGCGCCAGGTCGTCGTGAAGAGCCTGGAGGCCAATTACCGCGCCATCCATGGCCTGGCGGGCGCCACCATCCTGGGCGACGGCCGGGTCGCGCTGATCCTCGACGTCGATGCGCTGATCGGCCGCTGGCGGCGCGACGGGCGCAGCTCGGGCGCCTTCATCGAAGACCTGGCCGCGTGAACGCCTTCGCCGCCCTTCCCGAACGCGAGATGGAGTTCGCCTTCTCGGCGGCCGACCATCGCGCGATCGCGGATCTGATCTATGCCGAATCGGGCATCCTGCTGCCCGATACCAAGGCCAAGCTGATCTATGGGCGGCTCGCGCGGCGGTTGCGCGCCTGCGGGCTGTCGACCTTTCCCGATTATCTGGCGCTGGTCGCCAGCGATGCCGGGGAGCGCGCCCGCGCGGTCGATGCGCTGACCACCAACCACACCGCCTTCTTTCGCGAAAATCATCATTTCGAGCATTTCCGGGAATCGCTCTGGCCGGGCTTTGCCGAACGGCTGGCCTCGGGCGGGCGCGTGCGCGTCTGGTCGGCGGCCTGTTCCAGCGGCGAGGAACCCTATTCGCTGATGATGACGATCCTGGGCACCGACACCCGCGCCGCCGACAAGCTGGCGCGGCAGGATTTCCGGGTGCTGGCGACCGACCTGTCGCCCAGCGTCATCGCGACCGCGCGCGCGGGCCGCTATCCGCTCGACACGACGCGCGCCATGCCCGCCGCGATGCGATCGGCCTGGTGCCGCCGGGTCGGCGACATGGACGAATTGTCGCCCGTCTTGCGCGAACCGATCGCGTTCCGCGAGCTCAACCTGCTCCGCAAATGGCCGATGCGGCGGCCATTCGATGTGATCTTCTGCCGCAACGTCATGATTTACTTCGACGAACCGACCAAGGCCCAACTGCTTGCCCGCTTCGCCGACCAGCTGGTCGACGGCGGCATCCTCTACATTGGTCACGCCGAACGCATCCCGCCGGAAGTAGCGGCGCGCTTTCACTGCATCGGTCGCACCGCTTTCCAGAAAGTATCCTGATGGCCGTACGTACATTGATTGTCGACGACTCCCCCACCATGCGCGCCTTGATCGCGGGGATGCTCAGCCGCGACCCCGATATCGAAGTGGTCGGCGCGGCCAATGGACCGCACCAGGCGCGCGAGATGATCAAGGCGCTGGACCCCGACGTCATCACGCTGGACGTCGAGATGCCCGACATGAACGGGCTCGACTTCCTCGAACGCGTCATGCGGCTGCGTCCGATGCCGGTGGTCATGCTCTCGACGCTGACCCAGGCGGGCGCGGACACCACCATCCGCGCGCTGGAACTGGGCGCGGTCGAATGCTGCGCCAAGCCCGCGACCAACTGCGTCGATCCGCGCATCGCCGAAAGCGTCAAGGCCGCCGCGAGCAGCCGCCGCATCCGCGTGCGCGACATGACGCCCGCCGCGCCGGTGCCGATGGCCGATTTCAAGCCGATCCCCGGCTCGCTGATCGCGATCGGCGCGTCGACCGGCGGGGTCGAGGCGCTGATCCAGGTGCTGAGCGGCTTTCCCGCCAACTGCCCGCCGACCGTCATCGTGCAGCATATGCCCGCGACCTTCACGACCAGCTTCGCCGCCCGGCTCGACCGGCTGTCCAAGCCGACCGTGGCCGAGGCGCGCCACGGCCAACCGCTGCTGCCCGGCCATGTCTATCTCGCGCCCGGCGGCACCCATCACATGGAGGTCGGCGGCACCGAGGGCCAGTATCGCGCCCGCCTGATCCCCGACGATCCGACCAGCGGCCACCGCCCCTCGGTCGACCGCCTGTTCCACAGCGTCGCCAAGAATGTCGGCACCAAGGCGGTCGGCGCGATCCTGACCGGCATGGGCCGCGACGGCGCCGACGGCCTGCTCGCGATGCGCGGCAAGGGCTGTTTCACCGTCGGCCAGGACCGGGACAGCTGCGTCGTCTATGGCATGCCCGGCGTCGCGCAGGAGGTGGGTGCGGTGACCAAGCAGTTGACGCTGACGCGTATCGCGCCCGCGCTGATCGACCGGTGCCGGGCGTGATCGTCGCCATGGCCCAGTCCTTTCCGCCGCCGCCGCCATTCACCCGGCTGGCGCATCGCGACGGTCTTCGCCGGATCAACGTGATCCAGGGAGAGACCCGCGTCAGCCAGGACAAGGAGGTCGTGCTGACCACCGTGCTGGGCAGCTGCATTTCGGCCTGCCTGTACGATCCGGTCGCGGGAATCGGCGGTCTGAACCATTTTTTGCTCGCCGAACCGGGTGCCGCGGAAACCGATCCTAAATCCATGCAGCGCTATGGCGTCTATGCGATGGAAGTTCTGATCAACGCGATGATGGCGCTCGGCGCCCAGCGGCACAGCCTGAAGGCCCGGCTGTTCGGCGGGGCGATGATGCGCGACGGGTTCCGCGACATCGGCGCGGCCAATGCGCAATTCGCCCGCCGTTTCCTGGCGGACGAGCGGATCGCGCTGGTCGGCGAGGATGTCGGCGGGATCAGTGCGCGTCGCGTCGAGTTCCGCCCCGCGCTGGGCCTGGCCCGCTGCCGCCATGTGACGGACACGGCGGTTCCGGCGCCGCGCGCCGCGCGCCCCGCTCCGCCGCCGCCACCCGCCGCGACCGGCGACGTGGAATTCTTCTGATGACCCTCGATACCTCCATGAAAGGCCCATTCGTGTCCCAACTCATCATGACCGTGGACGATTCGCCCAGCATGAGAATGCTTCTGCGCGCCGCGCTCACCGATATGGGATATCGGGTGCTCGAGGCCGAGGACGGCGTTCATGCGCTCGACACGCTGGACGGGGTCACCGCCGACACCGCCCCGGATCTGGTCATCACCGACATCAACATGCCGCGCATGGACGGTTTCGGCCTGATCGAGGCGCTGCGTCGCCAGCCCGGCCACCGCAACCTGCCGATCCTGGTGCTGACCACCGAAAGCTCCGACGAGAAGAAGGCCCGCGCGCGCGAGGCGGGGGCGACCGGCTGGATCGTCAAGCCCTTCAACCCCGAAAAGCTCGCCGCGGCCATCCGCCGCGTGCTGCACTGATCCCCTGATCCCGAGGAACCCGACCATGTCGCGTCAGCTCATCACCTTCCAGCTCGGCGACCAGATACTGGGCGTCGACATCATGGCCATCCGCGAGATCCGCGCTTGGTCGCCCGCGACCCCGCTGCCCAACGTGCCCGCGCATGTGCGCGGCGTGGTGAACCTGCGCGGCGTGGTCCTGCCGGTCCTCGACCTGCGGCACCGGCTGGGCTGGGGCGTGACCGATCCGAGCGCTCGGCACGTCATCATCGTGGTGCGGATCGGCGAGCAGCTCCAGGGCCTGATCGTCGATGCGGTCAACGACATCGTGACCATCCCGCCCGAGGCGATGCAGCCCCTGCCCGACATGGGCGAGGCGACGGCGGCGCATTACCTGGAAGGGCTGGCCACGATCGAACAGCGGCTGATCCTGATCCTGGCGCTCGACCGCCTGTCCGATAGCGTTTCGTTAACCGCCGAAGCCGCATAAATCCCTCGTTTCTGGATGATAGCGGCGGATCCGTTGGAAGGTATTGGGTAATGGCGGACGTTAAGGTTCTTGTCGTCGACGACTCGCTGACGATGCGGGTTCTGATCTCGGGCGCGCTGGAGCGGATCAAGGGCGTGACCGTGGTCGGTGCGGCCGACGGTGCGCAGGAAGCGCGCAAGATGGTCGACCAGTATCGGCCCGAGGTGATGACCCTCGACGTCGAGATGCCGGGCATGAGCGGGCTGGACTATCTGGCCGAGATCATGACGGAACGACCGATGCCGGTCATCATGTTCTCGACCCGGACCGCCGCGGGCGCCGCCGAATCGGTCGAGGCGCTGCGGCTGGGTGCGATCGACTGTTTCCCCAAGCCCAAGGTCGCGGTGCAGGCCGAACTGGACGACATCATCGGCAAGCTGGGCAAGCGGATCAAGTCGGCGCGCAACGCCGATCTGAAGCGCGCCAAGGCGGGCAAGCTCGCCGCCGCGCGCAAGGCGCCCGCCGCCGACATGAACTGGAATGGCCGCCTGCTGGCGATCGGCGCGGATGCGGCGAACACCCAGGCGCTGTTCGACCTGTTCCAGACCTTCCCCGCCAACTGCCCGCCGACCCTGGTCGTGCAGCAGATGAGCCCCGGCCTGCTCGGTCCGATGATCGAGCAGCTGCGCGAACAGATCGCGCCCAAGGTCGTCGAGGCGACCGACGGCATGAAGGTCGAACAGGGCACCATCTATTTCGCACCGCAGGGCGAGACGCACATGGTCGTGGACAGCTGGCCCGAAGGCTCCATCCGCCTGCTCGCGCGCGAGCCGGTGGCGGGCGAGCGGCCCTCGATCTCGCTGCTGTTCGCCTCGGTCGCCAAGGCGGCGGGGAGCAACAGCCTGGGCGTGCTGGTCGCGCTGGACGACGAGGACGGCGCGGCGGGCCTGCGCGCGATGATGGCGGGCGGGGCCTATGCCATCGGGCGCAACGGCACCGACTTCACCCTGTCCAAGGGCATGGCGTCGCAACCGATCGCGGGCGACGCGATCGCCGCCAACATCCTCAAGCTCTGTAGCAAGTGACCATGGTCGCGCACGATCCCATGCCGGGAATGGAGCGCGAGCTGGCGCTGGCGCTGGCCGAGGAGTTGGTCGACCTGACCCGCTCCCTGGCCGAGCTGGCCTATGACCTGGGCAGCGACAGCGACACGCTGCGCCGCCACATGGTCAGCATCCAGTCGGTCGACCGGATCACCCAGACCCAGCTCGCCATCGCCGACATCCTGCGATCCGACGCGCCGGTGGCCGCGCGGATCGAGGGGGTCACGCTGGAAACGCTGGCGGATCGCCTGCGCGAACGGACCGCGCGCGCCGCCTGACCCCTTATCCGACCCGCCGGGCGATCAGCGCGCGGCCATACGCTCGATCAGCGGGCGCATGCTGCCCAGCCATTGGCGCATCCCGGTGCGGGCCTGCTCGCTCAGGCTCAACAGCGTCAGCCGACGATCGGTCGGATGCGGCGCATTCTCGAACATCCCCATCGACAACAGCATGTTGATCCAGCGGACCGCCGTGGTGCGCGGCACGCCCGAGGCGCGATAGCAGGCGCTGGTTTCCACCTGTCGCCCCTCCTCTTCCTCCAGAAAGACGAAGAGCAGCATGTCGAACGCCGGATCGGCGAACAGCGACGAATCGAAGAAGCGCCCGATCCCCTCGCGCGCGGAGCGGACCACCCGCCCGATCTCGACCGGCGTGATGCGCGCCTCCGCCTCGGAGCGGACCAGGGTTTCCACCGCCTCCAGCTCGGCACGAATCCGCCGCAGCCTGTCGTCGATCCCCTCGGACACAGGTTCCGCCCCGATATCGAAGCGGTCGCTCATGACCTGCATTCCCCAGCCCATTCCATCGATCCCCCAAACCGTCCTTGCGGCGCGTCGCGATATATTCCGGTTATGCCGCGGCGCCACAATTCATGAACGGAAAGATGTCAGCTAATCTGCCCTAAGTTAATCAGAAACTTGTCCGCAAAGGGGCGAATTTGCTCCCGCTTCGGAGCGATCGGCACGGGAGAGTCCGTCGGAAACGCGCTGGAGGCGCGTTTGGGCGGCACCGGCCCGCTCCCCCCACCCGGCCTCCCACAGAATATCCTGAATGGGAGGCCTGCCGCTGAAACGTCAGAAGAACAGCTTGCGCACCGACAGGCGGACGGTGCGCCCGAGCGGATCGAGATAGCCCGGCTGATAGCCGATCGGCACCGTGCCGGTCGAATCGGTCACCCGCTGGCGCTGGTTGAACAGATTGTCGACCGACAGGCTGACCCGCATGCCCCGGACCCAGGGATGCGCGCGGACCAGATCGAGCCGCTGGCCCAGATCGGCGAACAGGCGGAAATCGACCGTCGCCAGGCTGCCGAAGTCGAGCGCCTGCGGATTGGCCGCCGTGCCGCCATTGACCCGCGTCGCGCTGCGCCAGTTGCCCGAGAAACGCAGGCCCAGCCCGTTATTGTTATAGCCCGCCTGCGCCTCCAGCTGGTGGCGCGAGCTGCCGCCGCTCGACCCGACCGCATCGCCGCGCAACAGGTCGAGGACCGGGCCGCCATCGGCGACGGTGACACGGTCGGCGAAGGTCCAGGTGTGATAGAGCGCGAATTGCACACGGCCGCCGCCACGACCGCCGCCGAAGCCGCCGCCTCCGCGAAAACCGCCACCGCCGCCCGGCCCGCGATCCGGTCCGGCACCACCGGGGCCGCCGGGGCCTCCGGGACTACCGGGGCCGCCGCCCGGTCCACCGCCGGGCCCCTCGCCACGTGGACCGTCCGGTCCGCCGGGGCCACCGCGCGCGCCGGGGAAAGCCATCCCCGCAAAGGGATTGGGGCCGGTCCCGGCGCGGAACGCCTCCAGTTCCTTCTGGATCTTGGACTTGATCGGCCTGGAGAAGTTGATCCCCCAGCGCAGCTGCGACCGCTCGGTCCGCGCGAAGTTGATCGGGCGCGAATCGACGCGCAGCAGATTGCCCGCCGCATCGCGGGTGAACCGGTCGGGAAAGGCCGCCTCGATCGCGGCGGTGGGCGTCGGGAAGGACGCGATCGGATCGTCGGTCGAGATGCGGAAATAATTGGCGGTCAGGTTGATGTCGCGGTCGTTCCACGGCTTCACCGTCGCGCCCAGCTTCATGACATGGCGATTGTCCGCGACCAGCGCCGGGTTGCCGCCGCTGACCGACGTCACCGTCGCGGTCGTGCCGCTGACATAGTCGAACAGCCGGACATTGGGTGTGGTGATCGTCGGATTGCCCAGCTGCTGCGGGGTGGGCGCATCCTCCTGATCGGTCCAGGACGCGATGAAGCGCACCCCCTCCAGCGGCGACCAGTTCGCGCCGTAACCGACCGTGGTCAGTGTGCCGAAGTCCGACAGATGATCCGCCCCGCCATTGACGTTCAGCGACAGGTCGCCGATCGCGCTCAGGATGCCGCGATCGCGATTGGCGATGGGGAAGTCGAGATTGACCTGCCCGTTGACGATGTCGCGCGACACCTCGCCGGTCTGGACGGTGCCGAACCGGGTCGAGCGGCTGGAGAAATTATTGGTCTCGCCGCCCAGCTTGACGCTGGCCTGCACGTCGCCCGCAGGCAGCGCGAAGACCCGGCCGTTGAGCAGCGCGTCGATCTCGCCGGTCGAGGAGGTCGACCGCGCATAGTTGCGCGCCGCCAGCCCCAGCCCGTCGAGCGGCCCGAAGGGGTTGGCGGTCGGATCGCCCGCGTTCAACCGCGCCTGAAGCCCCGTCACGTCCAGCCCGGTGTCGGTGGCGACACGGCTTTCGGTCCGGTCATAGGCGCCGGTCAGCGACCAGCGCCACCGGCCCAGATCGCCGTTGAACACGGTGCCCAGATGCGCGGTCAGGCCGGTATTGTCCTGGACCAGCGGGCCATAGGCATCGCTCAACCGGCTGATCGTCGCATTGGTCGACAGCGGGGAGTAGGGATTGCCCGCCGGCAGCGTCAGGCTGGCCGAGGGCAGGCCGTTCCAGCTGTTGCTCTGCGTCGTCTCCAGCTGCGCGTTGAACGAGGCCGCGACCTTGTCGAAGATGTTGCGCGCATAGACGATGTTCGCGCCGAACTGGCGCTGCGCCGATTGCAGCGTGCGATAGGGGGTGACGTCGGTGCTGTTAGCCGGGCTCGCCGCCAGTTGCGCCAGCGTCGGCGCGGCGGTCAGCCCGGTGGGGATGCCGACCACGCTGGGCGTCCGGCCGGTCAGCGCGACCAGCGCCGGATCGCTGCTGACCAGATTGCCGCCCAGCGCCGCGTTGCTGGCGGGGGCGGTGATATCGCGCTCGGCCTCGATCAGCCGCGACGTTTCCTGATAATCGGCATGGATGCTCAGCCGCTTGTCGCGCCGGATGGCCAGCCAGTCGAGCCGCCCCTGCCCCTGCGCCGAGCCACCCTCGGTCGGGGCCAGCGCGATCGCCTCGGCCGCCAGCGAGCGGAAGCGCGGGCGCAGGACGAAGTTCACGACCTTCTGGTCGGGGCGATAGCCGAATTTGAGCGACACTTCCTCGGGCAGGATGTCGACGCGCAGGATCGCCTCGGTCGGCAGGTCACGAATCTCCTGAAAGCCCGCGATGCGCCGTCCGTTGAGCAGGATCACCGGCGACCCGCCGCGCCCGCTGGTCGTCTGCGGCGCGAGTTCGGTCAGCAGGTCGGCGACGCTCGACACGCCATAGCTGCGGATGTCGGCGGGGCTCAGCTGCTGGTCGGGCGGGATGTCGCCCGGCACGGTGCCCGGCGGGCGGCGGCCATTGACGACGACGTCGCCCTCGCCGCCTTCCTCCTCTTCGGCCTCGGCCTGCGGGGCCTGGGCGCCCGAGGTCCGGCCCTGGGGCTTCTCCGCCTGCGGAGCGGTGGCGACCGGGGCGGCGGCCGCATTTCCGGTAGCCGCATTTCCAGTGGCTGGGGCGGGTGTCGCGGCGGTCGGACCTTGCGGCGTCGCGGCCTCCTGCGCCTGTGCGATCGCCGGCATGGCACTCGCCAGCATCAAACCCGCCCAAAGCCGCATCGTTCGCCCTTTTCCCAAATCCTGTCGTTGGGCGTTAGGACGCAAATGTCGCACAAATGTGCCGCCCGCGACGACAAATGTCGCAGGGATGCGGAGCGATGGTCATTCCTCCCCTTGCGGGGAGGAACGGGTCAGCCCGCGAACGCCTTTTCGATCACATAGGCGCCCGGCTGCGCGTTCGAGCCTTCGGGGAAGCCCATGGCCTCGAACCTGGCGCCCAGCGACTTGATCATCTCCATGCTGCCGCACATCATGATCCGGTCGGTCTCGGGGTTGAAGCCGTGCGCGCTGGGGAGCCCGGCGAACAAGCGGCCATCGTCGATCAGCGCGTCGATGCGGCCGGTGGTGTGGAACGGCTCGCGCGTGACGGTCGGGACGTAATGGAACTTCTCCGCCGCAACCTCGCCCACCAGGGGATCCTCGGCCAGCTTGCCCGCCAGCTCGTCGTGGAAGGCCAGGTCGCTGACCCGGCGGACCGAGTGGACGATCACCACCTCGTCGAACATGTCATAGATGTCCGGATCGCGCGCGACCGACAGGAAGGGGGCCAGGCCCGTGCCGGTCGACAGCATGAACAGCCGCTTGCCGGGCAGCAGCGCATCGGCGACCAGCGTGCCGGTGGGCTTGCGGCCCAGATAGATATGGTCGGCCCGGCTGCACCTTTTGCAGCTTGCTGGTCAGGGGGCCGTCCTCGACCTTGATCGACAGGAAGTCGAGCTTCTCGTCATAGGAGGGGCTGGCCACCGAATAGGCGCGGAGCAGCGGCTTGCCGTTGTCGCCCTGCAACCCGATCATCACGAACTCGCCCGAGCGGAAGCGGAAGCTGTCGGGGCGCGAGATCGCGAAGGAGAAGAGATGCTCGTTCCAGTGATGGACGCTCTGAACCGTCTCGACGCTCAGCGCCGCGGTCGGGGTCAGTTCGGGCAGAACAGTATCGGTCGACAAACCACGCACTCCTTGGGGCCCGCCCCGCGCCGCCGGTCGATCGGCGGGCGGGCGAACAGTCAGTTTCGATGAATCGGATGCGCCCTTACCAAGAATAGCGCAGGCTGCCTACAAAGGTCCGCGATGCCCCGTAATAGCAGCCATTGTTGAAGAAACAGCTGGTGATGTGGCGCTTGTCGAACAGATTGGCGACATTGGCGGTCAGGCTCAGCCCCTCCATCGCCGGGCTGACCCGGCCCAGGTCATAGCCCAGCATCAGGTCGGCCAGCCAGTAATCGGGCGACTGGAAACGGCGGACGACCGTCTTCCCGGCCGCGACGGTGGTCGCCGTCCCGTCCGATTCCCCGACATAGCGCAGGCCCGCCCCGATGCTCAGCCCGCCCGGCGCGCCCGCGATACCCGCCTTGCCCAGATCATAGGACAGGAAGCTCGACGCGCTCCATTGCGGCACGCCCAGCGGCCGGGTGCCGGTCACGCCGCTCAGCTGGTCGCCGGTGCCGACCACGGGCGACCCCTGCGTCACGCGCGGATCGGTATAGGTCGCCGCCACCGTCACGTCGAAACCGGGGGCCAGCGTGCCGCGCCCGTCCAGCTCGATCCCGCGGATCGCGACCTCGCCGATCTGCACCTGCGAATTGGTCGGGATATTGCCGGTGCCCGCGTTCGGATCGGCGACCGGCACGTTGCGGCGACGCAGGTCGAAGGCCGACAGGGTGAACAGCGCGGTCGTGCCGCGTGGCTGGTATTTCAGCCCCGCCTCATATTGGCGGCCCGTGACGGGGGTGAAGTTGCGCCCGTCCCAGGTGCTGCCCGTCTGCGGCTCGAAACTCTCCGAATAGCTGGCGAAGGGGGCCAGCCCGAACCGGGTCTCGTACAGCGCGCCCAGCCGGGTGGTGAAGGCGGTCTGGTTCAGGCGCGAGACCGCGTTGGTGTTCAGATTCTGCGTCGTCTGGTTGTAGCTGTCCCAGCGCCCGCTGGCGATCAGTTGCAGCCCGCCGATCGCGATCTGGTCCTGTAGATAGAGGCCGACCTGATCGCGCTTGGTGTAATTGTGCGTCTGGGTGAGCGGGAAGCTGGGCAGCGGCACGCCGTAGACCGGGGCGAACAGGCTGAGGTTGGGGATGTTGAACACCGGGTTCGCGTTCGTGCCGGTGTAGAAGGCCTGATAATTCTCGCCGCGATTATGCTGCCAGTCGACGCCGCCCAGGATGGTGTGCCGGACCGGCCCGGTATCGAGCTTGCCGACCAGGTGATTGTCGACGGTGAAGGTCTGGAACGCCTCGTCCGACCCGCCGCCGCCGCGTTGCAGGGTAGAGAGGTCGCTGTTCGCATTGGCGCCGGTGCCGCGCGTCAGGAAGCCCGATCCATAGATTTGCCGATAATGCAGCCCGATCGCCAGATAGCGCGCGTTCGTCGTCCAGCTCAGCCGGTCGTTCAGGTCGTGGCGGAACAGGATCGTCGCCGATTTCTGCGTCCGGTCGAACGCCTCATAGGACGGCTCCGACGTGTTGAAATCGACCGGCAGCACACCGAACGGATTGGGCAGCGCCGAGCCATAGACGGGCACACCGCTATACGACCCCGATTCGGGATCGCGCTGATAGTTGAGGATCAGCGTGACGCTGGTCGCCTTGTCGGGCGCGAAGGTCAGCATCGGCCGCGCATAGTAACGGCGATTGGCGGTGGATCGGATGAAGCCGTCCGATTCCTCGGCCCCCGCGATCATCCGGAACAGCCAGCGATTGTCGGCGTCGAGCGGCTGGTTCACGTCGATGCTGGAGCGCAGCAGCGCGTAATTGCCCGCCGCCAGCTCGATCCGGCCGCCCGCCCCGGCATAGGGCAGCTTGCTGGTCAGGTTGATCAGCCCGCCCGGCGTGCCCGAGCCATAGGTGACGCCCGCCGGGCCCTTCACCACATCGACCGATTCGACCAGATGGAAGTCGACCTGCGGAATGGCATAGACGCCGCCCAGCAGGCGCATCCCGTCCATGAACACGCCGGGCGAAAAGCCGCGCAGATAGAGCTGGTCGTACCGGGTCGCGACATTGCCGCGCTGGTTGGGCGCGACCCCCGCGACATAGCCCAGCGCCTGGTTGATCGACAGCGCGTTGCGTCGGGTCAGTTCCCCCTGGTCGATGACCGTGATGCTCTGCGCCGTGGCGATCAGCGGAATGTCGGTCTTGGTGCCCGAGGCCGCGCTCTTCTTCTCGCGCTGTCCCTCGACCACGATCTCCTCGTTGCGCAGCCGCTGGGGATCGTCGTCCCCCGGAGTGGGCGCGGCGATGGCAGGTTTGGCGATGGCGGGCCCGGCGACGCCGACAAGGGCGCCCGTGGCGCAGGCCGCCAGCCATGCCGCACGAAATCTCCGCATGATATTTCCCTTAACCGCTATTGATAGTGACTCTCAAATGCTGCTAAAGCGATGACATCGAGATGACAAGGGGAAAGCGCGGGTGGCGTCACGCCAGGCCATGGACGGACAGGCTCCTTCGGGGTGGCGCGGTGGCGTCGCCATGGGCTGTCGCTGGCTGACCGCTGCGGTCGGCGGCTATGGATTCGTGGTGGCCGCCGCGATGCTGACCGCGCGCATCCTGCCGGTGTCGGACGCGCAGTCGCGGGTCGAGGCGACCGGATGGCCGATGATCCTGTCCTTCCTGGTCTATGCGGGCGTCGGGCTGTGGGCGCTGCACGAGATAAGGCTGGCGCGCGTTGCCGCGGTGATCTGGGGCGGCGCGCTGGTCATGGCGGCGCTGCTCTGGTGGCTGGGGGTCCGCGCGTGAGCGAGGCGGCGGCCCCGGTGCAGCGCGGCTGGCGGCAGACCATGGCCTGGGCGCATGGCTGGCTGGGCCTGATCGCCGGGTGGATCCTGTTCACCATGTTCCTGACCGGGACCTCGGCCTATTTCCGCCCCGAAATCACCCAGTGGATGCAGCCCGAGATCCGCCCCGCCGTCGCGACCCCGGCACAGGCGGCGACTTCGGCGGTCCGCCACCTCGCGCGGGTCGGCAGCGACGACCTGCAATGGTATATCTATCTGCCCGACGCGCGGACGATCGCCACCCGCGTCTTCCGCATCCCCGCCAAGCCCGATCCCAAGGCGCGCGGGACCGAGCTGGACCTCGATCCGGTCAGCGGCGCGCCCCTGACCGCGCGCGAGACGCGCGGGGGCGAGCATTTCTATCGCTTCCACTTCCAGCTGCAATTGCCGTACCCCTGGGGCCGCTGGCTGGCGGGGCTGTGCGCGATGGCGATGCTGGGCGCGATCATCTCGGGCGTGATCACCCACAAGCGGATCTTCGCCGACTTCTTCACATTGCGCTGGAACAAGGGGCAGCGAAGCTGGCTCGACGCGCACAACGTCACCGCCGTGCTCGGCCTGCCTTATCATGCGATGATCACCTATACCGGGCTGATCACCCTGATTACCATGTACATGCCGTACCCGATCGTGATGAACTACGCCAAGCCCGCGCAGTTCGTCCAGACCGCCTATGGCCAGCCCGACGACGTGCCCGCCAGCGGCGTGCGCCGTCCGCTCGTGGCGATCGCGCCGCTGATCCAGGATGCCGAGCGCCGTCTGGGCGGCCCCGCCACCCGCGTCATCGTCGCCAATCCGGGCGACGCCGCCGCGCGCGTGACGATCGCGCAGGCCAAGCATGGCGCGATCAGCGCGCAGACCCCGATCGTCGTCTATGAGGGCGCGACCGGCCGGTTCCTCAGCCGGAGCGGCGCGCCCGCCTCGGCGATCCAGACGGCGGGCGTCCTGCTGGGCCTGCACCTGGCGCAATTCGCCGGGCCCGCGCTGCGCTGGGCCTATTTCGTCATGGGGCTGACCGGCGCGGCGATGGTCGGCACCGGGCTGCTGCTCTGGACCGCCAAGCGGCGCAAGCCGGGCGCGGCGCCCTTTTTCGGGCTTCGGCTGGCCGAGCGGCTGAACATCGCGGTCATCGCCGCCTTCCCGTGCGGCATGGCGGCCTATCTCCTCGCCAACCGGCTGATCCCGGCGGGGATGGCGGGTCGCGCCGATATGGAAGTGTCGGCGATGTTCTGGACCTGGGGCCTGCTCGCGCTCGCCCAGCTCGGCCTGCCCGCGCGGCGTGCCTGGACGATCCTGTTCGGCGTCGCAGGCCTGTTCTGGAGCGCGATCCCGGTCGTCAACGCGCTGACCGACACCCGCTGGCTGATCCCGTCGCTGCTCGACGGGGATCAGGTCTTCCTCGCCTTCGATCTCGCCTGCCTCGCCATCGGTGCCGGTTTCGCCGTCGCCGCGCGGGTCAGCGCGCGTCCCGCCGCCCGTACTCCCACACGGACCCGCCGCTTTTCGGAGCCTGCCCATGCTTGATACGATCGCCCTGTGCCTTGTCGGCTTCTGGTTGCTTGCCGCCGGTTCCCATCGCCACGCGCGCGACGCCGGGACGCTGCACGATGCCCGGCTTCGCACCGGGTTGAAGCTGCTCGGCGCGACGGTGCTGCTGCTCGCCTTGTGGGGCAGCGGCACGGCGATCACGGGCGAGCGGATCGTGCGGCTGGCGGGGGCGGCCTCGATCGCGGGCGTCGCGCTCAACCTGATCCTGTCGGTGCGCGCGCATGCGGCCTTCGCCCCCTTGCGCGCGGTCAACCGGCTTGTGGGTCGAACACCGACCAGCCGGTCCGCTGCACCAGCCGTTCGAGCGCCAGCGTACCAAGCTGCGAATTCCCGCGCGCGTTGAGCCCCGGCGACCATACGGCGATCGAGGCCCGGCCGGGCACGATCGCCAATATGCCGCCCCCCACTCCCGACTTGCCCGGCAGGCCGACGCGAAAGGCGAACTCGCCCGATCCGTCATAATGGCCGCAGCTCATCATCAGCGCGTTGATCCGCCGCGCCCGCTGCGGTGACACCACCGAGCGCCCCGTCCCCGGATGAAGGCCCCGCGCCATCAGATAGCGCCCGGCGAGCGCCAGCTGCCGACAACTCATGGCGAGCGCGCAGAAATGGAAATAGACGCCCAGCACCCGGTCGACCGGATGGTGGAGATTGCCGAAGGCGCGCATGTAATGCGCCAGCGCCTGGTTGCGGTGCCCCGTCTCCATCTCGGCCTGCGCCACGGCGGCGTCGATGACGATGTCGTCCTCTCCGGTCAGCGCGCGGACGAAGCGCAGCATCTCGCCGATCGCCTCGCGCGGTTCATAACCGCCCAGCAGCACGTCGGCGACGACGATCGCGCCCGCATTGATGAACGGGTTGCGCGGGATGCCCTGTTCGGTTTCCAACTGCACGATCGAGTTGAACGCGGTGCCCGACGGCTCGCGCCCCACCCGCCGCCAAAGCTGGTCGCCGACCGCGCCCAGCGCCAGGGTCAGCGCGAAGACCTTGGAGATGCTCTGGATCGAGAAGCTCTCCTCGGCATCGCCCGCCAGATGGCATTGGCCGTCCGCCTCGACGATGGCGATACCGAACCGGCGCGGATCGATGCCCGCCAGCGCGGGGATGTAATCGGCCGGTTTGCCCCGGTCGGGGGCCTCCGCCATCTCGGCGGCGATGTCGGCGACGATGGCGGACAGGTCCATGGCGCCGTCGTGCCGTGCGCGCGACACTTTGTCGAGCGCCGCGAACCCGTCACAAACCGCCGCTAGGGAGCCGTCGCTTCCTCCCCAAGCCCGACGACGGACCGACAGCAACGCCATGCGCGACAGGGACACGCCCCCGCCCGCCCCCGGATTCTGGACCCTTGCCGGGGTCGAGGCATGGGAGCGATTCGCGATTCAGGGCGCCAAGTCGCTCCTTACCCTGTTCCTGCTGACCGACCTGCTGCGCCCCTCGGGGCCGCCGGTCCTCGGTCTGGCCGGATTGCGCGCCGCGATCGAGGGGGTGACGGGGACGCGAGGCGACATCGCCTTCGCCTCGCAGCTTTACGGACTGTACGGCGCGCTGACCTATCTGATCCTGCCGCTGGGCGGATGGCTGGCGGATCGCAGCGGGCGGCGGCGGGTCGCGATGTTCGTCGGCGCGGGGCTGATGGCGGCGGGGCTGGTCGCGCTGACGGGGCGGCCCTTGGCGCTGGTCGGGCTGGGGTTGCTGGTCGGTGGGATCGGGCTGCTCAAGGGTAATCTGGCCGCCGAGGTCGGCGCGCTGCGCGGGTCGGCGGGGGGCGAGCGGCTGTTCGCGGCCTATCTGGCGTTCCTCAACGGCGGCGCGCTGCTCGGGCCGCTGCTGTGCGGCTGGCTGGCCGAGCGGTACGGGTTCGGCACCGCCTTCGCGGCAATGGCGGCGAGCATGGCGGTGGCCGTGCTGCTGCTGCGCGCCGCCCCCCGCGTCACGGTCCCAGCGGCGGCGCAGGACGATGGCGCGGCCGTCGCGTGGCGACAGGTGGTGCCCGCCATCGTCGCCGTCACCTTGTGCTTCTGCGCCTATGAGCAGCTGACCAATATCGTGCTGGTCTGGGCCGAGGCGCGGGTCGCGCTGTCGGTCGGCGGGTTCGCCGTGCCGCCCGGCTGGCTGGCGGCGGCGGACGGACTGTTCACCATCGCGCTGGCGCTGGGAGCGTATCGGCTCTGGCCTTGGCTCGCGCGGCGGCGGTGCGAGCCCGCTGCGGGGATCAAGCTGGCGCTGGGCGGCGTAGCGATCGCGCTCGGCTATGGCCTGATCGCGCTGCTGTCGATGCGGGTCGGCGCGGTGGGGCTGGCGGGGCCGCTGGCGGCGATCCTGCTGCTCGGCATCGGCGTGGTGCTGTCCTGGCCCTCGGCGCTGGCGATCGTCACCGCCGCCGCGCCGCCCGGCCGGCGGGGGATGATGACCGGGCTATTCTATCTCCACGGCTTCGTCGCGCATCTGGTCGTGGGGCAGCTGGGCACGCTCTATCCGGTGATGAGCGCGCCCAGCTTCTGGATGATCCATGTCGCGCTGGCGCTGGCGGGCGCCGCCACCGCGCTCGCCATTCCGCGCGGTCAGGCGACGACGACCTCCACCGCCGACAGCGCCTCGGCATAAGCGGGCGACAGCGGCACGTCGGTCACCAGCATGGCGACGCCGTCGAGCGCGGCGACCTGGACGGTGCCGTGGCGGTCGAACTTGCTGGCATCGGCCGCGATCACGGTGCGGCGGGCGCGCGCGATCATCATCCGGCACACCGCCGCCTCGCCCGCATGATAATCGGCAAAGCCATGGTCGAGATTGACCGATTCGACCGACAGGATCGCCAGCGAGGGCGTGAACATCGCCAGATAGTCGCGCGCCGTCGCGTCGAAACAGGCGCGATATTCGTAATCCAGCTCGCCCCCGGCCAGCAGCACCCGGTTGTCGTTGCGCCCGCCCAGCTCGGCGGCGACCCCCACCGCATTGGTGATGACGGTCAGCCGCTGGTGATCGCGCAGCGCGCGGGCGACATAATGGCCGGTGGTGCTGGCATCGATATACAGGGTCTGGCCGTCCGCGACGATCTGCGCCACCGCGGCCGCGATCCGCTGCTTGGCCTCGGCATGGCGTTGCAGGCGGGTGGCGAACGAGCCCTCCGTCTCCACCTTGGCCAGCCGCACCGCGCCGTGCGCGCGCACGACCGCGCCCGATGCCTCCAGCACGCGCAGTTCGCGCCGGATCGTCTCCTCGGACACCGACAGCGCCGCCGCCAGATCGCCGATCCCGCGGAAATTCCCCTCTCCGAGTAGCGCCACGATCTCGGTCTGGCGGCGCTGGCGTTTCATCATGGCTGTTCGGGCTCCTGCTATCGGGGTCATGCTAGACGGCGGGGCGTTTCGGTCAATCGGCCGTCGCATCCGGCCAGAAACGCCACAGGCCGCACACAAAGACGCCGATGGCTTTGCGGGCCATCGGCGTGAGGTGCGCTCCGATACCCGCGGGGGGGCGCGTATCGGATCGGGGAGAAGCATCGGGTCAGAAGGCGTAGGTCAGGTTCAACATGTAGATGCGCCCCGTCTCGACATAGCCGCCCTTGCGGTCGTTCGAGAGATAGGCCTTCCGCTCGCTGGTCGTCGCCCAGTAGCTATGCTCGTTGAACAGGTTCTGCACCGACATGCCGACCGTCAGGCCCGAGGGCAGGACATAGTTGACGATCAGGTTGGAGATCGTCGTCGGCTGGATATAGGTGTCCGGGCGGCTGGAGCGCAGATCGTACAGGCGGTCGCCGGTGTAATTGTAGTTCCACTCCGCCGACAGGCCGCCATGGCTGTAGAACAGCGCGGCGTTGTACATGATCTTGGGCGCCTGGGTCATGCGCTGGTCGCGCATCTGGCCGTTGACGAAGACGCGCGCATTGGCGCGCTGCACCGTGACATTGGCCTGGAGGCCCAGCCCGTCGAGCAGTCCCGGCAGCCCCTTCAGCGCATAGCGGCCGAACAGTTCGACACCATAGATCTTGCCGGTGGCGTTGGTGGTCAGGCTCGACACCTCGACCCCGCCCTGCTGTTCCGACTGCGGGTTGCCCCAGATGTTATAATCGCCGGTCGCGTTGGTGGTGCCGGTCGCGAACAGGACGTGGTTCAGTTGCTTGTAGAAGGGGCTGATCGAGAAGAAGTCGGTGCCCTGCCCCTTATATTCGACCGAGGCGTCGTAGTTCCACGAGGTCTGGGCATTCAGATTGGGGTTGGGGATGAACACCCCCGTCACCTCGCCCAGATCGTTGCGGGTCACCTGCGTCGGCCCGAGCAGCAGGTCGAAGGCAGGCCGCGAATAGCTCTTCCGGATCGAGGCGCGGATGACCATGTCGTCGTTCGGCCGGTAATTGGCGATGACGCTGGGCAGCCACATGTCGTAGTTGCGGCTGGAGGTCGCGAACTTGCCGGTGTCGTTGCCCTGGTCCTGCCAATAGGTGCCCTTGAACCGGTTATATTCGTAGCGCAGGCCCGGCACGACCTGAAGGTCGCCGAACTGCATCGTCGCCATGGCATAGCCGCTCAGCCGGTTCTCGCGACCGTCGAGGCGGTTCTCCTTCAGCTTGACCGGATCGAGATTGGCGAGCTTGGGCGTCGAGAGCTGGCGGACCTGGTTCTCGATATAGCCGGTGTCGATCAGGAAGATCGGCACCTGCGCGGCATTGTTCATGAACCCGCCGAGCATCCGGCCGGGCAGCGAGGTCAGCGCAGGGCCGGTCGCGGCGTAACGCGGCGAATTGCTGCCGTCCGCATTGGGGAAGGTATATTGCAGCGCGCCGTCATCGCCCAGCGCATTGGCGTAACGCTTGGCATCCTCGACCTTGGCGCCCGCCGAGATGGACACCAGACCCTGGTCGGCATGATGCCAGGTCGTGTCGAACTGTCCCTCCAGGCGGCGTTCCCAGGTGTTCTCGAACTGCTGGGTGACATACCATTGCTTCAGCTTGGTCAGGTCGCTCAGATAGGCGCGCGCCGCGTCGGTCAGCACGACCTGCGGAAAGGTGCGCTGGCCGATCGAGGTGACCATGCGGTAATTGGCGACGCCCGTATTGTCGGCGGTGCCGATATAGGGACGGCCCGCAAAGCCCGACTGGATGCGCAAGGGATAATCCTGCGATCCGCGCGAATAGGCGCCGTGATAGTCGAAAGTGAAGTCGCCCGAACGGGTCTGGCCGCCCAGCTTGGTCGTCACCAGTTCCTGGTTGCTGTGCTCGGTGCGGAAATAATGCGTCGCGGTCAGGCCGTAATCGGCGCGATAGCCGGCGGCGTCGTACGAGCCCTTGTTGGGGTTCGGGTTGATCTGGTCGGGGGCCAGGCTGGTCTGGCGCAGCGCGGTCTGGTCCATCCAGCTCTTCAGCTGGTAGCGGCCATAGGTGGAATGCAGGTACAGGTCGGTGCTCTCGCCCTTCCAGTCGAGGTTCAGCGTCCCGCCCATCCGCTCGATGCGGTTGCGGAACGACTGCCACTGGACACCGCGCGCGAACAGATTGTCCAGATTGTCGCGGATCATGCCCGGGATGTTGGTGTTGTACTTTTCCCAGTCATGCTGGACCGCGGTCGACTCGCCCAGCACATGCTTCAGCCCGTAATAGGCCGAGGCATAGATGCCGAAATTGCCGAAGCGCTGCGCGGTCTCGACCTGCGCGGTGCCGCCCCAGGGGTCCTCGCCGCGCGCGACGGCACGGCCCGCCACCTGGCCCTGCAGGCGGATCTGGCTGCGATGGTTGGGCAGGTCGAAGGCGGTGATCGGCACCATGTCGATGATACCCGCGATCGCGTCGCCATCGTACTTGGCGGTCGGCGCCTTGTCGACGCGCACCGTCTGGAGCGAGAAGGGCGACAACAGGTTCATCGAGATGGCGCGGGTGCGCGCATCGGTCTGCGCCAGCCGCACGCCGTCGAGCGAATAGGCGTTGTACGAGGTGTCGAGACCGCGGATCGAGACATATTGCGCCTCGCCCGTCGCCGCCGCGTTGCGCGACTGGTCCACCGACGAGCTGATGCCCGGCAGGCGGGTCAGCAGGTCGGCCAGATTCTGCTGCGGCTGGAGGCGCAGTTCCTCGCCCGAGACGACGGTGGCCAGCGACTGGCTGCGCAGCTGTTCGTCCTGCGCGTCGACCACCGCCTGGCGATGGCCCTTGACGACCACATCCTCGCCGACCTGCGGATCGGTGTCGGTGACGGTCGGCGCATTGGCCGTGGCGATCGGATCGGTCGGATCGGCGGCCAGCGCCGGAGCGGCCAGCATCAGCGTGGCGGCGGTGCCGCACAATAGGCGCACGACATGCGCCCGCTTGAACGAAGCGGTCATGGTTTTCCCCCTGGGACATCGTGATGGCGACGCCCCCCGGGCGCCTTCGACGGCCCCGCTAGAGACGGGCTGTGACAGTCCGATGACTTATTGACCGAATTTTGATGAATTTGAAAAAATGATTGTGGGATAGGCGCTTCGGCACGATCCGTCCGGCCAATGTCACAGTCCTGACCCGGAAACGGTTCAAAGCTTCAACATGACTCCTATCTCCGCCACCCTTCGCCGCCACCTGCGATCCGCGCTTTTCCTGATCACCGCCTCCGCACTGGCCGCGCCGGTCGCGGCGCAGGCACCGAGCACCACGGGCCTGACCCTGGACCGGGTGGTCCTGCTGATGCGCCACGGCGTCCGCGCGCCGCTGGATGGGGAAGTGCCGCACGGCACCCGCACCGCCAGCCCCTGGCCGCACTGGACGACGCCCGAAAGCCAGCTGACCCCGCGCGGGGCCGAGGCGCTGGCGACCGAGGCGCGCGCCGACCGCGCCGACTGGGCGGCACGCGGCCTGCTCTCCGCCAAAGGATGCCCGGCATCCGACAGCATCCGCATCTGGACCAACAGTTCGCCGCGCACCATCGCCAGCGGACAGGCCTATGCCCAAGGCCTCGCCCCGGGCTGTACGCTGACCATCGGCCATCGCCCCGTGGGCGAGGCCGATCCGCTGTTCGAGCCGCTGCGCGCCCGTGCCACCCGCTTCGACGCGACGGCGGCGGTGGCGGACATCGACCGCTTCACCGGCGGCATGGACGCGCTGGCCGCGCGGCATCGCGACGCGTTACGCCTGCTCGATTCGGTGCTGGGCTGCGGCGATCCCAAGGGATGCGATCCGGCGGGCGCGCCGCGCCTGACGCCCTCGGCGGACGGCAAGGGCATCGACCTGTCGGGGCCGATCCGCACCGCCTCGGGCACCGCGCAGGTGCTGCTGCTGCAATATGCCGAGGGGCTGTCGCCCTCGGTCGGCGGCGTGCCGGTCGACGGCGCGGTGCTGGCCCGGCTGGGTGCGGTCCATGCCGCGCTGTTCGACGTCTATTCGCGCTCGCCCTATATGGCGGCGCACCAGTCGGCCGCGTTCGGCCGCCACATGATCGACGCGCTGACCGCCCGCGACGGGCGCAAGGTCGACATGCTGGTCGGGCACGACACCAACGTCACCGCGCTGGCCGGGCTGCTCGGCTTCGACCTCGTCGCGCCGGGCTATGCGACCAACGATGCCGCGCCGGGCGGGGCGGTGATGATCGAGCGCTGGCATGATCGCCGGGGTCGACGCTTCGTCACCCTGTCCTATCGCACCCAATCGCCCGATCGCCTGCGCCGCCAGTCGGCGGACGTGACCGTCACGCCGATCCGCGTGCCCGGCTGTCCCGCCGCCGCGCCCTGCCCGCTCGACCGCTTCGTCGCGCTGTTCGGCCGCCGTCTGGCGCCGCTGGGCCGGTAAGCCCGGCCGGGTGTCGTAATCCGGGACGGAATGGATGGCGGATTAAAGGCTTCGCTTACTCTTTGGGGCCTATAGCGGCGATCATGTCGCCCCCCGATTCCGTTCCGTCCCACGGATCGCCGAGCCCCGGCCTGATGCCGGTGGTGCGCGGCTGTCGTCCGCACCTGATCGCGGCGGCGGGGTTTTCGGGGTTGATCAACCTCCTCAACCTCGCGCCGTCGATCTTCATGCTCCAGGTCTATGACCGGGTGGTGCCGACGCGCGGCGTGCCGACGCTGCTGCTCCTGACGCTGATCCTGACGATCGCGCTGGGCGTCTATGCGATTCTGGACGCGGTGCGGATGCGGCTGCTGCTGCGCGCCAGCATCCGGCTGGAGCGGCGGCTGGCGCCCGCCATCCTACTGCGCATCCTGGGGTCGCCAAGCGGCACCGCGATGGAGCGCGCGCAGGCGATGCGCGATTTCGACACGGTCCGCTCCACCCTGACCGGCGCGCCCGTGATCGCGCTGTTCGACGCGCCCTGGGCCCCGATCTACATCCTGATCGCCTTCCTGCTGCACCCCTGGATCGGCGTGCTGACCCTGGTCAGCGCGCTGCTGCTGGGCGCGATCGCCATCGCCAGCGAGCGGATGACCGAATCCAGCGTCGTCGCGCTTCGCGGCCGCACCGCGCTGGCGCAGCGCGAGCAGGACGCCTCGATCCTCGCCTCCGACGTGGCGCAGGCGCTGGGGATGCGCGACGCGCTCGTCACCCGCCATTTGCTGGAGCGCGCCGATCTGGCGCGGCGGCAGGCGTCGCTGTCGCGCCGGTCGGGGCAGTTCCTGGCGGTCACCAAATTCCTGCGCCAGCTGCTGCAATCGCTGGCGCTGGCGCTGGGCGCCTGGCTGGCGGTGAAGCAGGAGATTTCGGGCGGCGCGATCTTCGCCGCCTCGCTCCTCTTGGGCCGCGCGCTCCAGCCGGTCGAGCAAATCCTCGGCGCAATCAAGCCACTGACCGCCGCGCGCGAGGCGTGGCGCTCGCTCGACGGTTTCTGCCGCCGCCCCGGCCCCGAGCGCACGACCACCACCCTGCCCGCCCCCATCGGCCGGATCGAGGTGCGCGGGCTGGAGGTGCGGGCACCCGGCGGCGACCGCGCCATCCTGTCGGACATCAGCTTTGCGGTGAATCCCGGCGAGGTCGTCGCACTGGTCGGCCCCAGCGGCGCGGGCAAGTCCACGCTGCTGCGCGTGCTGGCGGGCGCGCAAGTGCCCGATGGCGGCGAGGTGCGGATCGACGGCGCGTCGCTGGCCGACTGGAATCGCGAGCAGCTGGGCCGCCATCTCGGCTTCATGCCACAGGCGCCGACGCTGTTCCCCGCCTCCGTCCATACCAATATCGCGCGCTTCCGCGGTGTCGTCGACGGCGAGAGCGAGGCGCTGGACGCCGAGGTCGTCGCCGCCGCGCAGGAGGCGGGTGCGCATGACGTGATTCTGGGCCTGCCGCACGGCTATGCCACGATGCTGGAACGCGGCGAGGCGGGGCTGTCCGCCGGACAGGGCCAGGCGGTGGCGCTGGCCCGCGCGCTGTTCGGGCGGCCGACCCTGTTGTTCCTCGACGAACCCAATGCGCATCTCGACAGCGAGGGCGAGGCGCGGCTGGCGCGCTGCATCCTGTCGCTTCGGGAACGCAAGGCGACGGTGATCGTCTCGACCCACCGCACCGGCCTGCTCCAGATCGTCGACAAGGTGCTGCTGCTGCGCGACGGCAAGGTGCAGCTGTTCGACGACCGCGCCAAGGTGATCCGGTCGCAGACGCCCGGCCGCCCCGACGAAGGCTTCGTCCATGCCGGGAGCGTCCGATGACCCCCGCCCGTGCCCAGCTGGCCGAACGGCTGCACCTCGACGATTCGCCGCGCGCCGCGATCCGGCTGGGCGGGATCATCGCCTTCCTGTTCTTCGTCGTCGGCCTGGGCTGGGCGGCGGTCGCGCGACTCGACGCGGCGGCGGCGGGCGAAGGCCAGGTCACGGTGTCCGGCAATCGCCGCACCGTGCAGCATCGCGACGGCGGTATCGTCCGCGCGATGGCGGTCCGCGACGGCCAGCATGTGACGGCGGGCCAGATCCTGTTCCGGCTTGAGGGGGCCGAGGTCGCCGCCAGCGAACGTGCGCTCGCCGCCAGCGTCATCGATCTCCAGGCACAAAAAGCGCGGCTGGAGGCGGAGATTGCGGGCCGCGCCGTCGTCTGGCCCGCCAACTTCGCCACCGCGCCCGAACAGGACCGCCCGCTGATTGCGCGCGCCGAGGCGCTGCAACTGGCCCAGCTGCGCAGCCGCAACGCCGCGCTTGCCGCCGGCGACCAGGTGCTGCGCCAGCAGGCCGCGGAGGTCAGCCGCCAGACATCGGGCTATGACGCCCAGGCCCAGGCCACCGCCCGCCAGCGCGAGAGCCTGGCCCAGCAGCTGGAGAGCACGAGGCGGCTGGCCGATGAGGGCTATGTCTCGCGCAACACGGTCCGCTCGATCGAACGCTCGATGCAGCAGCTGGAGGGGGCCGATGCCGATTACAGCTCGCGCTCCGCCGCCGCGCGCGAACAGATCGGCCAGACCCGCGCGCAGATGGTTCAGACCCGCCGCCGCCAGGTGGAGGACGCCGCCGCCGCCCTGCGCGACACCCAGTTCCAGCTGAACGAGATGCAGCCCAAATGGGCCTCCGCCCGCGAGCAGCTCGCGCGCACCGAGATTCGCGCGCCGGTTTCGGGCCGGATCGTCGGCCTGCGCGTCTTTACCGTCGGCGGGGTGATCCAGGCGGGGCAGCCGATCCTCGACATCGTGCCCGATGCCGCGCCGCTGATCGTGCGCGCCAATTTCGCGCCCGGCGACATCGACGGCGTCGTCGCGGGGCGGCCCGCCGAGGTGAAGTTCCTGTCGCTGCACGACCGGGGGCTGCCGATCCTGACCGGCACGGTCCATTCGGTGTCGGCCGACGCGCTGCGCGACGAAGCCTCGGGCCGCAGCTATTTCTCCGCCGAGGTCGCGGTGCCGCGCGACCAGATCGCCCGCATCGCGGCGGTGCGCGGCGGCGATACCGGCATCCGCGCGGGCGTGCCGGTCGCGGTCACCGTGCCGCTGCGCAAGCGAACCGCGCTGCAATATATCCTCGATCCGCTGACCGAGGCCTTTGCGAAGTCCTTCCATGAACGCTGACGCGCTGCGCCGCCTCGCCTGCCTGCCGCTGATGCTGGCCGCCGCCCCGGCCGCCGCGCAGGAGCTGTACGATCCCGACACGCTCGACCGCGCGATCGCCGATGCCTATCGCACCAACCCCACGCTGGAGGCGGGGCGGGCGCAGCTGCGCGCGCTCGACGAACAGATCATCCAGGCGGGCTCGCCTTACCGCCTGAGCGTCGGGGTGAACGTCAATTTCCAGTATCGCCAGCAGGACCAGCGCAACCTGCTCGACCAGTTCGGCACAGTGCGGTCGCGGACCATGGGGGCGACCATCTCCGCCTCGCAGATCCTGCTGAACGGTGGCCGGACCGCCGCGCAGGTGTCCGCCGCCGAGGCGACCGTGCTGGCCGGGCGCGAGCGGCTGCGCGAGACCGAGAACGACATCCTGCTCGCGGTGGTCGACGCCTATGCTTCGGTCCTGCGCGACCAGGCGCTGGTGGCGATCCAGACCCGCTCGCTCGACAGCTATGGCCGACAGGTGGACCAGGCGGTCGCGCGCGAACGCGGCGGCGACCTGACCCGCACCGACATCGCGCAGGCCCGCGCCCAGCGCGAGATCATCCGCGCGCAGCTGGCCCAGGTCGAGGCCAATCTGCAATCCAGCCGCGCGCGCTTTGCCGCGCTCGTCGGGCGCAATCCCGGCCGCCTCGCCCCGCCGCCGCGCCTGCCGGGCAGCCCCGCCTCGCTCGACGCCGCCTTCCAGATCGCCGAAAAGGAAAGCCCCGCCATCTGGCAGGCGATCATGGCCGCGCGCGCGGGCGACGCCCGGATCGCCGCGCAACGTGCCGAGCGCGCGCCGATCGTCGCGCTGACCGGCGGCTATGGCTATGCCAGCCCCTATTCCTATCAGACCCGCGACCTGGGCGGACAGGCGACCGGGGGCGTCAGCGTCACCATGCCGCTGCTGACGGGCGGGCTGATCGGGTCGCGCATCCGCGCCGCCGTTGCCGAGCGCCAGCAACTGGGCTTCGAGGCGGAGAGCACCCGGCGACAGGCGCTCGCCAATGTCCAGGACAGCTGGAACCAGTCGGTCGCGGCGCAGACCCAACAGGATTCGGGCCAGCTGGCCACCCAGGCGGCCGAGGCCGCGCTGACCGGCGTGCGGCGCGGGTTCCAGGAAGGCTTCCGGTCCAATTTCGAGGTGCTCGATTCGGAACAGCGGCTGCTGAACGCCCAGATCGTCGAGACCAATGCGCGCTATTCGGGCTATGTCGCGCAGGCGCGGCTGCTGGCGACGCTGGGCCGGTTGCAGGCGGGGGTGATCGAGGCGGGGGTACCGACCTATGACGCCTCGGCCCATATCCGACAGGTGAAGACGCAGGTCTTCGGCCCCTTCGACCCCATCCTCGCCCCCATCGACCGCGCCGCGCGCCCCTCAGCGGTGGCAAAGCCCGCGCCCGTGCTGGCGGCGGCGACCGATCCGGTGCTGCGCGCGCCCACGACGCCCGCGCCGCCGACGGGGCTGGGTCAATCGCTGCCGGTCTCGCCGATGCCGGTGCTTCCGGCCCCCTCCTTCGGCGACCTCAGCGATACGGTGGTAACCGGCGGGGCACGCTAAGGACCGATCCCATGTCGCCATTCCTCCCCTGCAAGGGGAGGTGGCAGGCCGAAGGCCTGACGGAGGGGTGTCCCGCTCTCGATGGAGTTATACCCCTCCACCATGCTGCGCATGGTCCCCTCCCCTTTTTAGAGGCGCGCCGCGAGTTCCCCGTACAACTGCCGATAGGCCCCGATGATCGCCGGATGGTCGTAATCGCGCACCACGCGCTCGCGCATCGTCTCGCCCATCCGGGTGCGCAGGTCGGGATCGTCCATGATCCGGCGGATCGCCTGCGCGGTGGCGGCCGGGTTGACCAGCGGGGTGACGATCCCGCCATGGCCGCTATCGGCGCCGCCGCGCCCCTCGATCATCTCGCGGCAGCTGCCGACATCGGGCGCGACGACCGGGATGCCGCTCGCACCCCCCTCCAGGATGACCAGCGGCTGCGCCTCGGACAGGCTGGTCAGGACGAGCAGGTCGATCCGCATCATCCAGTCCTCGATACGGACCCGCCCCTCGAAGCTCAGCGCCTCGCCCAGCCCCAGTTCGGCGACCAGCGCGGTGCATTCGGCGGCATATTCGGGGTCCTCGTCCTCCGGCCCCAGCACGACGAAGCGGATGTCGGGGCGCGCGGCGTGGACGATGGCGGCGGCACGGATATAGGTCTTCACGTCCTTGATCGGCACCACCCGGCCGAGCAGCGCGACGACCGGCCGGGCGGGGTCGCGCCGGTCGGGCAGATGCGAGAAGCGCCGCACATCGACGCCGTTGGGGATCGCCCGCACCCGCTCCGCGCCCGCCCCCAGCCGCCGCTGCACCGCATTATTCTCGCCATAGAGCGCGACGATCGGGTCGCAGGCGGCGTAGCAAGCCTCGGCATAGCTGGTGAAGGCGCGCACCCACAGGTCGCGCAGGTCGCGCACGCTGCGCTCCAGTTCCAGCCCGGTGTCGATCTGGTCGCCGATCCACTCGGCCATCATCACCTCGATCTGCCGTTCGAGCAGATAGATGCCATGTTCGGTGATAAAGGCGGGCCGCCCCGTCGCCTGCGCCGCACGCGCCGCGAGCAGGCCCGCAAAGCCGGTCGAGATGGTGTGATAGACCCGCGCGCGCGGCAAGGGCGCGATCAGCACCGCGAGCAGCCCGCCCAGCAGCGTGCGCATCGCCCAGAAATAATGGTGGAAGGACGCGCGCGGCAGGATCGCGCGGTAATGGCGCTGCAACCGCTGGAAGGTCGCGGGATGCGCCAATATGTCGCCGGGCTCGGGCATCGGGTCCAGCCCGGCGAACAGGTCGAGCAGCGTGGCGATCGCCGCCCGCTCGCCGGTCGCGACAAAGGCCATCAGCGCCTCGGCGATCCGGGTCGCGACCCGGTTGGGGATGGCGCGCGGCGCGGCGGCAGCGGGGGCCAGGCCGATCTCGCGGACCATCACGACATTGGGCGGCGGGGCGATCCGGAACGGCAGCGCGGCGGGGCCCGCCTTGATCGCGACCACGGCGAAGCGGATCTCGGGCAAATGGGTGATCAGGTCCTGAAGCCAGCCGGACACACCGCCGATGACGTAAGGATAGGCGCCCTCGACAATCAGGCAGACATCGGCGTCGAGGTCGTCGGCCTCGCCCATGCGGGTCATCGCGCCGCCTCCATCCGCCACCACAGGGCATCGTCGTCCGATTCGCATGCCAGCGCGTGAAGCCGGTCGATCGCGGCATAGTCCTGCGCCGCCCATGCCGCCTCGATCGCCAGCGCATCGGCCTCCGCACCCAGGCCATGCGCGCGCAGCAACGTGGCCGCATCCTCGCACAGATGCTGGCGCTGGGTATCCGACAACAGGCGGTTGGCGCGGCCATGCTCGGCCAGCAACCGGGCGAGCGTCACCGCTGCCTGGCTATCGCCCCCCGCCACCCGCGCCTCCAGCGCGGCGCGCTGCTCGATCAGATTCTGGACGATCCGCGCCGAGGCGGCGGCGGCGAGCGCGCGGATGGTCTGGTCGGGATCATTCAGCATCTGCGCGACCAGCGGCGACAGGCCCGGCTCGAAGGCGCGGACCACCGTCTCCAGCGCGCGGCGACGCGCGGCGACCGGGCCATGGCGCAGGACGCCGTGCAGCGAATCGAGCCGTTCGGGGGCGGGATGATAGACCCGCCCATCGAGCAGCCGCGCCATCTCCAGCGCCGCGCCGCGCCGCCGTGCGGGCACCGCACGCGCGCCGAACATGCGGTCGAGCCGGTCATGCCACGCGCTGCCCGTCGCCCAGCGCTCGCCCATCCGGCCCAGCCCCTGCCCCAGCATCAGCCCGATCGGCCCGCCCAGCCCCAATATCGCCGCCGCATAGCCGCCATGCGGATCGGACCGCAGCCAGACGGCATAGGTGACCAGGCTCAGCGCGGCATGCCCGAGCAGCGCGATCGCCACCCCCGCCCCGCCCGCCGGGACGAAGGCCATGACGAGGACGATCCACGCCAGGTCCAGAATGGCGAGTGCAGAGTAACGCTGGGTCACGCCGATCCGTCCATCAGCGGGGCCAGCCAGCCGCCGATCTCGGTCAGCTCGGCCATGCGATGCGCGTTGAACGCCTCGATCGGGATGGTGTGGAACAGCAGCACGCCGATGACGGCGCCGCGCTCACCCGCCAACGGCACCGCCGCGACGCCCAGCCCGGCCAGCCGGGTGCGATCGGCGCGGCGCGCGACATGGCGGATGCGGTCGTCCCCCGCGAGTGCCTCGACCATGGCCGGAGACAGGCTGTCGGGGCGGCCCGGGCTGTGCCCCTGCACCGCCGCGCCGCGCAGCCAGACCAGCGCCCCGTCGCCGACGATGCGATAGACGGTGAAATCCTCGCTGCGCGCCGCCAGCGCGATCAGCTGCGCGATCGCCGCGCACCGTTCCGCCGCATCCGCCGCCGCCAGCCGGGTGGCGACCGCGACGACATGGCCCATGGTGCGCGGGTCGGAGGCGACCCGGCGTTGCAGCGCGCGATTGGTGCGCGTCAGCCGCTCATGCGCGTCGGTCAGCCGCCCGATATCGCGCGTCGCCTGCGCCGCGCGCCGCTCCGCCCGGCTATAGCGCCGCTTGCGGACCAGCGTCGCCTCGCCCACCGCGACCGCGACGATCCCCCAGAGCAGGGGCGGCAGCGACAGGTGCAGCAGCATGTCGAGATAGTCGCGCTCGGTCCCGTCGCCATGCGCCGCGACCAGCCAGAACGCCGAGGCCATCGCCGCCGCGACGACCCCCGCCCCGGTGCCATAGACCAGCGCCATGACCAGCACCGGGATCCAATAGGGGCTGGGCCGCACATCGGCAAAGCCCGTCCCCCCGGTCAGCAGATGGTCGAGCAATGCGAGCGCGCCGAACGCCAGCGCGATCTCGCCCAGGATGCGCAGCCCCCGTCGCCAGCCGGGTCGGCGGACAGGATCGCGCGCCTCTTCGGTCGTTGCCGCGCTCACCGGGGCCGTCCCAGGCTGCGCGTCAGGACGGCGCGGCCGAACAGCTGCTGTCCCGAAAAGCCCGGTCGGCTGATCGAGGTCAGCCCGCCCGACGCCTCGACGCGCCAGACCAGCCCGATCGGCGCGGCGAGCGCCAGGCTGGCATTGGGGCCGTCGCCGCCGAAACGGTCGACCGTCCATCCCGCCAGCCCGGTCAGTTGCACCGCGCCCAGCGCCTCGCCCAGCATCGCCTGCACCGTGTGATTCTCGCGATCCGCCAGCGGGATCGCCATCGCACCATCTGCGTCCAGCAGCGCGCGGCGGACATATTCGGCTTCCACCCGGTAGCTGAGGCCGAGCAGCAGATAGCGGCGGCGGATCAGATATTCGAGCCCGGCGGAGAGCGTCACCGTGTCGCTCGCCGCGCGTTCACCGGCCAGACCGTAGCGGTTGAGCCCCACCTCGCCCTGCGCCACCAGCCCCGAGCTTAGGCGATAGGTCGCGCCCAGCGCCGCGCGAGAGAGATAGCCGCCCGCCAGCACCTGCGCGGGGGTGGCATAGTCGGGCATATGGCGGGTCAGGGTCAGCCGCCATTGCGCCTCGGCCGGGCCATAGGTGATCCGCGCGCCGCCGCCGGTCACGCCGTCGTCGAGCGCGGCGGAGGCCAGAAGCTGCAACCGCGCCGCATCGCCCAGCGCGACCGCCAGGCTGGCATCCGCCACCGTCGCCGCCCGGTCCCGCCGCCCCTCGGGCGTATCGACCCGGCTTTGCAGGTGCCGCAGGCCGCCGCCCATCGCGACCGCATCGGCGGCCGGGGCATCGGCTCGCAGGCTGACCTCGACCTGTCCCAGATCGCCGCCCTCGCGCGCGACCAGCCCCATGGCGGCGGTGCCGCCCCCCGCCGCGATGGTCCGCCGGGCGCTCCTGTCGTCGGCAGCAAGGGCGCGATAGCCGCGCGCCGCGCCGGCCGCGTTGCCATCGATCGCGCGCGCATCGGCCAGCAGACGCGCGGCGCGGGTATCGCCGGGATCGTGGGCGAGCAGCGCCCGGGCCTGACGCCGCCCGCGCCCCGGATAGCCCGCCGCCAGATCGGCCTCGATCGCGGCATGGGCCAGCTCGCGCGCCGGGTCGACGGGCGCGGCCTGGGCGTCGTCGGTGTCGGCGGCGACCAGCGCGAAGCCGACGATCAGCGCCGGGCCGACGACCCGCGCATCCATCCGCCATCCCGCCGCCGGGCGCAGCATCAGCGTCACGTCGTTCCAGCGCAGATCGCCCAGCATGTCGCCCGCCGCCTCGCGAAAGTCCCGGATCGCCTGTTCGCTCGGCGGGCGGTCATAGCGGACGACCAGTTCGCCCCCGCTCCGCTCCAGCGACAGCACGACCCCGGCGGGCCAGACCAGATGCGGTTCGCCCGGCGCGACGATGCGGCGATCGACAAAGACCGTGTCGGGCACCACCAGCTGGGGCATGGGCGCGCCGCCGTTCGCCGCGAGGTCGTCCAGGGTCATGGCGTCAGCACCGCTCGCGCGCGCCCCGGCTGGCCCGCGGCGATCAGCAGCCGCGCCTGAAGCGCCGCCAGTTCGGTGTCGCGCGGCGCGGCACGGCGCAAATCCGTTACCAGCGCCAGCGCCTCGCCACGACGGCCCAGCCGGTCGAGCAGTTCGGCCCGCACCCGCCCGGCCGGGGCCTGCGCCAGCGCCCGTTCCAGCCAGGGCCGCGCCGCCGCCGCGCCGCCCAGCCGGGCTTGCGCGTCCGCCATCAGCCGCAGGGCCGAGAGATCGCCCGGCGTCTCGGCCAGATGGTCGCGCAGCAGGTCACGGGTGTGCGCCGCATCCCCCGCATTCCACGCCGCCCAGGCCAGATCGAGCCGGTCGCGCGGCCCCGCCATCCCGGCCGCGACCCGCCGCTCGGCAAGCGCCCGCGCCTGGGTCGGCTCCAGCCCCCCGGCCCATGCCGAAACCCGCCGCAACGTGGCCGGGTCGAGCGTCCGTCCATCGAGCAGCGTCGCCATCGCCGCACGCGCCGCACCGCGCTCCCCCGCCGCCTGTGCCAGACCCAGCCGCAGCATCGCGATATCGGTCCGCGCCGCCAGCGGATGCCGCTGGACAAAGGCCAGCGCAGCGGCGGGCGCGTCGCGCTCGGCATAGGCGGCCAGCCAACGGCCTTGCTCGTCGGCCGGGCCGGACAGCGCCTGGTGGCGCAACCACTCGCGATCCGCCGGGGCGGGACGTGGGCCCATCAGATAGAGCAGCCGCTGCCCCTCGGGCGCGGCGGGCGACTGTCCAGCGACGGCGCGGCGCAGCAGCGCGATCGCATCGTCGCGCGCGCCCAGCGCCAGCAACCGCTCGGCCAGATCGGGCAGGACGGCACCGGGCTGCGCCGCCCGCGCCAGCAGCATCCGGTGCAGCCCCGCCCGGTCGCCGGTGCGGGTCAGCCAGTCGGCCCGCGCGCCGTCACGTTCGGCGGCGGGCAGGGCTGCGATGGCACGCTCGGCGGCGGCGCGGTCGCCGATGCGCTGAGCGACCCGCAGCGCCAGCCAGGGATCGGCCGCGCGCCAGTCGGCCGCCCCCGCCTGGTCGAGCTGCACGATCCAGTCGCCATGCCCCTGCGCCTCGGCGCGCTGGGCCAGATCATGCGCCAGTCGGGCATCGGGCGGCGGGATCGCGCCCGAGCGGACAGCGACGACCAGCAGGTCGGGACGGTCGAGCGCATAGCCCGCCGCGACGATCGCGGGCGGCGCGACCCCGATGGGCCTGCGCACCGCCTCGGCCAGCAGCGCCTCCGCCTCGGCGCGGCGGCCGAGCTTGCGCAGCGTCTCGACCCGGAAGGCCCAGGTCGCGGGGGTCGCGCCATCGGTTCGCGCCGCCAGATAGGCGATGGCGACCGCCGGACGCCCGGCGGCGACCAGGTCATAGGCGACCTGCAGGCTGCTGGTCGCCACGCCCCCCTCGATCAGCGTCCGGGTCAGCCGCGCGAGCGTCGGGGCATCGGCGGTCGGCAGCATGGCGGCCAGTTCGGGATGGGGTGGCACCGGGGGCGGCGCGGGTGCGGGGGTCGGCGCGGGCGATGCGACCGGCGGGGGCGGCGGTGCGGCGCGGCGTGCGGTCTGCTCCACCTCGCGCGCGCTGGGCATCAGGAACAGGCCGAGCGCCAGGACCGACACACCCGCCCCGACGGGCAGCGCGACCGCCATCCAGCGCTGCGACGACTGGCGCCTCATCCCGCCGGCTCCGCCACCAGATGATCGAGCGCCAGCGTCGCGACATAGGGGCTGAAGCCCGCCGCCCGCTCACGCGCATAAAGCGCCACGACGGTGCGCCTGTCCGCCGGGTCCCAATAGTCCAGCGTGGTGAGCACCAGATCGGGATGGCGCGCCTTGGCGGCGCGCAGCCGCGCGGCCTGCCAGGCCCAGTCGCTGTCCGACAGCATCTCGTACCGCTTGTCCGCGAAACTCCAGCGCGAGGCCATGGATTCGCCCAGCAGATAGTCGATATGCGGCGCGACCTCGGGCAAGGCGGCATAGCCCCGGTTCAGCATCAGCCGGATCCCCGGAAAGCGCGCGCGCAGCGCCGCGACCAGCGCCGCGCCCGCCGCCACCATGCCCTTGCTGCCTATCGGGTCCGCCTGTTCCATCGCCTCGGCATTGTCGAGCGTATCCATGAAGATTCCGTCATAGCCGCGCGCCAGAATGGCCGGGACGACGCTATCGAGCAGCGCGGCACGCCAGGCGGGATGGCGCAGATCGGCATGCCGCGCCTCCGGCCAATGCGGGTTGGGTGCGCGCAGCGCTCCGGCACGGTCGAGCGCGGCGAAATAGGGGCGTGCCTTCTGCACCTCGCCCAGGCTGACATAGCCGAGCAACAGGCCGCCGGGACCGCGCAGCCGGTCGATCGCGCGGGGGTGATCCGGCTCGAGCACCAGCAGGTCGAGCTGCCGGGCCAGCACCGGATCGGTCGCGGGCCCGTAATCGACGCCCCAGCGCCAGGGCGCGCCGCCATCGCCCCGACCGGCCTGCCGCCCGGCGACCGTCAGCCCCAGCGCGCCCGCCCCCAGCACGAGCATCGCGCGCCGACCCACCATCGCCGCCATCCCGTTCATCACGCCCACCGTCCCTCGCACCCGACCACGGCGGGGTTGTTACCGACGAACAGCAGATACACCAGGCGGATCGTGGCATCGGCGACCAGCGCGATCCCGACCGACGCCGCGACGATCGCCCCGGCCATATAGCCCCAGCCGAAAGCGGCATAGCCCGCATCCCATTGCAGCCAGACCGCCAGCACGCTCGCCAGCGCGAAGCTGGTCCAGATCAGCACCACCCGCGCGAACAGGTCGTAATAGGACAGGACGATGGTCGCGCCGATCGCGACCAGATGGAACACCGCCCCCGCCGCGCTGTGGCGAAAGGCGAAGATGCCGCGCGGGTCCGCGCCGATCAGTTCGAACAGCGGCACCGCCAGCACCCAGGCCAGCGCGGCGACCAGCGCCTGGATCAGCACCAGCAGGCGCAGGCCGTCGAACAGCGTCTCGATCAGTTCGGCCCGCGCCTCCTCGATCCGCGCCAGCGTCGAGGTGCCGGTGCACCGCGCCATCAGATTGCCGAACGCCTGGTCGAACCGCGTCTCGCTGACGATCAGCACCAGGGTCAGGCCGGGCACCAGCGTCAGCAGGCCCAGGAAGCTGCCCGCATCGTTGATCGGGTTCAGCCGCAACCGCCCCAGCATCGCGACGCTGGCCGGGCCGCCCCAGAGCAGCCATTTGTCGATCCACAGCGCCACCGCTCCCGCCAGCCCCGCCGCCGCCACGATCAGCGCCAGCCGCCACGCGATCAGCCCGCGCGAGGGCATGACCGGCGGCGCGGTGAAATAGCGGCGGAGGAGCAGCATGATCGCGCCCAGCGTCACCCCCGTACCCCCGGTGACCCCGGCCAGCACGATCGTCCCGTTCGGCGCGGGCCAGGCGGCCAGCAGGAGCGCGACGACGCCGATCCCGATCAGATAGGCGACCGGCACCGCGCGATAATGGCGCAGCGCGGTCAGCATCGGCGCGGCGATCCAGATCTGGGTCAGCCAGGCGAGCAGCAGGCTGGCCAGCGCCGCCTGCCCGAGCGGCAGCCCGGCCAGCCCGCCAAAGACCAGCGCGCCCATGACCATCGCCGCCCCGCCCCCGGCGGCCAGCGCGACCAGCAGGATGCCCGGCACGCCCCCGGCATCGCGCGCGAACAGCCGGTCGGCGACCAGCCGCGTCGCCAGGATCGCGATCGGCCCGGCGGTCAGCGCCGACAGGCTGAAGCCATAGATCAGGACGGTGCGCACCATGCGCGCATCGGCCACCCCGATCGCCTGCGGCGCCCAATGCTGGAGCAGCGCCACCGCGATCGCGGTGATCAGCCATGGCCCCGCGCTGATGACGGCACCGTGAAGCGCGGCACCGGCGATACCGCCGACCCCGCCTTCGCGCGCCATCCTGGCCAGTTGGAAACCTATGCCCGCCATGATGGCGACTTTAGCCTTCAATTATAAATAAAAGTCGTTCGCGGTCAGGGTGTGATGGCCGAGCAGCGCGATCGAGAAATCGGGCAGCGCGAGCGCGTCGGTATTGCCCTCGACGATGGTATATTCCTTGCCGTCGATCATCTGGTAGCTGAAGCGAAGCTGGCCCGCGCCGGTGAACCTGGCCCCCGGCGTGGTCAGCAGGGTGAAGGCCTGATCCCCCCTGGCGAACAGCGAGATGTTGGCATCGATCGCCGACAGGTCGATCTTGTCCTCGCCCGAACGGAAATCGGTGATGACGTCGCGCTGCGACGAGGCCAGGCTGTCCATCGTCGATTCGAAGCGGAACACGTCCTTGCCCGCGCCGCCGGTCAGGACGTCCTTGCCCCAGCCGCCGATCAGCAGGTCGTCGCCGTCGCCGCCATTGAGCCTGTCGTTGCCCAGCCCGCCGACCAGCTTGTCGTTCCCACCCAGCCCGTTGAACACGTCATTGCCCCAGCCGCCATCCAGCACGTCCTGTTCGCCCGTGCCGTTGATCGTGTTGTTGAAGATAGTGCCCGTCTTGGTGATGCCCACCACGTCGGTGACGCCGACCGACAGCGTCTGGGTGTCGACCGCGCCCTTCGAATCGATCGCCAGCACGGTAACGTCATAGACATTGTCGTGGTTCGCGTCGGTCGGATTCTCATAATCCGGCGCGTTCACGAACTTCAGCACGCCGGTCGTCGCGTCGATGGTGAAGGCCGCGCCGTCGCCGCCCTGCGCGATGGCATAATGCACGCTGTCGCCCAGCGGGATGTCGGCGTCGGTCGCGGTGATCGTCGCGACCGCGGTGCCGTTCTCGGCGATCGACAGCCTGGCCGTATCGGCGCCGCCGAACGCAGTGATGGTCGGGCCGCTATTGGCGACATGGCCGATGGTCACGTCATGCTGGCCGATCGACCCGATGTCGAGCGTCAGGATCTCGCCGACCAGGCTGGTCACGGTCGCGCCCTTGACCGTGGTCCAGTCGGTGCCCGGCGCCTTCAGGTCGATCACGACCTTGCCCTCGCCCTCGACCGAGAAGCTCAGGTCGCGGCCGTCGCCGCTCAGCGAGATCAGCGAGGCGCGCATCGGCAGGTCGGTGATGTGGGTCACATCGTCCGCCGCCTGGCCCATGGTGATGGTATAGGTGCCGCCCGACTTGGGCAGGAACACCTTGTCGGCGTCATAGGCGTACCAGCCTGCCACGCCCTTGATGACCTGCCCCGCCTTCTGCCCGTCGACGTCGAGCGCGAAGGTGCCCAGCCCCTCGGTCGAGGACACGGTGGCGGTGATCGTGTCGCCCGACACGCTGGTCGTGATCGACGCCTTGTGGAAGGTCGAGATGCGGCTCGCCAGATCGGCCAGCGTCACGAACTCGACCCCGGCGGCGGCCGCCTTGGCGATGAAGTTGGTGAACATCGACGTGACATAGGGGCTCGCCTGCGCGGCATCGCCGGTCCACATGGCGGGGCCGTAATCATGCCACGGCCAGACGATGACCGGCGCATCGGCATGCGAGGTCAGCGAAGCCAGCTCCCTGGCCCACTCCGCCTCAGCCTCGGCGACCGTCTTCTTCTGGAATTCGATCAGCGAGAAGTCGAACATGGTGTTGGGCGCCAGATACACCTTGCCGTCCGCCGCATTGCCCGGCGTCTGATAGCCGAAGGCGTTGGGATAGCCCGCGCCGACGCCGGTATAGCCGCCCGACAGATAGGAGACATGCTTCATGATCTCCTGGCTGGTCGCGATCGTCTCGGGCGCGCCGGGCACCGCCGCGCCGCCCAGCGAGACCTGGCGGCCCAGATAGGCGCTCATCTGCTTTTCCAGCTCGGCGCGCTCGGCCCCGAACTCATAGGCGATCTGTTCGGTGGTCAGGACATTGGTGTCCTCGGGATGGGTATAGCTGTGCAGCCCGATCTCGTTGCCCGCCGCCATCATCCTGGCATAGATCGGCGCGGAGACCGACCAGTCGGTCGAACGCTGCTGCGCCGGGTCGTTGCCGATATTGACGTAATAGCTGCCGACGAAATTATAGAGCGACTTCCACTGGTCGAGGATGGGCAGCAGCTTGGTATAGATGCCGGCCGAGCCGTCCTCGGGCTTCACCTCGTCCGAATATTGGCTTTGGTCCATGTCGACACGGGCCGCGAACAGCCCGGCGTCGCGGGTCATCTGGAGCCCGACCTTCAGCCCGCCGGTGCTGGCCGAGCCGTTCACCGAATAGCTGATCGCCTTTTGCAGCAGATTGTCGTCGGCCATCGCCGCTTCGGTCGAGAAGATGACGTTGCGGCCGCCGGTCTTGGTCGCGATGGCGGCGGCATAGTCCTGGCCGTTCACGGTCTGGGTCGCGATCGTCTCGCCGGTGCCGCTGACGCTGGTGAAGGCGTTCCAGCCGACGCCCTTATAGTCGCGGATCGTCTCGCCGGTGGCATAGCCGTCGAGGACGCTGTGATTGGCGTCGGCCGCCTTGATCGTCACGTCGGCGGGCCAGCCGCCGGTCACGCGGGTCGCGTCGAACAGCAGCTTCATCCGCGCATAGCTATCACCCGCCAGCGCGGTGCCGTCGGCGGCGTTGGTCATGAACTCGCCCGCCGCGATCAGGCCGATGCCGAACTGCCTGGTCGCCTGTTCCAGCGTGTGGGCGATGGCGTCCACCTTGTCCGCCTGGACGTTGCGGAACGAGGGGAAGACGATCGAGTCGTACTTGGCCAGCGTCGACAGGTTGGTCAGGTCGTCTTCGGTGATGATGTCGAAGGGGGTGCCCGCCTGCATCGCCTGGCTCTGCGCGGCCATGAACAGCTGCGAATAGGCGGTCTTGCTGAAATAGGCGTTGGCCGTCGTCTCGGACCAGACGATGGCGATGCGGTGCGAGGGGTCGGCGACGATGCCGGTGTCGTTGAAGACGGTGAAGGGCTTGGCGGAATAATTGCCTGGCAGGAAGACCTGGTCGTTCACGTCATAGAGCGTGTCGATCGCCTGCGGATTGCCGATCGCGGCCTTGGGGACGCGGAACTCGACCGTCTTGCGGTCCGCCGACCATGCCGCCTGCAACCCCGCCATCACCAGCGTCTCGCCCGCCCCGCCCTGATAGAGCGAGACGGTGCCGTCGGCGTTGAAGTTGACGTTATATTCGGCGCCGCCCGCAAAGCCGAACACCTGATATCCGGTCGCGGCGTTGCGGTCGGTGTTGAACCAGGCGGTGGTGTTGGCCCCGATCGCCATCGGCGCGGTCATCGCGAAGACGAAGTCGCTGCCGTCGCTCCTGGCATAGATGGAATAGCCCTCGCCCAGCCCGGTATCGATGCGGTCGGCCGCGTTCCAGTCGGACAGGTCGCCATCCACGTTGATCGGTGTCGTCGCCATGATTTCCCCGTTGCCCCCCGCGGCCCCATGACGCCCCGCCCGGCGGGCATGGTTCGCCTGTGTTAGTCCGGCTCGTACGCGCGGGGGACGCGCGGCGATATGACGGAGTCCGCGCCGCCTTTGTCCCGCCTGTTCCACAGCGATACGGACGGGACGATCTTGCCAGCACAATTTTGCTCGATAGGGCAAAAGCCCGTCTGGTTTTTGGAAAGACTCGAATGAGCCTGCACCTGCTCCTCGTCGAGGACGATGTCGAATATGCGGACCATCTGGTCCGGGCGCTGCATGCGCTGGATCACCGGGTCGAGCATGTCGGCGACGGACGACAGGCGCTCGCCGCGCTCGACCGCGAACAATATGATGCGGTGATCCTCGACCGGATGATGCCCCGGCTCGACGGGCTGTCGGTGGTGGAGACGATGCGCGCGCGCGGGATCACCGTGCCGGTCATCATGCTGACCGCCTTGTCGATGGCCTCGGACAAGGTCGAGGGGCTGGAGGCCGGGGCGGACGATTATGTCGTCAAGCCGGTCGATGCGCAGGAGTTGAACGCGCGGCTGGGCGCAGTGCTGCGCGGCCGCCGCTGGACCACGAGCGAAAGCGACACGATCCGCGCCGGGGACATCGTGGTCAGCCCGACCAGCTTTCGCGCGTGGCGCGGCGGACAGCCGGTGACGCTGGCCAATCTGGAGCTGAAGCTGCTGGCGGAACTGGCGCGCCATGCGGGCGAGGTACTGACCCGCGCCATGCTGATCGAGCGGGTCTGGGGCTATGATTTCGAGCCGGAGACGAACATCGTCGACGTCTATATCCGCCGCCTGCGCATCAAGCTGACCGAACAGGGCGGCAGCGACCCGATCGAGACGGTGCGCGGGATCGGCTATTCGATGCGGCCATGATCGAACGCGCGATCCGGCGGCTGTCGCTGCGCGGGCTGACCATCGGCGTCCTGCTGCTGTTTCTGGTCGCGACGCTGGGCACCGGCGTATCGATTTTCGCGGCCAGCCGGGTCGCGGTGGCGGAACTGGTCGACCGCCGGATCGACATTGCGGGCGATCTGGTGCTGGAGCGCGATCCGGGCGAAGGGGTGATTCCCACCCCCATATTGCTGGCGCGCATCGCCGCCCTGTCGCGACAGCGGGATACGGGCGATATCGGCCTGTCGCTGCTCGGCCCCGACGGCCATACGCTGGGCGGCAACATCACGCTCAGCCGCGCGCTGCCGATCGGGCGCTCCAACCTGCGCCAGCATGACGGCATCGCCGGGCTGTCGCATGGCCGCGCGCTGGTCCGCGATGCGGGCGAGGGACGCCGCCTGGTCGTGGCGGTCGAGACCGAGCCGTTCGACAGCTATCGCGCGACGCGGACGCGCATCTATCTGGTCGGGTTCGGCTCGATCGTGCTGATCGTGCTGGGCGGGGGGCTGGCCTTTTCGCTGCTGGTCGGGCGGCGGATCCGCGATCTGCGCTGCACCGTCGATGCGATCATCGCAGGGAATGTCCGCCACCGCGTGCCGGTGACCGGATCGGCGGACGAGTTCGACCGCCAGGCCGACGCCTTCAACCGGATGCTCGACCGGATCGGCGAGTTGATGGAGGGGTTGCGCGGCGTATCCAACGACATCGCCCACGACCTGCGCACCCCGTTGGCGCGGCTGCGCGCACAACTGGCGGAGATGGTCGAGGACGCCGCCGACCCCGTCCAGGCCGGGCGGGCGACCGCCGCGCTGGCCCAATGCGACGCGCTGCTCGCCATGTTCGCCGCGCTGCTGCGCATCGCCGAGATCGAGGCGGGCCACCGCCAGGCGGGCTTCGCCGCGATCGACCTGGCCGCGCTGGTCGAGGATAGCGCGACGATGATGATCCCGGTCGCCGAGGAAGCCGGGCACAGGCTGACGGTCGAGATCGCCGCGCGCCCGGCGGGCTTCGTCGGCGACCGGCAGCTGCTGATCCAGGCGATGGTCAACCTGATCGGCAATGCGATCAAATATGGCGCACCCCATGGCACGATCCGCGTCCGGCTGGACCCCGGCCCGGTGCTGCGCATCGCCGATGACGGCCCCGGCATTCGCCCCGAGGACCGGGCGCTGGCGCTGCGGCGCTTCGGGCGGCTGGACGGTTCGCGGGTGCAGGCGGGACATGGCCTGGGCCTGCCGCTGGTCGATGCCATTGCGCGGCTGCATCGCGGGCGGCTGGAGCTGGGCGATGCCGGACCGGGGCTGGTCGTGTCGATGTGGCTGCCCATCGCCTGAGAGTGCACCTGGAAACTCGCGGGCCGGTGCCGCTAGGGCGGAGCGACATTCACGATGGCTTCTTCTTCCCCTCTCCCCTGGACAGGGGAGAGGGTTAGCGAAGCTTGCCAGCCTGCTGGCTAGCGCAGCTTGGGTGAGGGGTCGAGCGAGCCAAAGGCTCGCGCGCTCGCTTGGCGAGCGCCCACCCCTCACCCAGCTCCGACTAAGCCTTTGCTCTCGCAAAGGCCAAGTCCGCGCAACCCTCTCCCCTGTGCGAGGGGCGAGGGACGGAAAGGTGTCGCTGAATGTCGATCGGCCTTGCCGTACTTCCAAAAAAAGGGCCGCCCCGAAGGACGGCCCCATAGTCGAGGGTAAGGGTATCGAACGGATCAGAAGCGAACCGTGCCCTCCAGGCCGATGGTGCGCGGCGGGTTGAAGTTGGCATAATCGCCCAGCGTCGCCGCATTCGCGGCCGAACGGCGGTAGATATAGGTGTTGTTGAGGAGGTTGCGGCTCCACAGCGACACGGTCATCTTGGTGCCGTTCTCGGTCAGCGGCAGATCGGCCAGCGCGATGCGGCCGTTCATCACGAAGCTCTTGTCGGTGCGCGTCGTCTCGTTCTGGAAGCTATAGACCGGGTCGGCATAGTTGCCGTCCAGGTGGAAGCGGACCTTGGCCTCCGAACCCGCCAGCGGCACCTCGTAATCGACATAGGCCGAGGCGGCGTTGCGCGGCGTGAACACCACGAAGACCTGGGTCAGCGCGTTGTTCAGGAACGGGTTCGGCGTCGCGGGAACCTTGGTGTAGGTGTACGCATAGGACGCACCGACCGTCATGCCCTCGACCGGGTTGGTGGTCAGGTCCGCCTCGATCCCGCGAATCTTGGAGGTGCCCGGCGCGTTGCGGGTCTCCTCGGTGTGCAGGTTGTAGGTCGGGCTCGACGGGTTGGTGTCGACATTGTCGAAGTCGATCTGCGTGCCCGTGCGGTCCATGATGTAACCGGCCAGGTTCAGGCGGACGCGGTGCTGGAACAGGTCCATCTTCGACCCGATCTCATAGGACTTCACGGCTTCGGGGCCGAAGGCGGTGAAGGTCTGCGACCGCGCATTCGCGCCGCCCGCGCGGTAGCCGGTCGAATATTTGGCATAGAGATGGATCGTGTCGCAGGCGTCGAACGCCGCCGTCACCATCGGATCGAACCGGTTGTTGTCGAAGGTGAAGGGGAAGTTGGTCGACTTGCCCTGCACCAGATACAGCGTGCCGTTGCGCTTGTCGTGGGTATAGCGACCGCCGACCGTCAGGTGGAACGCATCGAAGCCCGCCGGGGTATAGGTGCCCTGCGCGAAGGCGGCATAGCTATAGGCACGCGCGAAGCTGCCGCGCTGGAGGAAGAACGAACCCGGCGCCCAGCCCTGGTTGCCCGAGGTGATGGTGCCCAGCGCGGTCTGCGACAGGATGGTGTAGCCCGAGCCGTCGGCATTCCACTGATTGGTCGACGGGGTCGCGGCGACTTCACGCGCATTCTCGGTGAAGTAATAGAGGCCCGCGACGTAATCGAACTGCGGCAGGCTGCCCACCGCCTGGAATTCCTGGCTGAACTGGTGCTGCTGCATGAACGACAGGCTGTAACGGCTGAACTTGCCGTTCGGCAGGAAGACGGTGCGGTGCGCGCCGCCCGAATTGTCCCACTGGTCGGTGTCGACGCCGCGCCATGCGGTGATCGAGCGCAGCTCCAGGCCCGGCATGACGTCATAGTTCAGCTTGGCCGAGAAGCCGTGCGTGCGGTCGGTGCTCAGCGCCTGCGGCACGCCGATATCGGCGGCCTTCATGCGGTTGTCGCCCGACACCACGACCAGCGGCGACAGCGGCGCGATGGTGCCCGAGGGCAGCTTGCCGCCATTGGCGTTGATCTGCGCGATCGTCGCGACCGGCAGGCCCTTGGGGTTGTAGTTGACCAGTTGGCTGTAGAAGGGCGTGTTCTGGTCCTTGGCCTGATCGTAGGACAGCTCGACCGAGAAGCCGTCGACCGGCTTCCACAGCGCGGCGGCATGACCGCCGACGCGGTTGAAATAGCCCCAGCCGGCGGCGCCGGGCAGCGGGTTGGTCACGAACGCGTTCTGGTGCTGGAGCACGCCGTCCAGCTTGATCGAGATGTTGTGCCACTCGGGCAGGTTCAGGTGCACCGCGCTGTTATAGGCGCCGTAATTGCCGATGCCGGCGGTCACCGCGCCGCCGAACTTGCCGGTCGGCTTGGCGGTGACGATCGACAGCGCGCCGCCCTCGGTGTTGCGGCCGAACAGCGTGCCCTGCGGCCCGCGCAGCACCTCGACGCGCTCGATGTCGAACAGCGCGGCGTTCAGGCCCTGCGAACGGCCCAGATACACGCCGTCGATATAGACGCCGACGCCGGTGTCGCGCGCGGTCTGGTTCTGGTCGAAGGGGACGATGCCACGGATACCGACGGTCAGCGCCGACTGGCGCGCCTCGAAGGTGGCGACGCGGAGCGACGGCACGGTGCCGTCGGCCAGGTCGAGCAGGCTCTGGACGTGACGGTCCTTCAGGACGGTCGGGTCGAGGACCGAGATGGCGATCGGCGTCTTCTGGAGGCTGGTCTCGCGCTTGGTGGCGGTGACCACGATTTCCTTCAGCTGGCCCGGCTCGTCCGCCGGATCGGCCGCCGCCGCGGGGGCGGGATCGGCGGGCTTGGCCGCGGGCGCCGGATCGGCGGGCTTGGTGTCGGCGGCAAAGGCGGGTGCGGCCGCCATCGCCAGGAACGCGGTGCCGCCCAGCAGCGTCGCGCGAATGAAATCGGTCTTCATGCTATCTTATCCCTATCCCCCGACCGACCTTCCGGTCGTCGCTGGCCGCGCGGATAGGGATGCTCCGCGAAGCTGGTGTTACCTTTTCATGACCGGCCCATACTTCCTCAATTCATTTTCGTTTCATCTGGACCGGGCCGTGACGGCGTGGGCGGGGCGGGCGGGGCCGCCGTTCCGCCATGGCGGACCAGTTCCATCTTCTGCGGCAGGGTGCCGATCTCGATCCCCCGGGCCCGGAGCGCCGCCAGCAGCGCGAAGAGCACCGCGCTGCGCGTGCCATAGGCCGCACGCGGACTGTCGACATGGGCGAAGCAGTTGAAATGGATGCGCCCATCGACGATCGAATCGATAAAGGCCTTGGGCGCCGGGTCGGCCAGCACCGCCGCCTCGGCCGCGAAACAGTCGAGCACGATGGCGCGGACCGCATCCGCATCCTCCTCGATCGGGACCGAGAACTGGATCTGAATCCGCCCCAGCGGCCCGGCCAGCGTCTTGTTGAGCACCGACTTGGTAATGAGCTCGGAATTGGGGACGATCAGGGTGGAATGGTCGGCCAGCTCGATCTCGGTCGACCGCACGCTGATCCGCTTGACGTCGCCCTCGTCGGTGCCGACGCGGATCAGGTCGCCGATCTTGATCGGCCGCTCGGCCAGCAGGATCAGGCCCGAGACGAAATTCTGGGTGATCGCCTGAAGGCCGAAACCGATGCCGACCGACAGCGCAGACAGCAGCAGCGCGATCCGCTCCACCCCGATACCCAGCGACGCCAGCGCCCAGATCACCGCCAGCGCGATGCCGATATAGCGCGCGACCAGGCTGACCGAATTGCGCCCCGATCCGTCGAGGTCGGTCGCGGGCAGGTAACGATGCTCCAGCCAGCGCATGAAGACGCGCACCAGCCCGAGCCCGATGAACAGCACCGCCAGCCCGCGCAGGATCGCCCCCGGCGAAATCCAGACATTGCCGACCTTGATCCCGTCGGTGAACAGCGCCAGCTGATCGAAGATCGCCCCCGGATCGCCGCTCGCCCCGAACGGCCGCAGCAGCACGCCCAGCGCCACCAGCACCAACACCAGCCGCAGGATGCCCGACAGGGCCAGGCCGAACTGGTCGACCATGCTGCCGCGCACGCCCAGCGCGCGGGTCAGGGTGACGCCGACCTTGCTATCGCGCACGAAGACGCTGGTGGCGATGTCGTCGGCGGCGACCAGCATCAGGTACAAGGCCGAGCCGAGCAGCACGGTCCAGCCGATCATCACCGCGACGAACCAGCTGAACCAGATATAGCCGATGGCCAGGGCCAGCCCGGCGACCGCCACCGCGATCCAGGCGAGCAGCGTGACGACGCTCAACCCCGCGCTGACCCCCGCGCTGGTGCTGTCCTCGCGTTCGGCACGCGCGGCGCGCAGCCGTCCCAGCACCACCAGCGTCGCCGCGATCAGCATCAGGTGGAGCAGCGCCTCGACCGCCTGGGTCGCGATCACCGCGCTGCGGCTGCTGCCGATCGCGCCCTCGAACGACGCGACCATCGCGGTGGTGAAGGTCATCAGCGTCAGCAACCAGGACAGCGGACGCAGGCGGTTGGCGGTCTCGTCGTCGATCGGCGCGATCCGCCAGGACGGCTGGCTGCGCATCAGGATCGCCCCCGTCACCGCCGCGGTGAACCCCGCCACGCCCGAGGCGAAGACGAACCCGTCGAGCAGCCCGGTCCAGCGTTCCGGCAACAGCCCCGACCAGCGCAGCCCCTGCACGAACACGAACGCCGCCATCAGCGGGCACAGCGTCCCCACAGCGACCCGCCAGAAGGTGTTGGCCGAACGCCGCACCCGGCTGGGCGGGGCCTCCGCGATCAGCCTTCGCTGCGCCAGCCGGTGGGCGCCCAGCCGGACGGGGCCGAGCAGGATGACGGCGAGCGCGAAGCCCAGCATCGCATGCCAGGGGATGCCGCCGCGCCACTGGCGCGCAATCTGTTCATGCCCCTGTTGCAGGAACAGCGCGACCCGGCGCAGGTCGCGCGGCGTCTGGTCCAGCACGACCTTCCAGAAGCTGGGGCTGAGCGGCGACGGCACCTTGGAGGACAGTTTCTGGCTGAACTGTTCGGCCTTGCTGCGGTCGATCTCGTCGATCAGCTGCCCCGCCTCGACTCCGGCCAGCCGTCCGCGCTTGATCGCGGCATCCAGGGTCGAGCGCAGCGCGTTCAGGCTCTTGCGCTGGGCGCGCAGCTCGGGCGCCTCGACCTCGCCCGGCGTCACCGCGCCCAGCCCGGTGATCCGGGCATTGACCAGCGCCAGCTGCTCGGTCAGCGCGTTCACCGCCTGGGTCGTCGCGTCCTGCGCGCCCTGCGCCTTGTCGCGCAGGTCCTGGCGGGCGTCGTCGTCGAGCTGCGCGTCGAGCCCCTGGTCGACCGCGCGAACATCCTGTTCGGCCTGGACGATGCGCGCCGTCGCCACCGTCATCGGGTCGCCCTGCGCGGCGACCGGCGCCGCCAGCGCCGGCATGGCGATCATCGTCAGCATCGCCGCGAGGATCGCGACGGGCCGGATGACGAAGCGAAGGGACAGCATCGGACGGGACATGGACAGGGCCAGCAGTTGCAGACGGGCCGGGTCATAGCTCCCCCTCCCCGCATTTGCCACTTGCTCCGAAATCGTGTGTACCGGGGAGCCCAGCCCGGCCGGGATCGTTCGGGACATTCAGGATTTTTTGGACGATGACCGATCTGGCCCCTCTCGACGGACATGCATGGCCACCGGCCTCGCCGCCGGGATCGATGTCGCGTGACGCGCATGTGCTGGCCGGGATCAACCGCATCCTCCAGGAAGCGTTGCGCGCCTCGACCGAGGAGGAACTGGGCCGCCTGTGCCTGGAGGTGGCCGAGGACCTGACCGGCGCGGCGTTCAGCTTCTTCGGCGAGCGTCGCACCTCGCACGACCGGCTGGACCATATCGCGATCAGCGAACGCGGCTGGCGCTCCTATACCGGCGACGATCCCGATTTCAGCCAGCGGCAATTGCCTAACGGCATGAAGATCCACGGTATTTTTGGACAGGTCATCCTGCAGGACCGCAGCCTGATCGTGAACGACCCGACCAGCCATCCGTCGCGGGTCGGCCTGCCCGACGGGCATCCGGCGCTCCACAATTTCCTGGGGGTGCCGCTGCGCCGCGACGGCGAGACCTTCGCGATGTTCGCGCTGGGCAACCACCCCACCGGCTTTACCGAGCGCGAGCGCGCCATCGCCGAGGAACTGGCCCCCGCCATCGTCCAGGCGCTGCTGCGCAAGCGCGCCGAGGTCGCCTCGCGCGCCAGCCAGCGGCGGCTGCTGACCCTGATCGGCGGGATTCCGCAACTGGTCTGGACCGCGACGCGCGATGGGCAATGGACCTGGGCCAGCCCGCAATGGGTCGCGATGACCGGCCTGTCGGTCGAGGAGAGCCTGGGCCATGGCTGGCTGGTCGCGGTCCATCCCGACGACCGCGAGGCGGCGCGGCGCTTCTGGGCCGAGGCCAGCGATCGCGGCGACCTGGCGATGGAGGGGCGGCTGCGTCAGGGACAGATCGGGCGCTATCGCTGGTTCAAGACGCGCGCGACCCCGGTCCATGACGATCATGGCGCGATCGTCGAATGGTTCGGCACCTCGACCGATATCGACGACCTGCGCCGCCTGCGCGAACGGCAGGAGACGCTGGTCGCCGAATTGCAGCACCGGGTGCGCAACATCCTGACCATCGTCCGTTCGATCTTCACCCGCACGGTCGAGAGCGGCGGCCCGATCGACGAGATTTCGGACCATTTCCGCGGCCGCCTCGACTCGCTGGCGCGCACCCAGGTGGTGGCGACGCAGACGCGGTCGGGCCGGGTCGACCTGGAAAACCTGATCCGCGACGAGCTGCTGGGCGTCGGCGCGATCGAGGACGAGCGGCTCTCGATCGGGGGGCCGGATGTGGCGCTGGCCGCCGATACCGCCGAGTCGGTCGGGCTCGCGATCCACGAATTGACGACCAACGCGCTCAAATACGGGGCGCTGCGCCATGCGGGCGGGCGGCTGTCGATTACATGGAAAATCGAACCCAAATCAGATTGTAAATGCGAACTGATTGTAAAATGGGATGAAACAGGTGTACCAGCGATGCCGGTCCCGCCTGTACGCCAGGGATTCGGGACCGAGCTGATCCGCGAGGCGCTGCCCTATGGGCTGGGCGCGCGGACCAGTCTGGAATTTCGCGGCGGCGGTGTCCTGTGTGTGATGTCGCTGCCTTTGCCGGGCGACGATGCCGGGCTATCGAACCGGAGCGCCGAGGGATGAGCCATTCGCCACTCGCCGAAAAACGGATCCTCGTGGTCGAGGACGAATATTTCATCGCCCGCGACCTGGAGCGGGCGTTGCGTGCGGCGGATGCGATCGTGATCGGCCCGGTCGCGACCCTCGAACAGGGGCTGGCGCTCGCCGAGAACGAGGCGCTCGACGCCGCCGTGCTCGACGTCAACCTGGCCGGATCGCGCGCCTTCGCCATCGCCGACCGGCTGTCGGCGCGCGACGTGCCCTGGGCCTTTCTCACCGGCTATGACGAATGGGCGCTCCCCGCCCCCTATCGGTCCGCGTCGATCGTCGCCAAGCCGTTCCACGCCGATCGCGTCATCCGCGCGATCGGGGCGCTGATACCCGACAAAGGATGCGCATGACTTCGACCTCCCTTCGCGCCGAAGCGATGATCCCGCCCCCCGAAGACACGCTGTCGACGGCGGCGCTCCGCCGATTGTCGGCGCTCACCCCGCTGGATGAAGCCGATCTGGCCCTGCTCCGCCGCGCCGCCGCCGATCCCACCAGCTATCCGGTCCGCCACACCTTCCTGACGATCGGACGCCCGGTCGCCGAGCCGATGCTGCTGCTCCAGGGCTGGGCGGCGCGGGTTCGCATCCTGCCCGACGGGCGGCGGCAGTTCATGAGCTTCTATCTGCCCGGCGACGTGATCGGGCGCGCGCATCATCCCATGCCCCTCGCCTCGGCCACCGTCGTCGCGATCACCGAATGCGTGGTCTGCCCCGCCCCCGCCGCGCCGCCCGGATCGGGACTGGCCCAGGCCTATGCCATCGGCGAGGCGCTGGAGGAGGCCTATCTGCTCGGCCATGTCGTCCAGCTCGGCCGCCTGAATGCGCAGGAGCGGATCGGCGACTTCCTCCTGGAAATCTACGAGCGGCTGTCGCTGGCGGGGCTGACCGTGGGCGGCAGTTTCGAGATGCCGCTGACCCAGGAGATGCTGGCCGATGCGCTCGGCCTGACCCCGGTCCATGTCAATCGCATGATCCAACAGGCGCGGCGCGACGGCGAGCTGATGTGGAAATCGGGCCGCATCCTGCTGCGCGACCCCGACCGCACCGCGCGCACCATCGGCCGGATCTCCCCCCAGGTCAGCGCCCCCCCCCATTCCGCGCAGAAGCCGACGCCATAGGGCGGATCGCCGCTGCGCCGGACTGCGGCGAAATGACCGGGAAGTGATCGCTTGGTGATCCACTCACCGCGTTTCACCGGAATGTCATCAACCTTTCGTCAAGCTGACATGCACGCCTCCTAACGCCGCCGCCGAACCGGCAGCAAGGCCGATGGGGGAATCATATCATGCTTACGTTGCGCAGCCTGCTGAAGGCTTCGGCCTCGCTCATCCTCGTGACCGGCCCGCTGACCGCCGCCGCACAGGAAACCACCGCGACCACCGCCGCCGCCGCGCCGCAGGCCGCGCAGGACGGCGATGCCGCCGGTCAGAATGACGAGATCGTCGTCAACGGCACCTATGCGCGCAGCCTGGCGGCGGGGATCGAGACCAAGCGCCGCGCCGCCTACGGCGTCGACTCGATCAGCTCGACCGATATCGGCAAGTTCCCGACCCAGAATGTCGCCGAGGCGCTTCAACTGGTCCCCGGCGTCGCCATCACCCGCCCGCGCGGCGAGGGCCTGTATGTCAGCGTCCGCGGCCTGGGGCCGCAGTTCCAGAACACGCTGATGAACGGCCGCACCATCGCGCTCAACGACCTGATCGAGAATGGCGGCGCGGCCGGGCGCCAGTTCCGTTTCGAGATGCTGCCCGCCGAGTTCACCTCCAGCATCGACGTGGTCAAGACCCCGACCGCCGACATGAGCGAGGGCGCGCTGGGCGGCAATATCGACGTCAAGACCTTCCGCCCGCTGGAGGTCGGCAACAAGACGACGATCAACATGCGCGGCACCTATACCAGCCAGACCAAGGAGGTCCGCCCCAACGTCACCGTGCTGACCAGCGCGAAGAACAGCGACGGCACCTTCGGCATCCTGGCGGGCGCGCAATATTGGGCCAAGACGGTCCGCAACGACCGCTTCATGAATTTCGGCTGGCTACTCAACCGCTACACCGATGCGGCGCGCGGCGGCGCTCCGGCGGGCCTCTACTCGCCGACCCGCACCCGCCCCACCGTCGAGACCGAGGATCGCAAGCGTATCTCGGGGCTAGTCTCGGCCCAGTGGCAGCCGACGCCCGAGCTTCAGACGACGCTCGACGTCGTCGCGACGCGGCTCGACGTCGCCTATGACGAGTTCGGCCTCGACATCTATCCCGACGACGCCAACGTCACGATCGGCGGCGTCAGGCAGCCCTCGACCGTGCTCCAGCCCGGCTATACCGTCGTCGGCGACACGATCACCAAGGCGACCATCGCCAATGCCCGCTTCATGGCGTCGCGCGAATACAGCCTGAACCGGCACGACCTGATCACCATCGGGCTGAAGCAGACGTGGAACCCGGATCGCTGGCACGTCACCGCCAACGTCAACTGGTCGGCCGCGCACAGCTATCACCCCGACTACAAGACCGGCACGGTGCGCAGCCGCGCCTATTTCATCGCGCCGCTGAGCTATGACGCCAGCGGCGGCTATCAGAACATGCCGACCTTCACCACGCCGGTCGACGTCACCAACCCCGCCAATTACAAGCTCTACCAGTTCAACATCGCGCCCAAGGACAGCAAGGACTGGGATTTCTACTCGCGCCTGGACATCGGGCATGATTTCGACGGCTTCCTGTCGAAGCTGCAGGCGGGCGGCGAATATCACTGGCGCAAGCGCGACTATTTCCGCCGCGATTACCTGATCGACACCGCGACCAACCAGCCGCTGACCAGCCTGGGCGCGGGCGCCTATCAGCAGGTGCCGTACGGCGATTTCCTGTCGGGCGTGTCGGGCAATGCCTTCCGCAACTGGCTGGTGCCGGTGACCGACGCCTATGTCGGCAATTTCTTCACCCCCGCCATCCAGGGCCAGCCGCTGACCAATGGCGACCTGCGCTCGTCCTTCGTCGTCTCGGAAAAGATCGCCGCCGCCTATGTCCGCGCCGATTACCAGTTCGATGCGGGCGCGGTGCCCGTCACCGGCAATCTGGGCGTCCGCTATGTCCACACCGATCAGGTGGCGAGCGGCACGCTGACCAGCGGCAACACCGCCACGCCGGTCAGCTATCCCAAGACGTTCAACAATGTCCTGCCCAGCTTCAACCTGCGCGCCGACCTGACGCCCAAGCTGGTCGGTCGCCTGGCCGCCAGCCGGGTGCTGACCCGCCCCAACGTCACCGACACCGCGCCGCGCATCACCGTGTCGACCGACGCCGCCACCGCCAGCGGCGGCAACCCGCAGCTGGTGCCCTTCCTCGCGACCCAGTTCGACGGCTCGCTGGAATGGTATTTCGCGCCGTCGGGGATGCTGTCGGGCGCGGTCTTCTACAAGGCGATGGACGATTACATCACCCAGTCGAATACCGAGATCAACATTCCGGGCCGCGGCACCGTCCGCCTGTCCAGCTCGGTCAATGGCGGCAATGCCAAGGTGTACGGCGCGGAAGCCGCCTATAGCCAGGTCTTCACCTTCCTGCCCCAGCCCTTCGACGGCTTCGGCGTGCAGGGCTCCTACACCCATACGGAAGTGAAGGCCGACTACACCGCCGGTTCGCGCACCATCAAGGACCAGCTGATCGGCCTGTCCAAGAACAGCTTCAACCTGGTCGGCTTCTACGACAAGGGGCCGCTGTCGGCGCGTCTCTCCTATGTCTGGCGCGACAAATATCTGTCGAGCACGGGCAGCACGGTGCAGGCGCCGACCTATGTCGCGGCCTTTGGTTCGCTCGACGGCCAGCTGTCGGTGCGCGCCGCCGACAATCTGACGCTCAGCCTGGAGGGCATCAACATCGCGGGCGCGCATCAGGACACCTATAACGACAACAGCCTGCGCTTCGGCGAGATCAACTATTATGGCCGGACGATCCTGTTCGGCATTCGGGCTGAATTCTGATGAAGCACATCCTCACCCTGGCGGCGGTCCTCGCGACCGCCGCCGCCCCGGCGCCGCAGCGGCCGCTCCGGATGAACGACATCCAGGTGGTCGGATCGCACAACAGCTACAAGCAGCGGATCGCGCCCGCCGTTTTCGCCGAACTCGAACGCCGCGACCCCAAGCTCGCCGCCGCGCTCGACTATGACCATCTGACGCTGGCGCAGCAGCTCGACCGCGGCGTGCGCCAGCTGGAGATCGACATCTTCGCCGACCCCGAAGGGGGCCGCTTCGCGCATCCGGCGGGCGAGAAACTGGCGCGTGCGGCGGGCGAGCGGACCGGCTTCGACGAAGCGGCGATGATGAAGCCGGGCTTCAAGGTCTTCCATATTCCGGAAGTCGATTACCGCTCCTGCGGCACGTTCAAGCAGTGCATCGGCCAGATCGACGCCTGGTCGCGCGCGCATCCGCGTCACCTGCCGATCATGGTCACGATCAACGCCGCCGACCGGCCGATCAACAAGCCCGGCGTCACCGATCCCCTCCCGCTGACCGCACCGCTGCTCGATGCGCTGGACGGCGAGATTCGCGACGTGCTGAAGCCGGAGCGGATCATCACGCCGGACGATGTCCGCGGGAATGCGGCCACGCTGCGCGAGGCGGTGACCACCAGGGGCTGGCCGACGCTGGAGCAGGCACGCGGCAAGATCTATTTCGTGCTCGACACCCCCAGCGACGTGTCCGACCGCTATCGCGCCGGGCATCCCTCGCTGAAGGGGCGGGCGATCTTCGGCTGGTACGACACCGACCAGCCCGAGGCTTCGGTCGAGATCGTCGGCGATCCGCGCACCGATAGCGCGAAGATTCGCGAATGGGTGAAGCAGGGCTTCATCGTCCGCACCCGCACCGATGCCGACACGGCCGAGGCGCGGTCGAACGACCATGGTCGCCAGCAGGCCGCGATCGACAGCGGCGCGCAGGCGGTGTCGACCGACTATTATCCCGGCGCACCGCGTCGCCCGTGGAGCCAGGGCTTCACCGTCACCCTGCCCGCCGGGGTGATGGAACGCTGCAACCCGGTGACCCAGCCGGTCGGGTGCACGCTGCCGCAATAACATCTCATTCCTCCCCTTACAGGGGAGGAAAAGTGTCCGGCCGCTGACGCCCTTTTCATCTCGGGGCAAGGCGGGGTTCAGCCATCATCCGCCACTTTACCCTCCGATGAAGCCTGCGCCGCGTCGGCGTGTGGCGGGAACGGAAGAAGCGGTGCATGACGCGAACCGCAAGCCTGTTGATGATAGCCCCGGTCCTGATGACCGCGATCCCGGCCCATGCCGCCGATCCGGCGCGCGATGCCGCCTGGGCCGAGCGGCTCGGCTGGGGTCCGTCGGCCGCGCCCGATACGGGCCCGGCGCCGGGCAGCGACGCGTGGCTGCGGCACCAGCTGGACGACCGGCCCTCCCCCCTCCCCCCGGCGGTGCAGGCGCGGATCGATGCGATGCGCATCTCGAAGGAACCCGTCGCCGCGCTGGTCGTCGAGACCGACGCACTGCAACGCGACGCCAATCTGCTGACCGATCCCGACCGCAAAAAGGCCGCGCGCGAGGTCTATCAAAAGGCGATGAATGCGCTCGCCGACGAGGCGCGGCAGCGTTTCGTGCTGCGCGCCCTCTATGCACCCGACCCGTTGCGCGAGCGGATGACCTGGTTCTGGTTCAACCATTTCAACGTCCAGGCGGGCAAGCGCGACATTCGGGCGATGGTCGGCGATTATGAGGACACGATCCGCACCCATGCGCTGGGCCGGTTCCGCGACCTGCTGGAGGCGACGCTGCGCCATCCGGCGATGCTGCGCTATCTGGACAATGACCAGAATGCGCGTGGCAAGATCAACGAGAATTACGCGCGCGAGATCATGGAACTTCACTCCATGGGCGTCGGGTCGGGCTACAGCCAGCAGGACGTGCAGGAACTGGCGCGCATCCTGACCGGGGTCGGCGTCGACCAGAAACCCGATGCCCCCAGGCTGAAGCCCGAGCTCCAGCCGCTCTATCTCCGGGCCGGGCTGTTCGAGTTCAACCCGGCCCGCCACGATTTCGGGACCAAGCATTTCCTGGGCCATGAGATCAAAGGATCGGGCTTTGCCGAGGTGGAGCAGGCACTCGACCTGATCGCCGACAGCCCGGCGACCGCGCATCACATCGCGCAGAAGATGGCGACCTATTTCACCGGCGACACGCCCCCGCCCGCTTTGGTCGAACGGATGGCGGCGACCTTTCGCCGGACGCATGGCGACATTGCCGCCGTCCTGAAGACGATGATCCGGTCGCGCGAATTCGCGGCATCGGCGGGCCGGGGGTTCAAGGATCCGGTCGACTATACGCTGTCGGCCGTCCGGCTGGCCTATGGCGACCGGGTGATCGCGAATCCCCAGCCGGTCGTCGGCTGGATCCGCCAGATGGGCGAAGGGCTGTACGATCATGAGACCCCCGACGGCTATGACCTGACCAGCGCGGGCTGGTCGGCGCCGGGGCAGATGGCGACGCGGTTCGATATCGCGCGCCAGATCGGCGGCGGCGCGGCGCGGCTGTTCCAGTCCCCCGACGCCGCATCCGGCACTCCGCCGCCACCGGCCCCGCCGCCCGCGTTGAGGGATTCGCCCGTCCTGACCGCGCGGATGGCGACGCTGGGCAAGCCGACCCTGGCCGCGCTGGCGCAGGCGCGCTCGCCCGCCGAATGGAACGCGCTCTATTTCTCCTCGCCCGAATTCATGCATCGATAGGAGGATGGCATGACGATCCCGCCCCTGCATCGCCGCGATCTGTTGAAGGGCACCGCCGCCATGGCGCCGATGGTCGTCGCGGGCCGCGCCTTCGCCGCACCGCAGGCGGGCAGTCGCTTGCTGGTCGTGTTCCTGCGCGGCGCCTATGACGCGGTGAACATCATCAGCCCCAGCGGCAGCGACTTCTATCGCCAGTCGCGCCCGACGATCGCGCTGGCGCGGCCCGATCCGGCCGATCCCCATGCGCCGCTGCCGCTGGACGCCGACTGGGCGCTCCACCCGGCGCTGAAGGACACGATCCTGCCGCTATGGCAGGCGCGGCAGATCGCCTTCGTGCCGTTCGCGGGCACCGACGATATGAGTCGCAGCCATTTCGAGACCCAGGACACGATCGAACTGGGCCAGCCGGTCGGCGGGCATCGCGATTACGGCTCGGGCTTCATGGCGCGGCTGGCGGATATCCTCGGCACGGGCGAGCGGCCGATCGCCTTCACCGACCAGTTGCCGCTCTGCTTTCGCGGCGGCGAGGACCCGATCCCCAATCTTGCGCTCGCCAATGTCGGCAAGCCGATCGACCAGCGCCAGGCCGCGCTGATCCAGAGCATGTATGCCGGTCATCCCGAGCTCGCCCGTTCGGTCAGCGAAGGCTTTGCGGTGCGCGACACCGTCTACCGGACGCTCGACCAGGAGATGAAGGCCGCCAGCCGCGGCGCGGTGTCGCCCAAGGGCTTTGCCCTGTCGGCGCAGCGGATCGGGACGCTGATGCGCGACCGGTTCAACCTGGCCTTTGTCGATGTCGGCGGCTGGGACACGCATGTGAACCAGGGCGGCGCGACCGGCTATCTGGCCGACCGGATCGGCGAACTGGGGCGTGGGCTGGCCGGATTCGTGCAGGCGATCGGGCCCGAGGCATGGCGCACGACGACGGTCGTCGTGGTGTCCGAATTCGGCCGCACCTTCCGCGAGAATGGCGATCGGGGCACCGATCACGGCCATGGCAGCATCTATTGGGTGCTGGGCGGCGACGTGTCCGGCGGCCGGATGGCGGGCGAACAGGTCGCGCTGTCCGCCGCCACGCTCAACCAGAATCGCGACCTGCCGGTGCTGACCGATTACCGGGCGTTGATCGGCGGGCTGGTCGGCCGCCAGTTCGGCCTGTCGGGCGAACGTCTGGCGACCCTGTTCCCCGGCACCCGCGCGAGCGATCTGAAGCTGGTCTAGGGCCGCGTCAGGCCGACAGCCGCAACGGCACCGCCTGATCGCGGGCGCGGATGTCGTCCAGAACATCATCGAGCGTCAGCTCGGCCAACTTGTCCTCCAGCGCCTCGCGCACCGGGGTCAGCATCGATTCCAGGCTGGCGGTGATATGCCGGTCGATCAGCCCGTCGCCCTCGGGCGGCTGGCGGTGAAAGGCGAAGAAGTTTCGATCCTCCACCGCCTGATAGACATCGACCAGCCGAATCTCCGCCGATCGCCGAGCCAGCATCGCGCCGCCGCGATTGCCCAGTTGCGACCGGGTCAGCCCGGCGCTCGCCAGTCGGAGCAGCAGCGCGCGGACCACCGCCGCGTTGGAATTGACGCTGAGCGCGATGTCTTCCGAGCGCAGGGGCGTATCGCCATGGTCGGCCATGAGCGCAAGCATATGCAGCGAAACGACAAAACGCGTGCTGGTCGGCAAGAAACGTTGCTCCTTATTCCTTCGTCCCATGATCCGTCCGCGCGGGCACAGGGCTCACCCTCTTATGGCCGGATCGGGCCGAACACGCAATTCATAACTCATGTTATTTTTGCATATTCCCGCTGCGTAAACGCGCAAGTCCGCATCCGTATCCGGTCCCACCATCGGGAAAATATAATGGGGCCAAGGATATGCCAGGCGCGACCGAACGCCGCCCGCCTCAGCGGGCGGGTGCGGGCGCGGGCAGGCGGATTTCGAACAGCTCGGGCCAGTTCTTGCCGGTGACGAAGATGCGGTGCTTCACCCGGTCGAAGGCGATGCCGTTGGCGACCGAGTCGGGATCGGTCAGCCCGACCCGCGCGATCAGGTCGCCCAGATCGATCACCCCGACCACCTGCCCCGAGGCGGGATCGATCCGCACGATATAGCGGGTCATCCAGACATTGGCCCAGATCTGCCCGTCGATATATTCCAGCTCGTTCAGGTTCTTGAGGGGCCGTCCGTTCACCGTCACGTCCAGCGTGCGCGCGACCTTCATCGTCGCGGGGTCGAGGAAGCGCAGGCGCGGCGTGCCGTCCGACAGGATGATCCGATGCCCGTCATCGGTCATCGCCCAGCCCTCGCCCTCATAGCGCCATTCGCCGACCCGCTTGAGCGCCGGACGGCTCCAGCGGAAACCCCGCCCGCCATGCCAGGTGACGCTGCGCAGTTCCTGGCCCCAGGCGACGATGCCCTCGCCGAACAGGCCGTCGGGAACGGTCGCCTGGCGCTGGGTCTTGCCGGTGGCCAGGTCGACCTGGCGGATCACGCTCTGCCCCTCGCGCCCCGTGCTTTCGTACATCGTGCCGTCGGCGATCAGCAGCCCTTCGGTGAAGGCGGTCGTGTCGTGCGGATAGGCGCGGACCAGCTCGGGCTTCTCCACCACCGGCGGGGCCGGTGCAGCGGGAGCCGTCTGCTGCGCCGCCGCCGGAATCGCCAGGGCGAGCGCCAGGATCAGGGCGAGCCGGATCACAGCGTGCGCACCAGCCGCGCCACCCGCGCGATCCAGGCGGGGGCCGCCACCGTCACGCCGGCGGCACCGGGTTCGAGCGGCAGCAGGCGGAGCGTGTCGTCTCCCACCGCCGCCAGCCGGGCAAAGACATAGCCGCCGACGGCGCGCGGCACGAGGATATCGCGATTCATGGCATCGGCGAACCTATCGGGCGCCAGCGGTTCGCACCAGAGCTCATCGCCCGCCCGGTAATCGCCGACCGCGCCGGTGACGGTGACGGCGATCATCCCCGGCGTCGCACAGGGCGGCGAGACGGCGCGTGCGCTGCGCGGTGCCACCGCCCCGCGCGGCCCCAGCAGCGCCGCGACCGGCAGCGTCTCGCGCACCGGCAGCGTGACCAGATCGGCGGTGGTGCAGCCCAGCGCGGCGGCGATGCGGTTGAGCCAGGGCAGCGACACAGTGCGCGTCCCCATCTCCAGCCGCCCGATCGTCTGCGGCGTGGTCGGCGGGCAACAGGCGCGCGCGACATCGTCCAGCGTCATGCCCTTGGCCCGCCGCACTTCCCGGATCGCGGTGATCATGTCCCTGTGCCCCTCCAATCCCTGCCGGCGGTCAGTCGGTCCGGCGCCCGCGCTGCTGGCGAAGCCCGTCCGGCTGGGCTAAGCGCCGAGCCATATTCTGTCGGAGTTATCGCCCATGCGGTTCGAGATCGTCAAATGCCATGGTTCGGGCAATGATTTCCCGATGATCGACGCACGCGCCCTGACGCTCGGCGAAGCGGAATGGGCCGCGGTCGCGCGCGCACTGGCGAACCGCGCGGGGCCGGTCGGGGGCGATGGCTTGCTGCTGCTGGTCCCCGGCGACGACCGCGCCGCCTTTGGCATGGTGATGCGCAACAGCGACGGCAGCGAGGCCGAGACCTGCCTGAACGGCGTCCGCTGCGTTGCGCGCGCCGGGTTCGAGGCGCTGGGGATCGAGGCCGCGACGGTCCGGCTCAAGACCTCGCACGCCGATGCGGTCCATGACGCCGATCTGGCGCCGGGCGTCTATACGGTGCGCGAGACCGCCGGGCCCGCCGGGCTGTCGACCGCCGCCTGGCCGATCCATGGCGCGCCCGACCGGCTGGTCGAGGCGGTGCTGCCCATGCTCGATGCCGGGCGGCGCTTCACCGCGGTCACCATGCCCAATCCGCATCTCGTCCATTTCGTCGACACGGTGGACGAGGCCGAGCTGGTCCGTCTGGGCGGCATTTGCGAGGCCGCACCCGACTGGCTGCCCAACCGCGCCAATGTCTCGTTCGTGGAGGTACGCGGCGACGCGCTGTTCGTCCGGACCTTCGAGCGCGGGGTGGGCCTGACCGACAGTTGCGGCAGCGCGATGGCGGCATCCACCTATGCCGCCTGCCTGACCGGGCGGATCGGCTGGGACGTGCCGACCGTGGTGTTCAACCGGGGCGGGCTGGTCCGCGCCTTCGCGCAGGCGGACGGCATGGTCACGCTGTCGGGCAATGCGACCTATGAATGGGCAGGCTCGGTCACGGTCGACCTGGCGAGCGAAACCGCCAGCGACCTGGTGGTGGAGCGGCATTTCCCCGACGAGCGCGCGGCGTGGGAGGCGGCCCGGCGGGGGTGAGGGGCGTGCGTGTCGGGCGTGGCCTTCGACTTCGCTCAGGCTGAACGGAGTTTGGGGTAAGGGACGCACGGGCAAATCGTGCGGGGAGCATGGACGGGCCAACATCTCGCCAGGGACAAATCCCCCGCTCCGTTCGGCCTGAGCGAAGTCGAAGGCCAAGGGAAAGCGCGCGCGGCAAGCATCGACCGTCCCGATGGCCCCTCGCTCGCACGCAACGCAACGCAACGTCCCGCCGACGCGTTATCCCGCCATGCTCCCCGTCCGCCGCCAGATTGCCGACCAGATCCGCGACGTCGTCGGCAGTCGCGAACTCGACCTGACCCGGCCGCCGGGCGATGACGGGCTGTTCGGCCCCGGTTCGGCGACCTGGGCGGTGCATGGCGATTTCACCGCGATGATGGCGGGCGGCATCGCCTCGCTGCTGATTCAGATGCTGCATCCCGCCGCGCTGGCCGGGGTATGGGACCATAGCGATTTCCGCCGCGACATGGCCGGGCGGCTGCGGCGGACCGCCGGGTTCATCTCGGTCACCACTTACGGCGCGACCGAGGCGGCCGAGCAGATGATCGCGCGGGTGCGCCACGTCCATGACCGAGTGAAGGGCACGCTCCCCGACGGCACCCCCTATGCCGCCAACGATCCGCACCTGCTGACCTTCGTGCATGCCGCCGAGGTCGACAGCTTCCTGCGCGCGCATCGCACCTATCGCGACCCCGATTTCTCCGATGAACAGGCCGACCGCTATCTGGCCGAGATGGCGCAGATCGCGCACCGGCTGGGGGCCGTGGACGTGCCCGAGGATCGGCACCAGCTTGCCCGGTTCCTCGACTCGGTGCGCGGCGAGTTGCGGGTCGATGCACGGACCCGCAGCGTCGCCCGCGTGCTGCTCAACCAGCCCGCCCCCAGCCCCGCGCTCGCGCCGGTCAGCAACTGGCTGACCCAGGCGGGGATCGCGCTGCTGCCCGACTGGGCGGCGCGGCTGCATGGCCTGGACGGCGCGGTCGCGATGCGTCCCGCCATCCGGGCGGGCACGCGGCGGCTGGGCGGCGCGATCCGCTGGGCACTGGCGGGCTAGGCTCAGCCCAGCCGCCGCAGCGCCGCCAGATAGGCGCGCATCCCCTCCAGCGCGCGGTCGGTCAGCATCATGAAGGCGCGGCGGCGATCGGCGGGATCGGGCTGGCGCGCGAACAGCCCCGCCTCGGTCATCTTGCCGATCCAGCGCAATGCGGTGGTCGGCGCAACGGCCGCGGCGATGCACAGGCTGGACACCGATACGCGGTGCCCCTCCAGATGCGCGGCATAGAGATCGAGCAGCATGTCCCAGGCGGGTTCCTCGAACAGTCCCTCCCCGAACAGCCCGTCGCGCAGCCGCCGCGCGCGGATCATCCGGCGGACGATCTCGGCATCGCCCGGCTGGGCGCGCGCGGTGGCGGCGTGGAAACTCTGATGCCGGTCGCCGACCCCGCCGCGCCCCTCCTCCTCGCCCTGCACCGACAGCCGCGCCAGCACCTCGGCGATCCGGGCGACCTCGGCGTTGAGCTGGCGCAGCCGTTCGGATTCGCCCTCATGGACATGGCCGTGCAGCATCGACGCGCCGCCATTGGTCGCCCCCGCCACCGCCAGCGCGGCGACCAGCTCCAGCTCGCTCGCGTCGCACAGCATCACGACGCGCGGGCCGAGCAGCATGGCGGCCACCAGATCGATATCGGCGGTCGGCAGGCTGACCAGCACCGGCAGGTCGAGCGCGGTCGCCACCGCGTCGATCCGCGCCAGCGCCACCTCCATCGCCAGCGCCTCCGCGCCGTGCGTGTCGATCATCAGCAGCGGCCGCCCCGCCTGCCGCCCGATCTCCTCGGCGACCGCGGGCCAGTCGATCGCGCGCATCACCCGCCCGCCGGCCTGCCGCACCGCCTGCCCCGCCGCACCGCTCAGCGCGGGCGCGCTGATGACGACGACCGGAAATCCGTCCCCATAAGGGTCTAGCTGTTCCACACCTGCTCCCCGCCGCCCGCCATGGCGGGCTTTCGATCACGGTCGCAACATGACCGGCCCGGCGGAGCCGCCGCCCCGCCGTCGCCATCGTCGCTGCGACCGGGATGACGTCCGGGAGTCGACGTCAGTCCGAATCGGACGCTCAGCCGAGCGCCTTGACGATCTCTTCGACCATCTTCTTCGCGTCCGCCAGCAGCATCATGGTGTTGTCGCGATAAAATAGCTCGTTATCGACACCCGCATAGCCGACGCCGCCCATCGACCGCTTGATGAACAGCACCGTCTTGGCCTTTTCCACGTCGAGCACCGGCATGCCGTAAATGGGCGAGGACTTGTCGGTCTTGGCCGCCGGGTTGGTCACGTCATTGGCGCCGATGACGAAGGCCACGTCGGTCTGCGCGAATTCGGCGTTGATGTCCTCCAACTCGAACACCTCGTCATAGGGCACGTTCGCCTCGGCCAGCAGCACGTTCATATGGCCGGGCATCCGCCCCGCGACCGGGTGGATGGCATATTTGACGCGCACGCCCTCCTTCTTGAGCAGGTCGCCCATCTCGCGCAGGACATGCTGCGCCTGCGCCACCGCCATGCCGTAACCGGGGACGATGACGACCTGTTCGGCCTGGCTCATCAGGAAAGCCGCGTCCTCCGCGCTGCCGCGCTTCCACGGCCGGTCGGTCGCCGCCGTAGCCCCGCTCCCTGCATCGCTCGCGCCGAAGCCGCCCGCGATCACGCTGACGAAGCTGCGGTTCATCGCCCGGCACATGATATAGGACAGGATCGCGCCCGAACTGCCGACCAGCGCGCCGGTCACGATCATCGCCGTATTGTGCAGGGTGAAGCCCATCGCGGCGGCGGCCCAGCCCGAATAGCTGTTCAGCATCGACACCACGACCGGCATGTCCGCGCCGCCGATCGGCACGATCAGCAGGAAGCCGATGACGAAGGACAGGAGCGTGATCGTCCAGAAGATCCACGGCGCCTGATCGCGCGTGAACATCGCCACCAGGATGACGATCACCCCCAGCAGCCCCGCGTTCAGCGCATGGCGGCCGGGCAGCAGGATCGGCTTTCCCCCCATATTGCCGTTGAGCTTGAGGAAGGCGATGACCGAGCCGGAAAAGGTGATCGCGCCGATCGCCACGCCCAGCGCCATCTCGACCCGGCTGACGACATGGATGCTGGCAAAGGGCTGTCCGATCATCGGGACGACCATATCGGCGATGTCGAAGGCGACCGGGTTCAGGAACGCGGCGCAGGCGACCGCGACGGCGGCGAGGCCGACGAGCGAGTGGAAGGCGGCGACCAGCTGCGGCATCGCGGTCATCGCGATGCGCCGCGCGTTGGTGATGCCGATCGCCGCACCCAGGCCGATGGCAGCAAGGATTTCGAGAACGGCAACCCAATCAATCTGAGAACCAAAGGGGCAAATTGCCTCTCCGATTTCACATGCCGTCGTCCAACCGGAGCCGATCGATGGCACATGCGTCACCAGCGTCGTGACGACGGCAATCGCCATGCCGATCATGCCGAAGCGATTGCCCCGCTGGCTGGTCGTCGGGCTCGACAGCCCGCGCAGCGCCAGGATGAAGCACACCCCCGCCACCAGATAGGCGAGCGAAACCCAGGGGTTCGCGGCAACGGCCTCGACCGCAGGGGCGAGCGGCGCGGGCGGCACGGGGGCGATCACGAGCGCTTCTCCTTCTTGCGATACATGGCGAGCATCCGCTGCGTCACCGCAAAGCCGCCGAAGATGTTGATGCTGGCCAATACGACCGCCCCCAGCCCCAGCCACTTGGCCACGCCCGAACCCGTCGCCCCAGAGGATGCGGCGGACGCGATCAGCGCCCCGACGATGATGACCGAGGAAATGGCGTTGGTCACCGCCATCAACGGCGTGTGCAGCGCGGGCGTCACCGACCAGACGACATAATAGCCGACGAAACACGCCAGCACGAAGATCGACAGGATCGATACGAAGTCCATCTTATTCCTCCCCGAGGTGGCGGTTGGCGGCGGTGGCGAGGATATGGCCGGTCACGCCCTCGATGTTTTTCAGGATATCGATCGCTGCGATACGAAGGGTAATCAGGCCGCGATGTGCGAACCAGCGATCCCTGGCCTCGTCGCGTGCCGGTCGATCGCCACGACCATGCGCTTCGCCATCCACCTCAACAACCAGTCTTGCCTCGTGACAGTAGAAATCGGCGATATAGGGACCTGACGGATGCTGACGCCGGAATTTGAAGCCACCGGGACGTCGGCGGAGCACCTGCCACAACGTGATTTCGGGTGCCGACATCGCCCGCCGCAAACCCCGCGCCCGACCGTCGATCCCTTCGTCGCCCTGTAACACCCTAATTCCTCCCCTTTAAGGGGAGGTGGCGCGCGCAGCGCGTCGGAGGGGTGTCCCCCTCTCGATAACGCGACACCCCTCCGTCAGGGCTTCGCCCTGCCACCTCCCCTTGCAGGGGAGGAATGAAGCTCACGACTGCAACCTCGGATTCACCACCTGTCCCCCTCGGGTCAGCCGGATCGCGTCGCCGATCTCCGCGTCGAGTACCGGACGCCCGGCGTCCTTGTCCCAGAAGGCGGCCAGGAAATTGTGCAGGTTGCGCGCGAACAGCGCCGAGGCGTCGGCGGCCAGGCGGCCGGGCATGTTGCGGTGGCCGATGATCGTGACGCCGTGGCGCGTCACCACCTCGCCCGCCACCGCGCCCTCGACATTGCCGCCCGCCTCGACTGCCAGGTCGACGATGACGCTGCCCGGCCGCATCGTCGCGACCTGCGCATCCGTCAGCAGGCGCGGCGCGGGGCGGCCGGGGATCAGCGCGGTGGTGATGACGATGTCCTGCCTGGCGATATGCCCGGCGACCAGTTGCCCTTGCGCCGCGCGATATTCCTCGCTGGTCTCGCCCGCATAGCCGCCGGTGCCTTCGCCCTCGATCCCCGCCACGCCCTCGACGAAGATCGGCTTGGCGCCCAGCGACTGGATCTGCTCCCGGGTGGCCGAACGGACATCGGTGGCCGACACCTGCGCGCCCAGCCGCCGCGCGGTCGCGATCGCCTGGAGCCCCGCAACGCCCACCCCCATCACGAAGACGCGCGCCGCCGGGATCGTCCCCGCCGCCGTCATCATCATCGGCAGGGCGCGGCCATAGGCGTTCGCCGCCTCCAGCACCGCCTTGTACCCGGCCAGATTGGACTGGGACGACAATATGTCCATCGACTGGGCGCGGGTGATGCGCGGCATCAGGTCCATCGCCAGCGCCTCCAGCCCGGCGGCGGCATAGCCCGCGACCGTCTCGTGCCGCCGGAACGGATCGAAGGCCGCGACCACCCAGGCGCCCTCGCCCACACCGCGCAGCCCCTCGACCTCGGGCGCCTGGACCGCCAGGACGATCCCCGCCCCCGCCAGCACCACGCCGCGTTCGGCGACGGTCGCGCCCGCCTGTTCGTAATCGCCATCGGCGATCCCCGCCGCCTGTCCCGCGCCGCGTTCGACCGCCAGCGTCGCGCCCAGCGCGGTCAGCTTGCGCACCGTCTCCGGCGTGGCGGCGACGCGGCTTTCGTCCCCGGCCGTCTCCCGCAGCACCGCGATATGCACGCCCATCACATCACGCGATCAGCCAGAGGACGATCGCCACCAGAATGGCGACGCCGATCGATCCCCATTTCAGCATTCCGATCATCCGATCATAGGTCGCGACATGCGCCTTCATGTCGCCGGTGCCGGTCTCGTTGGCCGCCATGATCCTCACCCTTGCTGTCGGCATGCGAAAGTGGGTCCTTCCGCATTCACCGGATCAGGAGCTTATTCACCGGCACAGGCGGATCAACCCCGAAATGGCCCACGGGTCGTAACGGCGCAAAATCGAACGCTTGGGTCGCAATATAAGACGTGCCTTTGCGTCGTGTTTCGGACATTGTCCCGAATTAACGCAGATTTTAACAAAGTTGCGCCATCCAGGGGGCAACGGGGACTACGGGACGGTTTATGACGCGCAACGGCCAACGTTTGCTGCTGCTGATCGACGACGAACCTGCGCAACGGCGGCTGATTGCCGCTTTGGCGCAGCGTGGCGGCTGGCGCACGCTGTTCGCGACCGATGCCGATATGGCGGCCTCCGTCCTGGGTTCGGTGCAGGGGCGCGAGCTGGACGCCGTACTGATCGACCATTGGGCACCCGGCGCGGACGCGACCGCCCTGATCGCCGACTGCCATGCGCTTCGCCCCGAACTGCCCATCCTGATGCTGACCGCCAATGACTCGGTGGCACAGGCGGTGGCGGCGATGCGCGCGGGTGCGACCGACTTCCTGGTCAAGCCGCTGGCCCCCGAACGCCTGCTCGGCGCGCTGGAGGCGGCGGTCGCCGCGCAGACCAGCGGCGAGCTTCGCCCGCTGACCGAGAAGATCCCCGCACTGCTCGCCTTTGACGATATCATCGGCGACGCCCCCGAATTCCGCGCCGCGCTCGCCGTCGCCGCGAAGGCCGCGCGCGCCCGCGTGTCGGTGCTGCTGGAGGGCGAAGGCGGCGTCGGCAAGGAGTCGCTGGCCGAGGCGATCCATGCCGCCTCCCCCCGCGCCGAGCGGCCGATGCTGCGCGTCAACTGCGCCGCCACCCCCGCCAACCAGCTCGACAGCATCATCTTCGGCCATGAGGAAGGCGCCTTTGCCGGCGCGTTCGAGCGGCGGATCGGCAAGATGGTCGAGGCGGACGGATCGACCCTGTTCCTCGACGAGATTTCGGGCATGCCGCTCGACACGCAGGCGCGGCTGCTCGACATGCTCCACACCGGGGCGATCGTGCCGTTGGGCGCCCGCCACGCGCGCGAGGTCGATGTCCGCGTCATCGCCGCCTCCGACGGACGCCTGCTGGAAGCGGTCGAGGCGGGGCGGTTCCGCGAGGACCTTTATTACAAGCTCAACACCGTCCATGTCGCGATCCCGCCGCTGCGCGACCGCGCGGACGACGTGCCCGCGCTGGCAAGGCACCTGCTCGACCGGATCGCGCAACAACCGGGGCTGCGCTGGCTGGGCATCACCGAGGACGCGCTCGACCTGCTGCGCCGCTATGACTGGCCGGGCAATGTCCGCCAGTTGCAGAACGCGCTCTTCCGCGCCGCCGTGCTGTGCGAGGGCGATGTGCTCAACGCCTCGGATTTCCCGCAGATCGCCTCGCTGGGCGACCGGCCCTCGGCGACGACCGGCGCGGCGAACGGGATGCACAATGGCGGGATCAACCTGTTCCGCCCCGACGGCAATCTGCGCCCGCTGGAGGATATCGAGGCCGATGTCATCCGCCTGGCGATCGGCCATTATCGCGGCCGCATGACCGAGGTCGCGCGGCGGCTGGGGATCGGGCGCTCGACGCTCTATCGCAAGCTGGGCGAGTTGGGCATCGACAACGCCGCCTGACTCCTCCCCCGGCGCGGCCGGAGGAGGACGGCAGGAATCTTACCAGAGCACGCCGTCGACCGGCTTCATCGGTTCGGGAGCGGGGTCGCCGATCGCCTGGAGCAGGTCGATCTCGATCGTCCGGCACATCGCGCTCAGCGGCAGGTCGTGGACCGTGTCGGAAAAGGGATCGACCAGATCGTCGCCGATCTGCAACGCGGCCAGGAACATCAGCCCCGCGATCGACGAGCCGACCGGCGTGGCGAAGCCCAGCGTCTCGACCAGCCCGATCGGCAGCAGCACGCAGAACAGCCGGGTGAAGAAGGCCGGGATGAAGCGATACTGGTTGGGCAGCGGGGTGTTCTTCAGCCGCTCCATGCCGCCCTGCGAATTGGCGATGTCGACCAGCACCGATTCCATCTGGGTCTGCTGGATGGTGTCGATCCAGCCCTTGCGGCGGGCATCGTCGATCCGGCGGCCGGTGCCGTCGAGCAGCCCGTTGGCGGTGTTGGTCCGCGCCAGTGCGGGCTCCGCCTCGCCGCGCGACAGGAAGCGCAGCACCTCGGTATCGACCGGCTGCTTGCGCAACTGGCAGCGCAGGGCGTTCACATAGGCGATCTGGCGGAGCACGATCGACCGCTTCATGTCGTGCGCCTCGGGATCGGGCAGGAAGTTGCGCGCGCTGCGTGCGATGTTGCGCGAGGCGTTGATCATCAGGCCCCAGAGCTGCCGCCCCTCCCACCAGCGCTGATAGGCCGAGTTGGTGCGAAACCCCAGGAACAGCGCGAGCGCGGTGCCGAACAGGGTCAGCGGCAGCGACGGCGCCTTGAACGGCAGGACATAATAGGCGACCGTGACGATCACGTCCCAGATGAACAGCGCCAGCAGGGGACGCCATACCTCGGAAATGATGATGCGGGTGCGTGGTACGGCATCAACGATCAAATCAGGTCTCCCTTGTCATCCACGATGCGCTGCAACGCGATAATGTGCCGAATGGATGCGCGTCCGAAATAAGCGAGCGCCGCCGCGGGGAAAGGGGCGCGGCCCACCGGAAACCAAACGTCACGAACCGGCCACAGAGTCGCCGCCGTTCGGAAGGCCGTCGAGACGACGCCAAGCCGTTCTTCCGCCTTCATTTATCCCCCGGCGCCGAGCGCGGTGGGGCGGCGTGCGGCGCACCGACGCTTGCCCGTCGCACGCCCGGCGGGCATGACGAAAAAATATGAGCGTCACGCCCCCGCCCCGCATCCTGATCGTCGCCGGTTCCGATTCAGGCGGGGGCGCCGGGATACAGGCGGACATCAAGACGGTGGCGATGCTGGGCGGCCATCCGATGACCGCGATCACCGCCATCACCGCGCAGAATACGCTGGGCGTGCAGGCGGTCCACCCGGTGCCGACCGCGATGGTGATGGCGCAGATCGACAGCGTGCTGGCCGATATCGGCGCGGACGCGGTCAAGATTGGGATGATCGGATCGGCCGAAACCGCGCATGCGCTGGCCGACCGGCTGGAGACGCTGGACCTTCCGGTCGTGTTCGATCCCGTGATGATCGCGACCAGCGGGTCGGTGCTGGCCGATGCCGATGTCATCGCCGCCTTTCGCCGGTTCCTGGGGCTGGCCGCGCTGACCACCCCCAACCTGCCCGAACTCGCCGCGCTGGGGGGCGAGGCGATGGTCCGGCACCAGACGCGCGCGCTGCTGGTCAAGGGCGGCCATGGCGAGGGCCCGGTGATCGAGGACCGGCTGGTCGCGCCCGGCGGCGAGCAACGCTGGCAGCATCCCCGGCTCGACACGCGCTCGACCCATGGCACCGGCTGTACCCTGGCCAGCGCGATCGCGACCGGGCTGGGCCAGGGCATGACGCTGGCGGATTCGGTCGACCGCGCCATCGCCTTCGTCCAGGCCGCGCTCGCCGCCGCACCGGGACTGGGCCAGGGGCATGGCCCGATGGGGCATGGGCTGGGCATGGTCCCCTTCTATCACCTGCTCGCCGCGATCAGCCGCGAAGGCTGGGACGCCGCCGCCTTTGCGGCGCGCTGGGGGTAGACCCATTCCTCCCCTGCAAGGGGAGGAATGGGCATCTTCCTATCCCGCTCGCACCACGATAAAGCCCCCGCCATGGTCGATCACAGCTTTCCCATGCCCCTGTGCGGCGTGGACGAGGCGGGGCGCGGGCCGCTGGCGGGGCCGGTGGTCGCGGCCGCCGTCATCCTTCCCGAGCGCGACTGTCCCGGCGGCATCAACGATTCCAAGAAGCTGACCGAGAAGACCCGCGCGCGACTCTGTGCCGAGATCCGCGCCTGCGCGGTGGTCGGCGTGGGGATCGTCCATCCCGAGGAGATCGACCGGCTCAACATCTATTGGGCGACGATGAAGGCGATGACGCTGGCGGTCGACGCGGTGGTCGAGACGCTGGGATGCCACCCCGCGCATGTGCTGGTCGACGGCAACCGCCTGCCGAAATGGGGCTATGCCGCCACCGCGATCGTCGGAGGCGATGCCAAGTCGCTGGCGATCGGCGCGGCCTCGATCGTGGCCAAGCATGTCCGCGACGAGATGATGATCGCGGCGGCCGAGCAATGGCCCGCTTATGGCTGGCACAGCAACAAGGGGTATGGATCGGCGACGCATCTGGCGGCGCTGCGCGAACATGGCCCCTCGCCGCTCCACCGCCGCAGCTTCGCGCCCGTGGCGCAATGTTATCTGGACCTTTGATCCCGCGATCGGACAGGGCGAGGATTTTACGGGCGACCCGAGTCGCAATCGCCACACCCCGTCCCTTGGGGGCGAAGTTATCCACACCCCCAATATCTGCCACGAAATCGCAACACGTCGCCGAATCTGGCGGAATCACGCGAGTCGCGCCTGCGAATCGCCTCTTGACGTGTGACTCATTCCGGGTGGATGCGAGGGTTCGAGGGTAGAAGGAACGTAGCATGGGGGTGATCCAGACGGTGGCAAAGCCGATCGGGACGCGGCCGGTATCGGCGCACCGCGAAAGCGACCTGCCGCTCGACCAGATCCTGATGGGCGACTGTATCGCGGCACTCCGCTCACTGCCCGACAAGTCGGTCGACATGGTGTTCGCCGACCCCCCCTATAACCTCCAGCTCGGCGGCGAGCTGTTCCGCCCCGATGGCAGCCATGTCGACGCCGTCACCGACGCCTGGGACAAGTTCGACACCTTCGCCGCCTATGACGCCTTCACCCGCGCCTGGCTGGCGGAATGCTACCGCGTCCTCAAGGACAATGGCTCGCTCTGGGTCATCGGCAGCTATCACAACATCTTCCGCGTCGGGACCGCGGTGCAGGATCTGGGCTTCTGGATCCTCAACGACATCATCTGGCGCAAGTCCAACCCCATGCCCAACTTCAAGGGCACCCGCTTCACCAACGCGCACGAAACGCTGATCTGGGCGTCGAAGGGCGAGAAGGCCAAATACACCTTCAACTATCGCTCGATGAAGACGCTGAACGACGAGATCCAGATGCGGTCGGACTGGGAATTCCCGATCTGCGGCGGTCAGGAGCGGTTGAAGAAGGACGGGCACAAGGTCCACCCGACCCAGAAGCCCGAGGCTTTGCTCTATCGCATCCTGCTGGCCTGCACCCGGCCCGGCGACGTGATCGCGGACCCCTTTTTCGGCACCGGCACGACCGGCGCGGTGGCCAAGCGGCTGGGCCGCCGCTGGATCGGGATCGAGCGCGAGCCGACCTATTGCGCCGCCGCGATCGAGCGGATCGAGGCCGCGCTGCCGCTCGACGAAAGCGCATTGGCGACGATGCAGAGCCCCAAGGCCCAGCCCAAGGTGGCGTTCGGCACGCTGGTCGAAAATGGCTATCTGATGCCCGGCATGCCGCTGATGGATGCCAAGCGCAAATGGCGCGCGACGGTCCGCGCGGACGGCTCGCTGCTGTCCGATTGCGGGCAGGCGGGGTCGATCCACCGGCTGGGCTCGCTGCTTCAGAACCGGCCGACCTGCAATGGCTGGACCTTCTGGCATTACGAACTGGAAGGCGCGCTGAAGCCGATCGACGCGATGCGCCAGACCTGGCTGCTGGCGACGCAGCCGTAAAACGATCCTCCCCGGCACGGGGAGGGGGACCACCGCAAAGCGGTGGTGGAGGGGGATCGCCGCACGGGACGACCTATGTGGCAGCCCCCTCCGTCAGGGCTTCGCCCTGCCACCTCCCCGTGCCGGGGAGGATTTTAGGACAAGATCATGCACCTGCGCCCCATCCAGTTCGTCGATACCCCTGTGGGCCTGGAAGACGGCAGCGCCCTGCGTCTGGCGGGCGGGATGCAGTGGTTCTCGGCCTATGAGGTCCGCGAAGGAACCAGCCGTCGCATCGTCCCCGTTGCGCGCTTCGCAGCGGAACTGGGCGGCTCGCCGCGTGCCGAGGCGCAGCACGCCGCCTTCACCGCTCCCCGTGCGCCCTGGGTGATGGGGCCGCGCACGCTGCGTTTCGACCAGCCTCAGGTCGCCGCCATCCTGAACGTCACCCCCGACAGCTTCTCCGACGGCGGCAAGCATGTCGGCGACCCCGCCGCGGCGGCGGACAGCGGCATGGCGATGGCGGCGATGGGCGCGAGCGTGATCGATCTGGGCGGCGAGTCCACTCGCCCCGGCGCGGCTACCGTGTGGGAAGGCGACGAGATCGCCCGCACCGCCCCCGTCATCGAACGGCTGGCGCGCGGCGGCGCATTGGTGTCGATCGACACGCGCAAGGCCGCCGTCATGGAGGCGGCGCTCGCGGCGGGTGCGGGCATCGTCAACGATGTCGCCGCGCTCCTGTGGGACGACCGCGCGCTGGAGGTGGTGGCCAAGGCGGGCTGCCCCGTGATCCTGATGCACTCCCCCGACCCCGACAAGGGCGGGCATGGCCGGGTCGGTTACGGCGATGTGCTGACGGACGTGTTCGACTGGCTGGAGGCGCGGGTCGCGGCGGTGGTGGCCGCCGGGGTCGATCGGTCGCGGATCATGGTCGATCCGGGCATCGGCTTCGGCAAGTCGCTGGCCGACAATCTCGCGCTGATCAACGGGCTGGCCCTTTTCCACGGCCTGGGCTGTCCGATCATGCTGGGGGCCAGCCGCAAGCGGATGATCGGTGCGCTGTCGAACGAAGCCCCGGTCGATGCCCGGCTCGGCGGCTCGCTGGCGCTGGCGCTGAAGGGGGCGGAGGCGGGGGTGCAGCTGATCCGCGTGCACGACGTGGCCGAGACGGTGCAGGCGCTGCATGTCTGGCGCGGCCTGCGCGACCGCGCCCTGATGGGATAGCACGGGGGACAAGCCCCTCGCTTTTCGCGCCCCGAACGCCCACATAGGGGCCATGCAGCGTCCCCAGCCCCAGATTATCCGTGTCATCGACCTGGAGACGACCGGACAGGCCCCGCCCACCCACGGCGTGTGCGAGATCGGGTGGCAGGACGTGGCGCTGGGCAAGGACGGCCGTTGGGAGCTGGAGGGCGAAGGCGGCAATATCCTGGTCAATCCCGGCCGTCCGATTCCGCCGATCACCCAGGCGATCCACCATATCCTGGACGAGCAGGTCGCCGACGCCCCCTGGTGGCACGATGTCGCGCGGCGCGTGCTCGACCCCTGGCCGCGTCGCCTGGCGCTGGCGGCGCACCGCGCCGATTTCGAGCAGCAATATTGCACCCCCGCCATGACCCAGTCCGCCGACTGGATCTGCACCTGGAAATGCGCGCTGCGCCTGTGGCCCGACAGCCCCAGCTTCTCCAACCAGGTCCTGCGCTACTGGCGCAAGCCCGCCGGGCTGGTGCATGAGCGCGGCCTGCCCATCCACCGCGCCTTTCCCGACGCCTATGTCACCGCGCACCATCTGCGCGACCAGCTGAACGAGGCGGGCCTGGCGCAGCTGCTGGAATGGTCGCGCAGCCCCGGCCTGTTGCCGCGCGTCCGCTATGGCCCCGATCGCGGCAAGGACTGGCGCGAGATCGACGAGGACTCGCTGATCGGGTTCCTGACCGACCGCGACCCCGATGTCCGCTTCACCGCCGAAACCGAGATGGCGCGGCGGCAGGGCGGCGGTCATGTCGGCCGCCCCAGCCCGCAGCAAATGCTGCTGTAACGGCGGCGCAACTTCTCTGGTATCCACGACATTCCTCCGATAAGGCGTCGCGTCATGCAGGAGGGATCTCCCAAGCCGAGCGCCGATAATCCGATCGGCCGCATCCTGATCGCCGCGATGGTGACGGGGTTCATCGCGCTGATCATGGCGGCGATCGCGGCGGGCTATGCCATTCGCCAGACCAATCGGCATGGCGACTGGGTGGTCCACACCTATCAGGTCGAAAGCGTCCTGACCGAGGTGCGCCGCCTGGCCGAACAGAAGGAAACCGCGCGGCGCGGCTATATGCTGGCGGGAACGCCCGCCTTTCTGGCCAGCTTCGACCAGGCGCATGACCAGCTGATTCCGCGCCTGGCCGACCTCAAGCGCCTGACCGCCGACAACCCCGCCCAGGCGATCCCGATGCGCGCAGTCGAACGCCGCCTGGCCGAGCTGGACGCCGCCCAGCGTGCGACCAACACGCTGGTCCAGGACGGGCTGGGGGCCGAAGCGCTGCGCCATTTCCGCGCCGACAGCGGGTTGCAGCGGATGCAGAAGCTGCGCGTGATGTTCAACCGGATGGGCCATGAGGAGCGGCGCCTGCTCCGCCTGCGCGATGGCGAACAGACCGCCAGCCGCCGCCTGTTCTCGGCCGTGGTCGGTGTCGCGGGGCTGTTGCTGGTGCTGGTCGCGGCCGTCTCGTTCCTGACCGTGCGCCGCTATACCCGCGACCTGACCCGGTCGCGCGCCGAGCTGGCCGACCTCAACGCCACGCTGGAGGAACAGGTCAAGGAACGCACCGCCGACCTGGCGCTGGCGAACGAGGAAATCCAGCGCTTCGCCTATATCGTCAGCCACGACCTGCGCTCGCCGCTGGTGAACGTGATGGGCTTCACCGCCGAGCTGTCCGCCGCCACCCAGCCGCTGGCCGCGCTGATCGACCGCGCCGAGGCGGAGGCGCCGCAGATCGTGACCGAGGAAGCCCGCCTCGCCGCGCGCGAGGATCTGCCCGAGGCGATCGGCTTCATCCGTACCTCGACCGCCAAGATGGACCGGCTGATCAACGCCATCCTGAAGCTCAGCCGCGAAGGACGCCGGGTCCTCGCGCCCGAGATGATCGCGCTCGACCAGTTGGCCGAACAGATCACCGACTCGATCCGCCATGTGATCGACGATCGCGGCGTCACCGTCACCATCGCGCGGCCGATGCCGGTGGTGGTCAGCGACCGGATCGCGCTGGAGCAGATCCTGTCCAACCTGATCGAGAACGCGACCAAATACCGCCACCCGACCCGCCCCGCCGAGGTGCATGTCTCCGCCGAGGAGACGCGCGGCCGGGTGATCGTCGTGGTGCGCGACAATGGGCGCGGCATCGACCCGCGCGATCACCAGCGCATCTTCGACCTGTTCCGCCGCTCGGGCCAGCAGGACCAGCCGGGCGAGGGCATCGGCCTGGCCCATGTCCGCGCGCTCGCCTATCGCCTGGGCGGTACGATTTCCGTCGAATCTCAACTGGGTGAAGGCGCGACCTTCTTCCTGTCGCTACCAGCCACCCTTTCCATCGAAAGCGCCTGAATGAACGACCATCGCTCTGTCGGCATCGTCATGATCGAGGACGACGAAGGCCATGCCCGCCTGATCGAGAAGAATATCCGCCGCGCGGGCATTCTGAACGACATCCGCCATTATACCGACGGCACCAGCGCGCTCGACTATCTGTTCAACGCGCCCGACGGCCCGGCGAAGAACGGCCCGGCGCTGGTCCTGCTCGACCTGAACCTGCCCGACATGAGCGGCACCGACATCCTGGCCAAGATCAAGGCGGAAAACAGCCCGCTCAAGCGCACCCCGGTCGTCGTGCTGACCACCACCGACGACAAGGTCGAGATCCAGCGCTGCTACGACCTGGGCTGCAACGTCTATATCACCAAGCCGGTGAATTATGAGAATTTCGCCCAGGCGATCCGCCAGCTGGGCCTGTTCCTGTCGGTGATCCAGGTGCCCGAGGTCGAGGGCTGATCGCCCGCTTGCCCATGACGACCGGCGGCCCGCCCCGCATCCTCTATATCGACGACGACGATGCGCTGCGTCGGCTGGTGTCGCGCGCGCTCGGGCGGCATGGCTATGCGGTGTCGTGCGCGGCATCGGGGGACGAGGGCGTCGCGCTGGCGGCGGCGGGCGATTTCGATCTGGTCGCGGTCGACCATTATATGCCCGGCATGGACGGGCTGGAGACGCTGGCCGCGATCACCGCGCTGCCCGATCCGCCGCCGGTCGTCTATGTGACGGGCTCGGACGAGGGGCGGATCGCGGTCGCCGCGTTGAAGGCCGGGGCGGCCGACTATGTGGTGAAGACGGTCGGCGAGGATTTCTTCGCGCTGCTCGCCGCCAGCTTCGCGCAGGTGCTCGACCGCACCCGGCTGGAACGCGCCAAGGCCGTGGCCGAGGCCGAACTCCGCGCTTCCAATGCCCGGCTGGAGGCGATGCTAAGCGAGGTCAATCACCGCGTCGCCAATTCGTTGCAGCTGGTGTCCGCGATGATCGGGTTGCAGAAGGGCAGCCTGACGGATGCGCAGGCGCGCGAGGCGCTGGAGGATACGCAGCGCCGCATCCGGGCGATCGCGCAGGTGCATCGGCGGCTCTATACCGCCAATGATGTCGATCAGGTCGACCTGCGCGACTATCTGGGCGCGCTGGTCGAGGAACTGGGCGAAAGCTGGTCGCATCATAGCTGCCCGCGCACTTTGACCCTGTCCGCCGAGCCGATCCGGGTGAAGACCGACCGCGCGGTGTCGATCGGGGTGATCGTGACCGAGCTGGTCACCAATGCCTGCAAATATGCCTATCCCGACCGCGCGGGCGAGGTGCGCATCTTCCTGAGCCGCGTCGAGCAGGGCTGCGAACTGGTGGTCGAGGATGACGGCTGCGGCATGGCGGTGGACCAGAAGCCGCAGGGCACCGGGCTGGGCGCCAAGCTGATCCGCGCGATGGCGCAGAGCCTGCAGACGACACTGGATTACGACCTGAACCATGCCGGGGTCCGGGCGGTGTTGCGGATGGCGGTCTAGCGGGTCCGGCCCTTGGCCTTCGACGTCGCTCGGGCTGAACGGAGATTGGATTTCACCGCACCTGTTCCCCCGCCCCGTTCAGCCTGAGCGCAGTCGAAGGCCACGCTCCCCCTCCCCCAATCCGCCGCCAACCCCAGTGCGCGCCGCCCGGTTCAGGGCTTGCGGAACTTGTAGACGAACTGGTCGGTGCGTCCGCGAATGGCGGGGTCGAAGACGTTCTTGCTATGGTCGTCCTCGGGGTTGCGCAGGACGCGGCTCTCGCCGACGAAGCGGAAGCCGACCGACTGGACCTGGCGCTTCACATAGTCGGGGTCGATCCGGTGCGTCGTGTTGGTGTCGGCCAGCCCCTTGCCCACCGTATCGGCGTGATCGATGATGACATAGGTCCCGCCCGACTTGAGCAGCTTGAACACCGCCTGGTCGAAGGCGCGCAGCGCAGGCTCGCCCGCATCCTTGTTGGCGACGTCATGGTAATTCTGGACGGTCCAGAACAAATCGACCGGCTTGTCCGAAGCGGGGATGTTCACCGCCTGCACCTGCACGGTGGCGTTGGGCAGGTTCAGCGCCTGGATCGCGCCCAGCGACTTTTCGGCATAGCGCTGCGCGGCGGCGGGCCAATAGGCATAGACATGCCCCTTCGGCCCGACGATGCCCGACAGGATACGGGTCCAATAGCCCTTGCCCGGCAGGTAATCGATCACCGTGTCGCCCGGCTTCACGCCCGAGAAAGCGAGAACGGCGGCCGCCTGGCGCCGCGCATCGTCGCCCGCCTGCTCGGCCCGCGCCGGATCGGCGAGCGCGGCGGTGATGTAGGCCGGGACGGCGGCAGGCTTGGCGGACGCGCCAGGCTTTTGCTGCGCCACCGCGACGGTCGTCCCCGCCGCCAGCATCAGTCCCAGTGCGATCGCCTTCATGCCTGCTCTCTCCTATGTTCTGATGCCGTCATCCCCCACCGCCGTTCAGGCTGAGCGTAGTCGAAGCCCAAGGGATTCGCGTGGCCTTCGACTTCGCTCAGGCTGAACGGAGCGGGGGAATGGATAGTCCCGCTTACACGTCCAGATTCGCCACGTTCAGGGCATTGTCCTGAATGAACTCGCGCCGGGGTTCGACCACTTCGCCCATCAACCGGCTGAACACCTCGTCCGCCGCCGCGACATCGTCCGAGGTCACGCGCAGCATCGAGCGGACGGCGGGGTCGAGCGTGGTTTCCCACAGCTGCTCGGCATTCATCTCGCCCAGCCCCTTGTAGCGCTGGATCGCCAGGCCCTTGCGGCCCGAGGTGAGGATCGCGTCGAGCAACTGGCTGGGCCGCGCCACGCGGGTCTCGCCGCGCGCCAGGGTGGTGCTGTGGCCCTCTTCGTCGGTCGGCACGACATCGGCCGAGGGCTCGGTCGCGGCGCTGCGCAGCGGCACCAGCTTGCCCGCCTGGGCGAAGCTCTCGGCCTGTTCGGCGGCCAGGCTGTGGAGCTTGCGCGCCTCGGCCGAGGCGATGAAGCTGGCCTCGACGATGTGGTGATCGGTCACGCCGCGCCACAGCCGCTCGAAATGGACGCCGCCATCCTCGGTCAGCCGCGCCGACCAGCGCGCCTCATGATCGCCCGACTCCAGACGGCGCGTGGTTTCGACCACCGTCGCCATGCGCTGCTCGCGGGTCAGCACGGGGTCGAGCGCACCCGCCAGTGCCAGCACCTCGATGATCGCGGCGTCATAGCGGCGCGGCACGTAGCGCATCAGGGTACGCATCCGCCGCGCATGATCGACCAGCGCCTTCAGGTCGTTGCCCGACCGCGCGCCACCCGGCCCCTCCAGCACCATGGTCGAAACGCCCGCCTCGACCAGATATTCGTCGAGCGCGGTGTCGTCCTTGAGGTACACCTCGGACCGCCCCTTGGTCGCCTTATAGAGCGGCGGCTGGGCGATATAGAGATGCCCGCGCTCGATCAGTTCGGGCATCTGGCGGTAGAAGAAGGTCAGCAGCAGCGTGCGGATATGCGCGCCGTCGACGTCTGCGTCGGTCATGATGACGATCTTGTGGTAACGCAGCTTGTCCGCGTTGAAATCGTCGCGGCCGATGCCGGTGCCCATCGCCTGAATGAGCGTGCCGATCTCCTTGGACGAGATCATGCGGTCGAACCGCGCACGCTCGGTGTTCAGGATCTTGCCGCGCAAGGGCAGGATCGCCTGGAAATGGCGGTTGCGCCCCTGCTTGGCCGAACCGCCGGCCGAGTCACCCTCGACCAGGAAGAGTTCGGACTTGGCGGGATCGCGCTCCTGGCAATCGGCCAGCTTGCCGGGCAGCGAGGCGATATCCATCACGCCCTTGCGCCGGGTCAGCTCGCGGGCGCGCTTGGCGGCTTCGCGCGCGGCGGCGGCGTCGATGATCTTGGCGACGATCGCGCGGGCGTTCTGCGGATTTTCCTCCAGCCAGTCGGCCAGCTTGTCGGCGATCAGCGCCTCCAGCGGCTGGCGGACCTCGGACGAGACCAGCTTGTCCTTGGTCTGGCTGCTGAACTTCGGATCGGGCAGCTTGACCGAGACGATTGCGGTCAGGCCTTCGCGCATGTCGTCGCCGGTCAGCGTGACCTTCTCCTTCTTCAGAAGGCCCGACTTGTCGGCATAATTGTTGAGCGTGCGGGTCAGCGCCGCGCGGAACGCCGCGATATGCGTGCCGCCGTCGCGCTGGGGGATGTTGTTGGTGAAGGCGAGGACGTTCTCGTAATAGCTGTCGTTCCACTCCAGCGCGACGTCCATGCCGATCGCATCGCGCTGTCCATGGATGGCGATGGGTTCAGGGAAGAGCGGCGACTTGGAGCGATCCAGCCACTTCACGAAGGCGGCGATGCCACCCTCATAGTATAGCTCGACGGTCTTAGGCTCGTCATGGCGCGCATCGGTCAGGAACAGGCGGACGCCCGAATTCAAGAATGCCAGCTCGCGATAGCGGTGCTCCAGCTTGTCGAAGTCGAACTCGGTGATCTTGAAGGTGGAAGGGGAAGGCAGGAAGGTGACGCGGGTGCCCTTCTGCCCCGGCTCGGCCTTGCCGACGACCTTGAGCGGCGCGACCGCATCGCCGTGCGCGAAGCGCATATAATGCTCCTCGCCGTCGCGCCAGATGGTCAGGTCGAGGAACTCGGACAGCGCATTGACCACCGACACGCCGACGCCGTGCAGGCCGCCCGACACCTTATAGGCATTGTCGTCCGACGTGTTCTCGAACTTGCCGCCCGCATGGAGCTGGGTCATGATGACCTCGGCCGCCGAGACGCCCTCTTCGGGGTGGATGCCGGTCGGGATGCCGCGGCCATTGTCGGTGACGCTGACCGAGCCGTCGGCATTCAGCTGGATGTCGATGCGGTCGCAATGCCCCGCCAGTGCTTCGTCGATCGCATTGTCGCTGACCTCGAACACCATATGGTGCAGGCCCGAACCGTCGTCGGTGTCGCCGATATACATGCCCGGCCGCTTGCGCACCGCGTCGAGGCCCTTCAGCACCTTGATCGAGGAGGCGCCGTACTCATTCGTCTGGGGGGTATCTGCCATAGCGAGTATATAGGAATTCCGGCCCCCAAGGGGAAGCGAAATGGGAGGCGGCGGGCCCCTTTCGCGCACCCCCGCACGCCGCCGGTCCGGGGGCGTGGAAACCGCCCGGCTGACGGGAATGTCACGCCCCGGTCGGGAGCGAGCAAGCCGCTCGCGCGTAGAATCCCCGCATCATCCGATGGGAGAGATATGATGACCGGCAGAACCCTGTTCCTGGCGACGCTGTCGACGGCCATGGCCGCGCTGCCCGTCGCGGCCCGGCCGATGGGCCGCGACTATCCCGGCTGCGACCTGGCGCAGCAACACCGCCTGCGCGCGCCCACCGGCGGCAAGAGCCGCGATCCGCGCCAGGCGCATGTCGCGATGCGCGCCAATATCCTGGAGGCGGACATCGGCAATGCCCGCAAGGCGCGCCGTCTGTCGCAGGCCGAGGCGCAGGCCCTGTGGCACGATGTCGAGCAGGTTCGCCGCGACGCCGATCGCTTCGTGGCCCGACAGGGGTTCCTGAGCGCGGGCGAGACGGCGAGTCACGACCGCGCGCTCGACAGGGTGGCGGTGAGACTGTGCCAGTGAGGTGATGGGCTCTGCGAGACACCTTTGCCCTCCCCCATCCCCTCCCGCTTGCGGGAGGGGTGCGTTGCCGGGCGACGTCCGGTACACGCCGATAGTAGCCCTGCCGTTGAACCGGAGCATGCCCCTCCCGCCAGCGGGAGGGGATAGGGGAGAGTTGAGAGACTCCGGCAAATTTGCGGCGGATCGACATTAAGAATCGCTTCTTCCCCTCTCCCCTGGACAGGGGAGAGGGTTAGCGGAGCTTGCCAGCCTGCTGGCTAGCGCAGCTTGGGTGAGGGGTTGAGCGAGCCCAAAGGCTCGCGCGCTCGCCAAGCGAGCGCCCACCCCTCACCCAGCTCCGACTAAGCCTTTGCTTTCGCAAAGGCCAAGTCTGCGCAACCCTCTCCCCTCTGCGAGGGGCGAGGGAAGGAAAGGCAATCCTGAATGCCGCCCCCTAGAAAACGACCCGCGTCGCCTCGCCCGGCACATCGGCGAAGAGCGCGGGCTCGGTCCCGGTCATCCATACCTGCCCCCGCCCGGCCAGCCGCTCGAACAGCGCGGCGCGGCGGGACGGGTCGAGATGCGCCGCCACCTCGTCGAGCAGCAGCACCGGCGGCACCCCGCGCCGCTCGGTGACGAGGTCGGCATGCGCCAGCACGATGCCCAGCAGCAGCGCCTTCTGCTCGCCGGTCGAACACAGCGCCGCCGCCTGTCCCTTCGCCACATGCGTCACCGCCAGGTCAGCGCGGTGCGGTCCCACCAGCGCCCGCCCCGCCGCCGCATCGCGCCTGCGGCCCATCGCCAGCGCATGGGCAAAGGCGGCCGGGTCGACCGCCTCCCCCTCCAGCGCCAGCGCGGCGCGCGCGAACACGCTGTCGGGCACCTCCTCCAGCCGCTGATCGAGCGCCGCAACCGCCGCGACGCGTGCGGCATCGACCGCCGCGCCATGCTCGACCATCCGCGCCTCCAGCGCGCTCAGCCAGTCGGGATCGACCGGACCGTCGCTGGCGAGCAAGCGGTTGCGCTCGCGCATCGCCGCGTCATAGCGGGTCGCGTGCATCCCATGCGCCGGGGCCAGCGCCAGCACCAGCCGGTCGAGGAAGCGCCGCCGCTCCGATGCGGGCTCGACGAACAGCCGGTCCATCGCCGGGGTCAGCCACAGGACCGACAGCCAGTCGGCCAGCGCATTGGCGCTCGTCCCCGCGCCCTGCACCCGCACCACCCGCCGCTCGGGCGAGGAAGCGAGCGCGCCGGTCGCGATCTCGACATCGCCGTTCAGGGTCGCGGCGACCCCGAACCCGCCCTTGCCCCCCTGCCGCGCCATCGCCGACAGCGCCGCACGACGCAGCCCCCGCCCCGGCGCGAGCAGCGACACCGCCTCCAGCACATTGGTCTTGCCCGCGCCATTCTCACCGGTCAGCACGACGAACCCCGCACTGGGGTTCAGCGCGAGGTCGGCATGATTGCGGAAATCGGTGAGGATCAGGCGGGTGAGCATTGCATCCGCCTTAGAAGGTATCGGCCTTCATTACATCCTCCCCTGCAAGGGGAGGGGGACCAGCGAAGCTGGTGGAGGGGTGTCACCCTCTCGATAGCGGGACACCCCTCCGTCAGGCCTACGGCTTGCCACCTCCCCTTGCAGGGGAGGAATAGGGGTGGCTTAGACCCGCATCGGCATCAGCACGTAGAGCGCAGGCGCCTTGTCATTCTCGCGGATCAGGGTCGGCGCGGCGGCATCGGCCAGGTGGACTTCGACCAGATCGCTGTCGATCTGCGCCAGGATGTCGAGGAGGTAGCGGCTGTTGAAGCCGATCTCGAAGCCCGGCGCGGTATATTCGCCCGGCACCTCTTCCGAGGCGGTGCCGTTTTCGGGGCTGGTCACCGACAGGGTGATCCGGTCGCGGTCCAGCGCCATCTTCACCGCGCGGGTCTTTTCGGTCGCGATGGTCGAGACGCGGTCGACGCCCTGCATGAACGCCTTGGGGTCCAGCTTCAGGATCTTGTCGTTGGCGGTCGGGATGACGCGGCTGTAATCGGGGAAGGTGCCGTCGATCAGCTTGGAGGTCAGGATCGCCTGGCCCAGGTCGAAGCGGATCTTGGTGCCCGACAGCGACACGCCGACCGAGCCGTCCACCTCGTCGAGCAGCTTGCGCAGCTCGGCGACGCATTTGCGGGGCACGATCACGTCGGGCATCCCCTCGGCGCCCTGCGGACGCTCGATGGTGACGCGCGCCAGGCGGTGGCCGTCGGTGGCGGCAGCCTTCAGCACGGGTGCGCCGTTATCCTCGGCGACGTGCAGGAAGATGCCGTTCAGATAATAGCGCGTCTCTTCGGTCGAGATGGCGAAGCGGGTCTTGTCGATGATCTGCTTGAGGAGTTCGACCGAAAGCTCGAACTGGGTGGGCAGCTCGCCCTCGGCGATGACCGGGAAGTCGTCGCGCGGCAGGGTGCCCAGCGAGAAGCGCGCGCGGCCCGCCACGATGGTCATGCGCCCTTCGGCGGCGGTCAGCTGGACCTGCGCGCCCTCGGGCAGCTTGCGCGCGATGTCGAACAGCGTGTGCGCCGACACGGTGGTCGAACCCGGCTGGTCGACGGCGGCGGCGACGCTGTCGTTGATCTGGAGGTCGAGGTCGGTCGCCATCATGCGCAGCTGGCCCTCGGCCGTCGCCTCCAGCAGCACGTTGGAGAGGATCGGAATCGTGTTCCGCCGCTCCACCACGGACTGGACATGGCTCAATCCCTTGAGCAGCGTTGCGCGTTCGATCGTCGCCTTCATCTCGAAATCCCCCGCCGGAACGACCGCATGGTCCGATTCCGATAGTGATAAATGGCCTTGGTTCCTACCCGCGAAGAAGGGGCCGGAGCAAGGCTCCGACCCCTCCAACATTGGGGTAAAACCACCGTTAATGTGGAAAACCCGCGATCCTTTAGAAACGCAGGCCCAGGCCGGCCATCAACTGGTGGCGGTTCGGATTGATGCCGACGCCGTCCAGCTCGTCATAATGCGAGTAGCGATATTCGCCCTTCACGAAGGTGTTCGGGCTGATCGCATATTCCAGGCCCGCGCCCAGGCGATAGCCGCCGACTTCCTGCGAATTGACGGTGGTGACGCCCGCCGTGGTGTAGCGCGCATCGAACTTGGCGTTGGTGTAACCGGCCTTCAGATAGCCCAGCGCGACCGGCGAGATCACATAGCCGACGCGCGCACCGGCATAGAGATCGCGTCCCGCGCCCAGGCGGAATTCGTCGCCCGCGACGCGGATGCCGTTGCTGCGCGTATCCGAGCTGCTGCCCGAAATCTCGCCCTCGGCACCCAGGATCACCGGGCCCGCCGGAATGTCATAGCCGATGCCGGCGCCGTAAAGCACGCCGTCGCTCGAACTCTTGTCCTGTCCCTGGCGGTCGTTCAGGCTGTCATAGCCGATCAGCCCCTCGACGCGGAAACCCGTGAAGGGCTGCGCGGTCTGGGCGGCGGCGGGGGCCGCGGCGGCGATGGCGGCCGAGGTCGCCAGGGCGGCGAGCATGAGCTTACGCATAACTTACTCCGTTACTGTACAGGCCGCCGTTACAGGTGGCGGTCGCACGCTCAATGACGGGAAACCGCCTGCGTTGCATGAACCTCAGCTAAACAGGAAAAAGCGTTGCATACGCGCAACAGCCACGACAGGGATGCGGCCATGGCGACCCCCGATGCCCTGCCCGCCCGACGCGGCCGCGACTATATTGCCCGGCATGGCGAAACCGTGTTCAACCGGATCGGACGCATCCAGGGCGACCGGGTCGACCTGCACACCCCGCTGACCCGCAAGGGCTTTGCCCAGGCCGAGGCGATCGGCACGATACTGCGCGAACGGCTGGGCGAAGGTCTCGTGGGCGAAGGTCCCGCGCTGACCCTCTGGTCCTCGCCCGCCGGCCGCGCGTTGCAGACGCTGGCGGTCATCGCCGAGCATCTGGGGCTGGACTGGCACCGGACGCATCAGGATGTCCGGCTGATCGAACTGGGGTTCGGCAGCTGGGGCGGCCGCACCCTGGCCGAGCTGACCGCAACCCATGGCCCCGTCGTCCATCCGCATGGCATGGCGGTGGCCGCCCCCGATGGCGAGACCTATGCGGCGATGGCCGAGCGGCTGGGGCGATGGATGGCCGATACGCAGGACCATGACGGCGATCGCCTGATCCTGATGCACGGCCTGTCCAGTCGGGTGCTGCGCGGGCTGCTGCTGGGCCTGGCCAACGACACGCATTGCGGCGTGCCGGTCGCCGAGCGCCTGCCGCAGGGGTCGATCGTGATGATCGAGCGGGGGCGCGAGACGCTGGTCCACCGGCCTTCGGCATGAGACGGCTGGCGCTGATCCTGCTGCTCGCCGCCGCGCCCGCCTCCGCGCGCGAGACGATCGGCATCTACAAGGGCTGGGGCGCGTTTCGCGATCCGGGCCGCTGCTATGCCATCGCCCGGCCGGTGCTGGCCAACGGGCGGACGGGGGGTTTCGCCAGCGTCGGCACCTGGCCCGCCAAGCGCCTCCGCGCCTCCTTCGCGCTGCGCCTCAGCCTGCCGCGCGACCGCGAGACGCCGGTGACGCTGTCGATCGGCGAGCGGCGCTTTCCGCTGGTCGGCACCGACCGGCTGCTCTGGGCGCCCGATGCCGCGACCGACCATGCGCTGGTCATGGCGATGCGGTCGGGGCGCAGCATGAGCGTCTCGGCGGTCGATCCCGGCCGCCGCCCCTTTGCCGACACCTATGCGCTGGCGGGCGCGGCGGCGGCGATCGATGCCGCGACTCTGTCCTGCGTGATGCGTCCTTAGCCATCCATCGGGCGCGTCCTCGTACCAGTGGAAATGGATGCGATTTTGCGCTATGGCCACGCGATGCAGACAGTTTCGGCCGCCCCCATGCCCATCCCCGGGCACATCGATCCCGTGCCCGTGCCGCGCGGCGTGCAACCGCGCCCCGATGGCCGAGTCGACCTGATCGGGCTGACCAAGGACCAGTTGCGCGAGGCGCTGCTGTCCGGCGGCATGGAACTGAAACAGGCCAAGCTGCGCTCCAAGCAGATCTGGCACTGGCTCTACAATCGCGGCGCGACCCGCTTCGCCGACATGACCGACATCGCCAAGGCGCAGCATCCCTGGCTGGAGGAACGCTTCGTCATCGGCCGTCCCGACGTGGTCGAGGCGCAGGTGTCGAGCGACGGCACGCGCAAATGGCTGCTCCGTTCGCCCGACGGGCAGGATTACGAGATGGTGTTCATCCCCGACGCGGATCGGGGTACGCTGTGCGTGTCGAGCCAGGTCGGCTGCACGCTGAACTGCCGTTTCTGTCACACCGGCACGATGCGCCTGGTGCGCAACCTGACCGCGGGCGAGATCGTCGGGCAGGTGATGCTGGCGCGCGACTCGCTGGGCGAATGGCCCAGCCAGCCCGAGGGGCGGATGCTGACCAACATCGTCATGATGGGCATGGGCGAGCCGCTCTATAATTTCGATGCGGTACGCGATGCGCTGAAGCTGGTGATGGATGGCGACGGTCTCGCGCTCTCCAAGCGTCGCATCACCCTGTCGACCAGCGGCGTCGTCCCGATGATGGCGCGCGCGGGCGAAGAGATCGGCGTGAACCTGGCCGTCTCGCTCCACGCCGTGACCAAGGACGTGCGCGACGAGATCGTGCCGCTGAACAAGAAATACGGCATCGAGGAACTGCTTCAGGCGTGTGCCGACTATCCGGGCGCCAACAACGCCCGGCGTATCACCTTCGAATATGTGATGCTGAAGGACAAGAACGACTCGGACGCCGATGCGCACGAGCTGGTCCGGTTGCTGCGCCACTATAAGCTGCCCGCCAAGGTGAACCTGATCCCGTTCAACCCCTGGCCCGGCGCCGATTACGAATGCTCGACCCCGGAGCGGATCCGCCGCTTCTCCGACATCGTGTTCGAGGGCGGCATCTCGGCGCCGGTGCGCACCCCGCGCGGGCGCGACATCGACGCCGCCTGCGGCCAGCTGAAGACCGCCGCCGAGAAGAAGAGCCGCGCACAGCTCGACCGCGAGGCGGAAGAGAAGTTCGCGGCTTTGGGCTGATCTTTTCCTCCCCTGCAAGGGGAGGTGGCAGGCCGAAGGCCTGACGGAGGGGTGTCCCGCTCTCGATAGGATGACACCCCTCCACCATGCTGCGCATGGTCCCCCTCCCCTTGCAGGGGAGGAATGCTCAAGTGCTTGCCGCCCGCCCTCGGTTGAGGCACGGAAGCCCCGCACCATGCGTTACCCGCCCCGATGATCGACTGGACCTTTCTCGCGCTCGCCGCCGCCGGGGGCTTTGTCGGGGGTGCGATGAATGCGCTGGCGGGCGGGGGCAGTTTCTCGACCATGCCGACGCTGATCGCGCTCGGCCTGCCCTCCACCATCGCCAACGCCACCTCCAACGTCGCGCTGCAACCCGCCGCGATGGCCAGCGTCTGGGCCTATCGCCACGGGCTGGAGCCGGTGATGGGCGTGTCGATGCGCCGGATGGCGGCGATCACCTTCTGCTTCGCGCTGCTGGGCAGCGTGTTGCTGTTCCTGACGCCGCCGCGCGCCTTCGACCTGATCGTGCCCTGGCTGTTGCTGACCGCGACGATCGCCATCGCCGCCGGGCGCCATGCCTCGGACTGGCTGGCGCGGATCGCCCGGCCCGGCCCCCGCGCGCTGATCGGTGCGCAGGCGGTGCTGGGCGTTTATGGCGGCTATTTCGGCGGCGGCATCGGCATGATGCTGACCGCCGCCTGGGGCTTGTTGTCGGGCCGCAACCCGGCGCAACTGGCCGCGCCGCGCACGCTGATGCTGGCGACCGCCAACGCGGCCGCCACGCTGGTGTTCGTCGTCACCGGCATGGTCGCCTGGGCCCAGTGCCTGCCGATGCTGGCGGGCGGGATAGCGGGCGGGTGGAGCGGTGCGCTGATCGGGCGCAAGCTGCCCCCCGGCCTGATCCGTGGCTGGACCCTGCTCCTGACGACGGTGACGACGGCGGTGTTCTTCTGGCGCGGCTATGCCTGACCGGCTTTGAGCAGCGGCATGGCGGGCATCGACTCCATCTCCGCCACCAGCGCCCGCATCGCGGCCTCCTCCTTGCGGAGCCACTGCGCGATCTCGAAGCGCAGCTCGGCGGTGGCGTGGCGATAGCCGACCCAGTCCTTGACGATCGCCTCGATCGGCCAGCGCGATACGAAGCCCGAGATGCGCTGGCGATAGGCGGGGACATGCGCCTGCAAGGCCAGCCAGCCAGCGCCGCCGGGCGTATGGGCCAGCCGCTCGGCGACGGGCAGCGCCGTGCCGGTCAGCCAGGTCGCACGCTGGCGACTGACATTGGAGATCAGCCAGCGGTTGCGACTCAGCGCAACGGGATCGGGCGCGGACGCGCCGCACAGGGCGCGATGTTGGGTCATGACGCGCGTCAACTCTTCGCGCATGTGCAGCCATTCGGACAGCATAAGGGGTGCCTCGACACAATCGGGACCGCATGGCGCCCTGCCCTGGTCGAGCCCCACCCCGGCCCGGACCGCCGCAAGGAACATGCGGTGAGAAATAGAGTTCGCGCCAGGATCGACCCACCCCCGGCCATCCCGCGCCATCGCACCAGCATATTATCGAATCATCACATGCCTCCCATTGGGCAGGCATTTTGGGCTCTATAATCTAAATCAACGTTTAATGGCCGCGCTGGCCGCCTCCCTCTGCGGGTCGATAGTGAAGCCAGTCGCGGTGCAGCCAGCCTTCTTCCCTCTCCCCTGGACAGGGGAGAGGGTTAGCGAAGCTTGCCAGCCTGCTGGCTAGCGCAGCTTGGGTGAGGGGTTGAGCGAGCCTGAAGGCTCGCGGCGCTCGCCAAGCGAGCGCCCACCCCTCACCCAGCTCCGACTAGGCCTTTGCTTTCGCAAAGACCAAGTCTGCGCAACCCTCTCCCCTCTGCGAGGGGCGAGGGACGGACTGGCATCGCCGAATATCGATCCGCCTTAGTCGGGCCGCCTCATCTCGAATCGGGCCGCCTCGGTCACCTCGAAATAATCGACCGGGCCGCCGCCGCGCAGGATCGGGCGGGCGCGGGCGGTCTGGTAGATTCCGTTCTCGATCAGATCGGCGGCGATATGGATGCCCACCGCCTCGCCGATGACCAGCCACTGGTCGAGCGCGCGCCCTTCCTTGGTCTCCAGCCGGACGAGCTGGGTCAGGCGGCATTCGAACGACACCGGGCTCTGGGCGACGCGCGGCGCGGCGACCAGCCGCCCGTCCTCCGCCGCCACGCCCGCCAGCGCGAATTCGTCCACCTCCGCCGGGACATGCGATGCACTGGCATTCATCGCATCGGCCAGCGTCATGGTGGCCAGGTTCCAGGTGAAGACCTTGGTCTCCGCGATATTGGCGACCGAGTCCTTCCACCCCTGCGACGAAAAGCCGATCAGCGGCGGACGGTAGTTGAAGACGTTGAAAAAGCTGTAGGGTGCCAGATTGTTGACCCCCGCCGACGACCGGCTGCCGATCCAGCCGATGGGCCGGGGGGCGACGATCGCGTTCAGGGGATCATGGGCCAGCCCATGGCCGTTGACGGGTTCGTAGAAATGCCAGTTGTCGATCATGGATGGTCACCGAAAGGGAGTGCGAATGGAAGCCGGAACGCCGACCGAGCCGGAAAGACCCCGGAAGGGGCCCGGAACCGTCATCCGTCGTCATGGATGGGTGACGCGGGTCTGGCACTGGGTCAATGCGGTCGCGGTGCTGATCCTGCTGGGATCGGGGCTGGGCATCTCCAACGCGCATCCCCGGCTGTATTGGGGACGCTATGGCGCGAATTTCGATCACGCCTGGGCCAGCCTGCCGCATTTCCCCGGCTGGATCACGATTCCCACGCGCTACAACCTGGCGATCTCGCGCCGCTGGCACCTGTTCTTCGCGCTGGTGCTGGGGTTCGGGCTGCTCGCCTATATGATCGGGGGGCTGGCGACCCGGCATTTCCAGCGCGACCTGCGCATCCGGGCGCACGAGTTGCGTGCCGCCGCGATCCGGGCGGACCTGGGGCGGCATCTGGCCTTTCGCTTTCATGACGAAGAGGCCCCTCGCGCGTACAACCTGTTCCAGAAGCTCAGCTATGTGCTGGTCCTGTTCATCGCATTGCCGCTCGCCATCCTGACCGGGATCGCGCTGTCGCCGGGCATGAACGCCGCCTGGCCCTGGGTGCTGGAGATATTGGGCGGGCGGCAATCGGCGCGCTCGATCCATTTCATCACCGCCAGCGCGCTGGCGCTGTTCACCATCGTCCACCTCGTGCTGGTCATCCTGGCGGGTGCGGGCAACGAGATGCGCTCGATGATTACCGGCCGCTGGAGGGTCCCCGAATGAGCGCGCTGATTCGTCGCCGGACGATCCTGACCGGCGGGGCCGGGCTGTTGCTGGCCGGGTGCGACCGGATCATCGAGCAGCCGACCGCGCGCAAGATCCTGTTCGCGGGCGAGGATATGCAAAAGGGATTGCAGCGGGCGCTGATGGACCGGGGCGCGCTGGCGCCGGAATATCGCCGCGACCAGATGTCGCCCTATTTCCGCACCAACGGCACGCGCGATCCGGGGACGCCCGAATATGCCGCGCTGGTGGCGAATCGCTTTCAGGACTGGCGGCTGAAGGTCGGCGGGCTGGTCGGCACCCCCCTCTCGCTCTCGCTGCGCCAGATCGGCGAGTTTCCGGCCCGCCGCCAGATCACCCGCCACGATTGCGTCGAGGGCTGGAGCGCGATCGGCGAGTGGATGGGGCCGATGCTGGGCAATGTGCTGAAGGCGGCGAATATCAGCAGCCGGGCGCGCTATGTCGTCTTCACCTGCGCCGATCTCTATGGCGGCCAGCCCTATTACGAATCGCTCGACCTGATCGACGCCTTTCACCCGCAGACCATCCTGGCCTGGGGCATGAACGGGCGGATGCTGGACGTCGGCCACGGCGCGCCCTTGCGCCTGCGGGTCGAGCGGCAGCTGGGTTACAAGCACGCCAAATATCTCATGGCGATCGATGCGGTCGAAAACCTGTCCAACATAGGTTTGGGCAAGGGCGGCTATTGGGAAGACCATGTCGATTATGACTGGTATGCCGGAATTTAAGGCACTAGTCGGTGCCATATGGCGCTGATCGATCTCTTTCTGTCGCGCGCGGTCCGCAAGGGCCGCCTGTCCCTCACCCATCATGACGGCACCGTCCGCGAATTCGGTACGCCCGATCCCGGTTATCCCGACGTCGCGATCCGCTTCACGGACTCGCGGGTGGCGGGGCAGATCGTCCGCAACCCCGCGCTGGCGGCGGGCGAATGTTTCATGGACGGTCGCCTGCTGGTCGAGAAGGGCGATGTCCGCGACCTGGTCGAACTGCTGACCGCCAACGACAAATGGGAAGCGGGCCGGGCCAATCTCAACCCGTCCTGGCTGGTGCGGGCGGCGGGCGCGGTCAAGCACCGGGTCGACCGGATCAACATGGAGCGGCGGTCGAAGAAGAACGTCGCGCATCATTACGACCTGTCGGGCACGCTGTACGAACTCTTCCTCGACACCGACAAGCAATATAGCTGCGCCTATTTCACCGATCCGCAGAACGACCTGGAGCGGGCCCAGCGCGACAAGAAGGCGCATATCGCCGCCAAGCTGGCGATCGAGCCGGGGATGAAGGTCCTCGACATCGGCTGCGGCTGGGGCGGCATGGCGCTGTACCTGCACCAGAAATGCGGCGCCGAGGTGCTGGGCGTCACCTTGTCCGAAGAACAGCTGAAGGTCGCGCGCGCGCGGGCCGAGGCGCTGGGCGTGTCGGACAAGGTGAAGTTCGAGCTGATCGACTATCGCCGGGTGGAGGGGCGGTTCGACCGCATCGTCTCGGTCGGCATGTTCGAGCATGTCGGCCCGCCGCAATACCGGACCTTCTTCCGCAAGTGCCGCGACCTGCTGACCGACGACGGGGTGATGCTGCTCCACACCATCGGGCGCTTGAGCGGACCGGGCGTCACCGACGACTGGACGACCAAATATATCTTCCCCGGCGGCTATAACCCGGCCCTGTCCGAGATCGTGCGCGCGCAGGAGGGGATGCGCATGTTCCTGACCGATGTGGAGGTGCTGCGCTGTCATTATGGCTGGACGCTCGACATCTGGTACGAGCGGACGGTGGCGGCGAAGGACCGGATCGTCGACCTGTATGACGAGCGTTTCTATCGCATGTGGCTCTTCTATCTGGCGGGCGCGGGCGCGGCGTTCCGCAACGGGGGCCTGTGCAACTATCAGGTCCAGCTGACGCGCGGTCGCCTGTCGGTGCCGGTCACGCGGGATTACATGTTCGAGGGCGAACGCGCGCTGCGGGACTGAAGTCCCCTTCTTCCCCTCTCCCCTGGACAGGGGAGAGGGTTAGCGAAGCTTGCCAGCCTGCTGGCTAGCGCAGCTTGGGTGAGGGGTTGAGCGAGCCTAAGGGCTCGCGCGCTACGCGCATGCACCCCTCACCCAGCTCCGACTAAGCCTTTGCTTTCGCAAAGACCAAGTCTGCGCAACCCTCTCCCCTCTGCGAGGGGCGAGGGATGGAAAGGCATCGCTGAACGCCGCTCGGCCCTAGCGCGGGGCCAGCCGCCGGATGTCCAGCACATCGACCCCGGCCAGCGTGACCGGCCCGAACCGGCCGCCCGCTTCGGCGATGATCCCCTGTGTGGTGGAGCGGACCCGCGTCCACGGGATTTCCTGCACCACCAGCCGACGGCCGCGCAGCTTGATCGCCGCGACCCGGCCGTCGGTTGCCACCGCCAGCGCACCCTGCCCGTCGGCGCCGACCACCGCGCCCGACACCGCAAAGCCCGCCAGCGCCGCCTCGGCCGCCGCGGCGACCTCTTCGGGCGATCCGACGCGCCGGTCGCGGCGGCGGCGGACCAGCCAGCCGATCCCGACGCCGCCCAGGGCCATGCCCACGCCCGCCCCGGCAAGCGCCCAGCCCGCCAGCGTGCCGGTGACGGGCAGGATCATCCCGCCGCGCCCGACAAGGCTTCCAGCGTCGGGCGAAGGCCGGACAGGTCATAGCCCGCGCCCTCGGCCTGCATGACGATCAGCGTGGGATTGCGCCCCGCCTTGGCCGCCGCCAGCGCCCACAGATTGCAGCTGCGCGTGCCCGAGCGGCAAAACGCCAACACCGGCCCCTTGGCCTCGACCAGCGCCTGGGTCATCTGGTCGACCATCTCGTGGCTGAACCCGCCCGGCGTCACCGGGATGGCGGTATAGGCCAGCCCCTGATCCTCCGCCGCGGCCCGGATCGCATCGCCGGTCGGCTGGCCGGGCTCCTCGCCATCGGGACGGTTGTTGACGATGGCGGTATAGCCCGCCGCCTTGATCGCCGCGACATCCTCGGGAAGGATCTGGGGGGCGACGGCGACGCTTTCGTTCAGAGGACGGATCATGCGGCTCACCTATTCAATGGGCCGTTTCACCGCAACATGCGACACGCCCCATTCCTGTCGAAAAGACGCATCACCGTGCGCATGGCTCCGTCGCGGGGGGAACATCCGCGCCCGCGCCACGTCTGGCCATGATGTATCGTTTGCAGGAGGCCCGTCCATGTCGCTGATCGATCGTCGCCAGGGGCTATGGGGTCTGGCCGCGCTGGGCATCGCCACCACCCTGCCGCTGGCCTGGCGCCGCGCCCAGGCCGCCGCCCCCGTCCGGCCGGGCACGCTGGCGGTGGTCGAGAAGGGCGCGGGCCGCGTCGCCTTCTACGGCGTGCCCGACGGGCGCCCGCTGGGCAGCGTCGCGCTGGGCGTGCAGCCGCACGAGATGGTCGCCGACCCCGCCGGCCGCTTCGCCTATGTCGGCGGTTACGGGGTCAAGGGCTGGCAGGCGGCGGGCGAAGGCGGGCATCAGCTCTGGGTGATCGACCTCCAGCAGCGGCGTCTGGCGCGGACGATCGATATGGCGCCCTATCGCCGCTGGCACGGCATGCGGACGGATGCGAGCGGAAGGCTCTATGCGCTGTCCGAAACCGACAGCGTGCTGGCCCGGTTCGACCGCCCCGCCACCGCCGAGACACCCGACCGGCTGATCCCGGTCGGCGGCGCGCGCAGCCATTATTTCGTGGTGAAGCCCGATGGCAGCCGCGCCTATATCGCCGATACGATGAGCGGCATGGTCATCATGGTGAACCCCGACGATGCCAGCTTCGCGCCGGTCAAGCAGCATATCGGCGCCGCGCCCGAGGGACTGGCGCTCAGCCCCGATACCCGCACCCTCTATGTCGTCGACCGCCCGACGGGCATCCTCCATGCGCTCGACGCGATCACGCTCCAGCCCCGCGCCCGCACGACCCTGCGCGGCGAGGCGGTGCGGGTGATCGTGCAGGGCGACGGCCGCCTGATCGTCTCGAACCAGGCCGACAAGAGCCTGACCCGCCACAACCCCGCCACCCTGGCCGAGGAAGCCCGCCTACCCCTGCCCGCCGCCGCGCCGGGGCTGAACCTGCCCGATGGCGGGTCGATCCTCTATGCCGCGCTGGACGACGACCGGATCGCGATGATCGATCTGGCGCGCTGGCAGGTCATCGGCACCTTCGCGACCGGCGATGCGCCCGACACGGCGGTTCTGCTGTGACGTCAGCGATCCCGTCACCGGCTCTTTGCCTGACCGCCGCTTTGCGGTAGCGGTGCGGGGATGGCGGCCAAAATCTCCTGCGATGTTGCGATCATTGGCGCGGGGCTGGCGGGCGGCCTGATCGCGCTGGCGCTGAAGGCACGCCACCCGTCGATGGACGTGCGCCTGGTCGATGCGGGTGAGACGATCGGCGGCAACCATCTCTGGTCCTTCTTCGGCAGCGACGTCGCCAAGCGCGACCGCTGGATCGTCGAGCGGGTCGTGGCGCATGGCTGGCGTAGCTATGACGTGGCCTTCCCGGCCCATGCCCGCACCCTCGACCAGACCTATTATTCGATCGAAAGCCACCGGCTAGACGCCGAGGTGCGCCGCGTCCTCCCCCCGGAGGCGCTGATCCTGGGCCGCAAGGTGCTGGCGGTGTCGGCCACCGCGGCGGTCTTCGCCGATGGCGACCGGGTGGAGGCGACCGGCGTCATCGACGCGCGCGGCGCGGGCGACCTGTCGGCGCTGTCGTGCGGATGGCAGAAATTCGTCGGGCAGGAACTGCAACTGGCGCGTCCGCATGGCTGCGAACGGCCGGTGGTGATGGACGCCACCGTCAAGCAGGTCGACGGCTATCGCTTCGTCTATGTGCTGCCCTTCGCCGAGGACCGGATCTTCGTCGAGGACACCTATTACTCCACCTCCTCCGAGCTGAACCGCCGCGCGATCGTCCAGCGGATCGAGCGTTATGCCGACAGCCGCGGCTGGATCACGCAGGCCGTCGTGCGCGAGGAGGCGGGGGTGCTGCCGGTCGCGATGGGCGGCGATTTCGACGGCTATTGGCGCAGCGGCGGGGCCCGGACGCCCAAGGCCGGGATGCGCGCCGGACTGTTCCACCCGACCACCGGCTATTCGCTGCCCGATGCGATCCGCATGGCCGCGATGCTGGCCGAACGCCGCGACTTTGCCGGGGCCGATCTGCACGACGCGACCTATCGCATGGCGCGCGCCGCCTGGGACGCACGCGGCTTCTACCGGATGCTCGACACGATGTTGTTCAAGGCCGCCGAGCCCGATGAGCGATACCGTGTCCTCGAACGTTTCTATCGACTCCCGCCCGACCTGATCGGGCGCTTCTATGCGGGGCAATCGACCATGGCCGACAAGGCACGAATTCTGACCGGACGGCCGCCGGTGCCGATCCTGCGCGCCATCGCCGCGCTGCGCGGCCATTCGGGGGGCCGCGCATGAAGACCGCGGTCGTCATCGGATCGGGCTTTGGCGGCCTGGCGCTGGCCATCCGCCTGCAATCGGCGGGCGTGCAGACCACCATCGTCGAGGCGCGGGACAAGCCCGGCGGCCGCGCCTATTATTGGGAGCGCGACGGCTTCACCTTCGACGCGGGTCCGACGGTCATCACCGATCCGGCGTGCCTCGAGGAATTATGGGCGCTGACCGGGCGCACCATGTCCGAGGACGTGCAGCTCGATCCCGTCAGCCCCTTCTACCGGTTGAACTGGGTCGACGGCACCAATTTCGACTATAGCAACGACGACACCCAGCTGCGCTCGGAAATCGCCAAGCTGAATCCCGACGATATCGCGGGCTATGGCCGGTTCCTGGACTATGCGGCGGGCGTTTACCGCGAAGGCTATGAGAAGCTCGGCCATGTCGCGTTCCTCGACTTCGCATCGATGATCAAGGCCGCGCCCTCGCTGATGAAATATCAGGCGTGGAATTCGGTCTACACGATGGTGTCGAAGTTCGTGCAGTCGGAAAAGCTGCGCCAGGCGCTGTCCTTCCACACGCTGCTGGTCGGCGGCAATCCGATGACGACCAGCGCCATCTATGCGCTGATCCACAAGCTGGAGCGCGACGGCGGCGTCTGGTTCGCGCGCGGCGGCACCAACCGGCTGGTGGCGGGCATGGTTGCGCAGTTCGAGCGGATCGGGGGCGTGCTGCGGCTGGGCGACCCCGTCACCCGGATCGAGACGCTGGGCGATCGCGCGACCGGCGTGGTAACGAAGAGCGGCCTGACCATCCAGGCGGATGCGGTCGCGACCAATGCCGACATCATGCACAGCTATCGCGACCTGCTGTCCGACAATCGCTCGGCGCGGCGGACGGTCAATGCGCTGGAGCGCAAGCGTTACTCGCCGTCGCTGTTCGTCGTCCATTTCGGGATCAAGGGCGCATGGCCGGGCATCCCGCACCACATGATCCTGTTCGGTCCGCGCTATAAGGGCCTGCTGACCGACATCTACGATACCGGCGTGCTGTCGGAGGATTTCTCGCTCTATCTCCACCACCCGACCGTCACCGATCCCAGCCTGGCGCCGGAGGGGCATTCGACCTTCTATGCGCTGGCCCCGGTGCCGCACATGGGCAAGTTCCCGATGAACTGGGACGAGGTCGGGCCGATCCTGGAGAAGCGCATCCTGGACGAGGTGGGCCGCCGCCTGATCCCCGACATCCACGAACGGATCGTGACCAAATTCCATTATGCGCCGTCGGACTTCGCCACCGACCTGAACGCGCATATGGGCTCGGCCTTCTCGCTCGAGCCGATCCTGACCCAGAGCGCCTATTTCCGGGTCCATAATCGCGACGATTCGATCCCGAACCTGTATTTCGTCGGTGCGGGCACCCATCCGGGCGCAGGGATTCCCGGCGTGGTCGGCAGCGCCAAGGCGACGGCGGCGCTGATGCTGGAGCGGAAGTAAGGACTCCCCTCCCCCTCCGTTCCGCCCGGACCGAGGGGAGGGACCGGCGGCCCAGTCTCATAGCGGTACGCCCCGCGCACCGAAAAGGCCGATCCGGTCACAAGGCCGCCATGATTGCGCGAGATCGAACCGATGTCGCAACGACACCGGGAGAGTTCACGATGCGCCGCCTTGCCTGCCTGCTATCGGCCGCCCTGACGGCGGCCGCGCCGTCGCCATCGGAACGGGTGATCGCCCCCGATGGTCGCGAGACGCTGTCGGTCAACGGCATATCGCGCACCGTGCTGGTCGATCCGGCCGCACTCGGCATTCCGATCATCACCCAAAGCTATGCCCAGGCGGCGGGGATGAAGCCCGGCATGATCGAGATCGGCTTTCGCGTCGGGCCGGTGAGGATCGACGGTCATTCCGCCGTCGCCAGCATCCGGTCGGGCCCCGGCGAGCCCTTCAAGCGGCGGATCGCCTTTGCCGAGCCGGCCTATGCCAAGGGCTTTGACGGGGTGTTCGGCCCCGCCAGCCTGGCCGATCCGGTCATCCGCTTCCGCCTGCGCGATCCGCAACCAGGCGAGCGCGTCATCAGCCTGCCGATGGTCGGGGGCAGCGGCATGTTCGGCAATTGGGGATCGCGCTATGTGGTCATCACGATCGAGGGCGAGCCGATGCGGGTCATCCTCAACCCGCGCAATCCACGCAGCACCACCAATGCGGGCGGTGCGGTGCGGCTGGCCCGCGCCTATGGCGGGCAATTGTCGGCACGCCGACGGAGCAGGAGATCGTCTTCGGCGTGACGCGCCCGATCCGGACGATGACGTTGCAAACGCCGGTGCAGGTCGGTCCGTTCGCGATGACGCAACTGGGCGTGCGGACCGTCGATTTCGGCAGCACCGCCACCATCGCCGATGCCGACGCGCCGGGCGATCCGGACGAGGTCGTCGTGACCGGCAAGGGCAAGCACGACTCCAAGCGAGACTGGCTGTCGATCGGTGCGGACCAGCTGAACCGCTGCTCCGCGATCATATTCGACAAGCCCGCCCGGCAGGTCCGGCTGAGCTGTCTCTGATCCCCCCTCCCCGCACCGGGGAGGCGGTTCACGCCAGCAGCGCGTCGGCTTCCTCAGCCTGCTCGACCTCGGCGGCCTGGCGGGCCCACATCTCGGCATAGAGGCCGCCCCAGGCCAGCAATTCGCCATGCGTGCCCCGCTCCGCCACGCGACCGCCGTCGAGGACGACGATCTGGTCGGCATGAACGATGGTCGACAGCCGGTGCGCGATGACCAGGGTCGTGCGCCCACGCTCGATCGCCTGGAGCGTCGCCAGGATATCCGCCTCGGTCCGGCTGTCGAGCGCGCTGGTCGCTTCGTCCAGGATCAGGATGGGCGGATCCTTCAGCAGCGTGCGCGCGATCGCCACGCGCTGCTTCTCGCCGCCCGACAGCTTCAACCCGCGCTCGCCGACCCGCGTCGCATAGCCCTGGGGCTGCCGCTCGATGAAGTCGGCGATGGCGGCGCCGTTCGCCGCGCGCTCCACCTCGGCCTGGTCCGCGCCCTCTCGGCCATAGCCGATATTATAGCCGATCGTGTCGTTGAACAGCACCGTGTCCTGCGGCACGATCCCGATCGCGGCGCGCAAGCTATCCTGCGTGACGGCGTCGACCGCCTGCCCGTCGATGGTGATCGCGCCCTGGTTCACATCATAGAAGCGATAGAGCAGCCGCGCGAGCGTCGACTTGCCCGCCCCCGACGGCCCCACCACCGCGCAGGTGGTCCCCGCCGGAATGTCCAGCGTCAGCCCCTTCAGGATGGGCCGGTCGGGTTCATAGCCGAAGACCACCCGGTCGAAGCGGACATGCCCGCCCGTGACGGCCAGCGGCGCCGCGCCGGGGGCGTCGACCACCTCGGCGGGCGTGTCGATCAGGTCGAACATCGCGCCCATGTCGATCACCCCCTGGCGGATGGTGCGATAGACCATGCCGAGCAGGTCGAGCGGGCGGAACAGCTGCGACAACAGGGTCGAGACGAACACCACGTCGCCCGGCGAGGCCGCACCCCGGCTCCATTCGCGCACGACCCAGGCCATGGCGAAGCCCAGCATCAGGCTGGTGATCGCGGCCTGCCCGACGTTCAGCCAGGCCAGCGAGTTCTCCGACTTGGTCGCGGCGCGCGCATAGGCCGCGACGCCATTCTCGTACCGCTTCGCCTCACGCTCCTCGGCGTTGAAATATTTGACCGTCTCGAAGTTCAACAGCGAGTCGACCGCATGCGCGACCGCGCCGGTGTCGAGGTCGTTCATCCGGGTGCGCAGCGCATTGCGCCAGTCGGTCACCTTGCGGGTGAAGACGATATAGCCGACCACCATCACCAGCGTGGTGACGACCAGCACCGGCCCGAAGCTGCGCCCGAAGATCGTCAGCACCAGCCCCAGTTCCAGCACCGTCGGGGCGATGTTGAACAGCAGGAAATAGAGCATGGTGTCGATGCTCTTGGTCCCGCGCTCGACCACCTTGGTCACCGCGCCCGTCCGCCGCTCCAGATGGAAGCGCAGCGACAGCCGGTGGAGATGCCGGAACACATCGGCGGACAGCCGCCGGGTCGCGTCCTGCCCCACCGTCTCGAACACCGCATTGCGCAGATTGTCGAACAGCGTCGTGCCGAACCGCGCCGCCGCATAGCCGACGACCAGCAGGACGACGAGCATCGTCGCGCTCCGGTCCCCGCCCGCCATCCGGTCGATCGCATATTTCAGCGTATAGGCCGCACCCAGCACCTGGATCAGCTTGGACACCACGACCAGCGCCATCGCCCCGACGATCCGCGCGCGCAGGGCGGGCGCTCCGGCAGGCCAGAGATAGGGCAGGAAACGGCGAAGCGTCGGGATCAGCGGCCGGTCAGGCGCACCGGCGGTAAGGTCGAGTGGCGGCATGTCGACCCCATGTCGGCGGAACGGGGGCGAAGTTCAATGGGGGCTGTCGAGGGGAGATCGCGGACGTGTAGCCAGCGGCGTTGCCTCCCCCATCCCCTCCCGCCTGCGGGAGGGGAGCGGCCAGGGGCGCCCGTTCGCACTTTACCGAGAAGCAAGGTCCGCGGGTAACGGCATGTCCTGCAAGACTCCCCTCCCGCAGGCGGGAGGGGTTGGGGGAGGGCAAGGGGTCTCACCGAGCCCCCGGTCGCCCTTACAACCCCTTCACGAACTCCGCCCCATGCTTCACCTCAGCGGTCGAGGCCTTCAGCGTATCCCCGATCGGCTCGGCGCGGCCGCCCAGGCACGGGCCCAGGAAATTCTCCGCCACCGCGTTGAAGGCGATATTGTTGGCGGGCCGCGCAAAGCCATGCCCTTCGTCGGGGAAGACGACATAGGTGACGGGGATGTTCTTCGCCGCCATCGCCGAGACGATCTGGTCGCTTTCCGCCACATTGACGCGCGGGTCGTTGGCGCCCTGCCCGATCAGCAGCGGCTTCTTGATCCGGTCGACAAAGGTCAGCGGCGAGCGTTCCTTCAGCAGCGCGCGGCCATCCTCGGTCGTGGGATCGCCCATCCGCTTGTAGAATTGCTGCTTGCCCGCTTCCCAATAGGGCGGAATGGTCTTCAGGAGCGTGAACAGGTTCGACGGGCCGACGATGTCGACGCCGCACGCGAACTTGTCCGGGGTGAAGGTCAGGCCCGCCAGCGTCGCATAGCCGCCATAGGAGCCGCCCATGATCGCCACCTTGTCGGGCACGGCCACGCCCTGCTTGACCGCCCAGTCGACCGCGTCGATCAGGTCGTCATGCATCTTGCGGCCCCATTGCAGGTCGCCCGCCGAGATGAAGTTCTTACCAAAGCCCGTCGAGCCGCGATAATTGACCGACAGCACCGCATAGCCGCGATTGGCGAGCCACTGGTGATAGCCATTATAGCCATAGCCGTCGCGCGCCCAAGGTCCGCCATGGACGAACAGCACCATCGGCACCGGCCCGGTCACGCCCTTGGGCCTGGTCAGGTACGACACCAGCGTCATGCCGTCGCGCGCGGGGATCTCCACCGCCTCCATCGGCACCAGCGGCGCATCGGCCAGCTCGGGGCGGCTGACATAGAGTTGGGTCAGCTTTTTCGCCTTGCGATCGTACAGCCAGGTCGAGGCGGGCGCGGTGACCGGATCGAAGGTCACCAGCCATTTGTCGTCGGCATCGGTGCGCGACCCGATCGCGAACTCGCCCTTGTTCTGCGCCTTCAGAAAGGCGAGGTCGGCCTTCACCGCGTCGCCGACCGGGACATAGTCGCGCTTCAGATAATTGACCGAATAGGCCTCGACCCGGCCGGTCCTGGGATTGAACAGGCCGCCGCCGACATCGGCCTTGGGGCTTTCGCCGATCACGGCCATCTTGCCGCTGCCCATGTCCTGCGCCATCAGCGCGGCGGTGTTCCGGCCCCGGCTGTCCATCCAGTAGAGCGTCTTGCCGTCCACCGTGAAGCCCAGCGGCGAGGTGGTCAGCGAATCGTCCAGCCCGAACTGTACGACAGGGCTCGCCTCTACGGTGGTGCCGTTGACCCGGTAATAGTCGGAACCGCCATCGGGCCGCGCCTTGGCCGCCATGCGCAGGTGCAGCTGGTCGTCGGCCAGGAACCCGGCATAGCCGTCATTCTGCATCACCTTGGTCAGCGTGCCGGTGGTCAGGTTCAGCTCGTACACGTCATGCCAGCGCGGATCGCGATTGTTGACGCCGACCAGGATACGGTCCTTGATCGTCTCGCTGGTGCCGACGATCTGGACGCGCGTCTTCTCGAACGGGGTCAGCGCCTTTTGCTCGCCGGTCGCGACATTGACGCCGTAGAGCAGGAAATTCTCGTCGCCGCCCTTGTCGTTGACGAACAGGATCGACTTGGAATCGGGCGACCAGAAGGCCTGGCGGATCGGCCGGCCCTTCTCGGCGGTCAGCGGCCTGGCCTGGTCGGGCGTGGCGATCGGCGCGACCCAGACGTTGAGCACCCCGTCGCGCGGCGCGATGAAGCTGATCCACTGGCCGTCGGGGGACAGCTGGCCGCCGACCTTGGTCGGATTGCCGAACAGCTTGGCACGCTCGATCAGCGGCACGTCCGCCGCCATCGCCGATTGCGCCACCATCATCGCGGCCCCGGCCGCCAGCAAAGCCTTGAACACCATATCATGCTCCCACCCAATGACTGTATTGGTGAAGCATGACACCGCAGTCGCCATCCGACAAGCGCGATTTTGGAACCGCTGGCCGCCGCCCGGCGTTTTCAGGACCAAGTGGAGGCGGTGATATGCAGCCGATTTTCTATGTGATGGCGATCCTGGGCTGCGGCGACGGCAGCACCGATTGCACCGAGGCCCGAATGGTCCCCGCGCGCTATGAAACCATGGCTCAGTGCCGCGCCGATCTGGCCAACCGGATCGCCGCCAACACCGACGTCCCCTTCCCCGTCATCGGCGCGGACTGCCGCCGGGTCGGCGCGCAAATGGCGAAGGCCGAGCGCAAGCCGTCGCGGGGGTGAAGGCTCCAATGCCGTTCAGCCTGAGCGGGATATGAAATCAGCGCAGGGAGTGGATCAGCGCGGCCGGGTCCATAAAGTCGGGTCGCGTGGGACGATCGTCATGCTGCCCCGGCGCGCCGCCTGCACGCTGGCGGTGGCCATGAAGCGCAACTTCTCCACCTTGCTAGTGCCGACACGGCTGTCCCAGGCCCGCCTCCCGCGCCGGGCGACCTTGCGCCCGATCGCGCCATAGATCGCCGCCGCCGACAGCACCGCCCAGGCCGAGCGATAGGAGAGCGCGGGCGTCCCCATCCGCGCGCTCGCCTCGAACCGCGCCGCCTGGTCGGTCAGGCGGCGGGCCAGCGCGCTCAGCCCCGGCCGGTGCGAGGGCGCCATGATCGCGTCGGGCGCGATGCTCTTATAGGCCAGCCACTGGCGCGGCAGGTAATGCCGCCCCGCGCCCGCATCCTCGGCGATGTCGCGCGCGATATTGGCGAGCTGGAACGCCATCCCCAGATCGCAGGCCCGGTCGAGCACCGCCTCGTCATCGGGTGCCACGCCCATCGTCACCGCCATCATGCAGCCGACGACGCCCGCGACATGATAGCAATAGCGATAGAGGTCGTCGTCGCTGTCGGGCCGCCAGTCCTCGGCATCCAGCGCGAAGCCCGCGATCAGGTCGCGCGGCCAGCGATGCGGCATCCCCGTCTCCGCCGCCACGACACGCAACGCGTCGAACGCCGGATCGCCCACGACCCGCCCCGCCAGCGCCGCCTCGGTCTTGTCGGTCAGCTCGGCCAGCCGCGCGGGCGCATCGGCCACGCGGGTCATGCCATGGCCGTGATCCTGCCCGTCGGCGATGTCGTCGCAGCGGCGGCACCAGGCATAGAGCAGCCAGGCGCGCTCACGCGTCGCGGGATCGAACAACAGGCTGGCCGCCGCGAAACTCTTCGAGCCCTTCGCGATCGATTCGCGCGCCGCCGCGACCAGCCTTGCACGCTCGTCGGGGTCGGCGGCGTGGTTCACAGATCGTCCGCGTTCATGCGCACGATCGGCTGGGTCGGGACATGCGCGGTCATCTTGGCCAGCAACCCGTCGAGCGTGGTATCGACGATCAGCAGCTCGCGGTGCTGCGGCCGGAGGAACCCGACCTCGCCCATCTTGTCCCAGAAGGCGACGAGATGATCATAATAGCCGCCCGTGTTGAGCAGCCCGACCGGATCGGCATGATAGCCCAGCTGCGCCCAGCTGAGCGCTTCCCACAGCTCGTCCATCGTGCCGGTGCCGCCCGCGATGGTGATGAAGCCGTCGGACAGGTCGGTGAACGCCTTCTTGCGCTCGTGCATGCCAGGCACGACGTGCAGCTCGGTCAGGCCGCGATGCGCGACCTCGGCATCGACCAGCGCCTGCGGGATGATGCCGATCACCTCGCCCCCGGCCGCCAGCGCCGCATCGGCGACCGCGCCCATCAGGCCCAGCCGTCCGCCGCCATAGACGACGCCGATCCCCCGCTCCGCCAGCCCGCGCCCGACGCTCCGCGCCATTTCGATATAGAGGGGATCGCTGGGGGTCGCCGACCCGCAATAAATGGCCAATCGCTTCATGGTGACGAGCGCTAGGCGATGGGGCGGGACGGGGCAAGCGGGTTACGGCGAACCGCCTGTCCCTGCCCGCCCACCACCCGTACCGCATGAAGAAACGGGCGACGCGGTCACCCCGCATCGCCCGTCACATCCATGGGACTGGATCGGATCGACATTCAGCATTGCTTCTTCTTGCCCTCTCCCCTGGACAGGGGAGAGGGTTAGCGAAGCTTGCCAGCCTGCTGGCTAGCGCAGCTTGAGTGAGGGGTTGAGCGAGCCCAAAGGCTCGCGCGCTACGCGCATGCACCCCTCACCCAGCTCCGACTAAGCCTTTGCTTTCGCAAAGGCCAAGTCTGCGCAACCCTCTCCCCTCTCCCCTCTCCCCTCTCCCCTCTGCGAGGGGCGAGGGAAGGACAGGCATCGGTGACCGTCGATCCGCCCTTGGCGCTTACTTGCCGCGCAGCGTGTTGAGCAGCGCGATGCCGACCACGCCGCCCAGCGCGGCCGAGGCCAGCGGACGCTCACGGACGAAGTCGCGGACCTGATCGAACAGCGGACGCACCGCCTGGTCGACGCTGGTCTTGGCGTCGCCGAAAGCCTTCTGGGCCTTGCCGCCCAGCTGTTCGCCCTTGCCTTCGGCCTGCATGGTCTTGTCGCCCAGCACGCCGCCCAGGCCTTCCTTGACCTGACCGCCGAAATTGGTGGCTGTGCCGTTGATCGTGTCGGTGTTCATCGAAAGATCTCCTTTCATGGGGCAGGAATGATTGGGGCATCAAACCCGCGAGGCCGCCGATGTTTCCGAAACGGCCGCGATGGAGAGCCGGGATCGACCCGCACGCGTCGTCGCGCCCTTTCCCCATCCGCCCGGCGTCGCTACATGCACGGCGATGGTCGCCGACCCCCTTGCCAAGCTCCACGAAGTTTTCGGGTACAGCCAGTTCCGGGGTGTCCAGGAACAGGTGGTCGACCGTGTCCTGAATCGCCAGCGGACGCTGGCGGTGATGCCGACCGGCGCGGGCAAGTCGCTCTGCTACCAGCTGCCCGCCGTGATGATGGACGGATGCTGCGTCGTGGTCAGCCCGCTGATCGCGCTGATGCACGACCAGTTGCGCGCGGCCGAGGCGGTCGGCATCCGCGCCGCCACGCTGACCAGCGTCGACCAGAATCGCGCCGAGACGGTCGCGCGCTTCCGCGACGGCCAGCTCGACCTGCTCTATGTCGCCCCCGAACGCGCGTCATCGGGGCATTTCCGCGAGCTGCTGGCCTCCGCGCCGCTCAGCCTGTTCGCGATCGACGAGGCGCATTGCGTCAGCGAATGGGGCCACGACTTCCGCCCCGATTACCGGCTGCTCGAGCCGTTGATGGATGCGTTCCCCGATGTGCCCCGGCTCGCGCTGACCGCGACCGCCGACGCGCATACCCGCGCCGATATCGCCAAGCAGCTGGGCATCCCGGTCGAGGGGATGATCGTCTCGGGCTTCGATCGGCCCAATATCCGCTATGCGATCAGTCCCAAGGCCAATGTGAACCTGCAGATCGCGCGGGTGGTCGCCGACACGCCCGGCCCCGGCATCGTCTATGCCCAGACGCGCGCCGCGACCGAGAAGCTGGCCGAGGCGCTGGCCCGCACCGGGCGGCCGGTGCGCGCCTATCATGCCGGGCTGGACCCCGCGATCCGCGCCAAGAACCAGGCCGATTTCGTGGCGAGCGAGGATATGGTGATCTGCGCCACCGTCGCCTTCGGCATGGGGATCGACAAGCCCGATGTGCGCTTCGTCGCGCATGCCGGGCTGCCCAAGTCGATCGAGGCCTATTATCAGGAGACCGGGCGCGCGGGCCGCGACGGCGATCCGTCGGTCGCGCATCTCTTCTGGGGCGCGGAGGACTTCGCCCGTGCGCGCCAGCGCATCGCCGAGGTGGAGCCCGAACGCCAGCCCGGCGAGCGCGCGCGGCTGGCGGCACTGGGAGCGCTGGTCGAGACGGGCGGATGCCGCCGCCGCATCCTGCTGCGCCATTTCGGCGAGGATCTGGCCGAGGATTGCGGCAATTGCGACAATTGCCTGGGCTCGCCCGATGCGGTCGATGCCACGACGGTGGCGCAGAAATTCCTGTCCGCGGTGTTCCGCACCGGCCAGATGTTCGGCGCGGGCTATATCGAACAGGTGCTGACCGGCCAGTCGACCGAGCGCAGCCTGATGAACGGGCATGAGGCGCTGTCGGTGTGGAATATCGTCGACGGCGACGAGGTGGCGCTGCTCAAGCCGGTCCACCGCGCGCTGCTGCTGCGCGATGCGCTGCGCACCAATCATCATGGCGGGCTGGAGTTCGGCCCCGCCGCGCGCGCGCTGATCAAGGGCGAGGCGCGGCTGTCGCTGGTCGTGCCGCCCAAGCGCGAGCGCAAGGGCCGTCGTGCCGCGCCGGTTGCCGCCAACCCGGCGGACAATCCACTGTTCGAGGCGCTGCGCGCCAAGCGGCGTGAACTGGCGCAGGAGGCGGGGGTGCCGCCTTACGTCATCTTCCACGATTCGGTGCTACGCGACATGGCGGCGCAGCGCCCGACCAGCCGCGCGGCGCTGTCGCTGCTGTCGGGCATCGGCGCGCGCAAGCTGGACGCCTATGGCGAAGCCTTTCTGGCGGTGATCCGCGACGCCGGTTAATATCGCCCCCGTTATGACCTACACCAGCCCTGCCCCGACCCTGACCACCGAGCGACTGACCTTGCGCGGTCATCATCCCGACGATCTCGGCGCGCTGTCGGCAATGTGGGCCGAACCGGCGGTGTATGAGAGGATCGGCGGCAAGCCCCGTCATCCAGAGGATGTGTGGATACGGCTGCTGCGCTCGATCGGGCAGTGGACAGCATTCGGCTATGGCGCCTGGGTGGTATGCGACCGAGCGACGGGCGATGTGCTCGGCGATATGGGCCTGCTGGAATCGCGCCGTGAGATCCGGCCCGAACTGACGGTGCCGGAGGCGGGGTGGACGCTGGTTCCGAAGGCCCATGGCCGGGGCTATGCGGGCGAGGCGATGCGCGCGGTGCTCGACTGGGCGGACGCGCGGGGCATCGGGCGGACCTGCTGCATCATCGATCCGGGCAACGCGGCGTCGATCCGACTCGCGGAGAAGCTGGGTTACGCCGCGCCGGTCGAGGGGGTGTATCACGACCGGCCGATCCGGATTTTCCACCGGGGGTAAACCCGGCCCTCCGTTCGCGGGGAGCGGAGTCGAAGCGCATGGGAATGCGCTCGCGGATGGGGCGGGGCATGGGCTTCGACTTCGCTCAGCCTGAACGGGCGCGGGGGTTCGCGCGAAGGCGCGGAGATGCAGACCCGCCCTCCGTTCGCACTGAGCGAAGTCGAAGTGCACGGGAATACGCTCGCGGATAGGGTGGGGCGTGGGCTTCGACTTCGCTCAGCCTGAGCGGGCCGGGGGTTCGTGCCGAGGCGTGGAGACGCGGACCCGCCCTCCGTTCGCACTGAGCGAAGTCGAAGTGCACGGGAATGCGCTCGCGGATGGGGCGGGGCGTGGGCTTCGACTTCGCTCAGCCTGAACGGGCGCGGGGGTTCGCGCGAAGGCGTGGAGATGCGGACCCGCCCTCCGTTCGCACTGAGCGAAGTCGAAGTGCATGGGAATGTGCTCGCGGATGGGGCTGGGGTTCGCGCGGGGGCGTGGAAAGGGAGTGCCCGGCCGAAGGCCGCCTCTCTTCACCGACGGTGCGGCAGGGGCGACGGGCGAACCGGCGCCTGACGCCCGTGCCCACCCAAACCTCTCTGCGCCTCCGCGCCTCCGCGCGAACAAAAGGCCAAGGATCGGACGATCGCGGTTCAAGCCCCGCCCCCAATGGGTTACACTGTCCGCCGTGACGCTTGCCCTGATCCTGTCCGCCATCGCCATGACGCTGATCGTCGGCGTCCGCTATCTGCTCGCCTCGGGCGCGTTCGCGCTGGCGACGCGGGCGCGGCATCCGAACCTCTATACCGGGCTCGACCCGCAGATCCGGCGCGAGATCGGATGGAGCCTCGCCTCCGCCGCCATCTATGGCGTGCCCGCCGGGGTCGTCGCCTGGGGATGGCAGAATCGCGGATGGACGCAAATCTATGCCGACATCCATGCCTGGCCGCTCTGGTACTGGCCGGTCTCGATCCTGCTCTATCTGGTCGCGCACGACACCTGGTTCTACTGGACGCATCGCTGGATGCACCGCCCGGCGGTCTTCAAGGCCGCGCATGCCGTCCACCATGCCAGCCGCCCGCCCACCGCATGGGCGGCGATGGCGTTCCACCCGATCGAGGCGGTGACCGGCGCTGTGGTAATTCCGCTACTCGTTTTTCTTATTCCGATTCACGTCGCCGCACTCGGCTTGGTGCTGACGATCATGACCGTTATGGGCGTCACCAACCATATGGGCTGGGAAATCTTCCCGCGCTTCATGTGGCGGGGGCACCTGGGGGGGTGGCTCATTACCGCAAGCCACCATCAACGGCATCATGAGCAATATGGGTGCAACTATGGACTCTATTTCCGTTTCTGGGACCGGCTCTGCGGCACCGACCGCGGCCTTGGCGATTTTGAGCGCGCCCATGCGCAGGCCGCGCGCCGTGTCGCTGGCGCTGATGCTGGCCGCGCTGCCGCTGATCGGCGCCGCGCCGGTCAGTCGGCTGGACATCGCGATTGACCAGCTGCGCTCGGCCAAGGGTTCGATCCGCCTGTGCCTGACCGCCGACCCCGACAATTTCCCCGCCTGTGTCGATGATGCGCGGGCGATGACCCGATCGGTGCCTGCGGGCCAGCGCGCCATCCATCTCGACGGCCTGCCCCATGGCAATTACGCCGCCGCCGTCATCCATGACGAGAATGACAATGCCAAGCTGGACACGCTGGCGGGCATCCCGCGCGAAGGCTTCGGCTTTTCGCGCAATCCGGCGATCCGGTTCGGCCCGCCGCGTTTCACCGCGGCCCGTTTCGCGCTCGATTCTGTTGCCGAAACACAACAGATCAGGATGCGGTACATATTCTGACACACAGCGCCGGAGCGAAATCGTTACCGTAGCGTTGCATTTCGGATAACCGATTCAGGGAGTTTTCCGTCTTGCGCCTTTTCTCGCGCTCCATCCTACGGGGTGCCGCCCCGCTGATCGCCCTGGGCGCCGCCTCCCTCTCGATGCCTGCCCAAGCCCAGGACAATGCACCGGCCACCAGCCCGGCGGCGGCCGAAATGGCGGGGCAGCTCGGCAAGAACACGATCACCATCGGTCTGGGCGCGGCCTATCTGCCCGATTATGAGGGGTCGAAGGATTATTCCTTCAGCCCCGCGCCCGCCGCGCTCGCCTATATCGACGGGCATACCATCACCTATATCGGCAACCGCCTGTCGGTCGACCTGATCGGCGACAAGGCCAATCGCGACTGGGACATTCAGGCCGGGCCGATCGGCGTGGTCAATCTGGACCGGACCACCAGCTCGGGAATCGACAATCCCCGCGTCCGCGCGCTGGGCAAGATCGGCGCGGCGGTCGAGCTGGGCGGCTATGTCGGCATCGGCAAGATCGGCGTCATCACCAGCCCCTATGACCGGCTGTCCGTCTCTCTCAGCTATCGCCACGACGTGACCGGCGTGCATGACAGCGGCATCTGGCAGCCTTCGGTCAATTATTTCACCCCGCTGTCGACCAAGGCGGCGGTCGGGTTGTTCGCCACCGCCGAACATGCCGGACGCGGCTATGCCCGCCGCTATTTCTCGATCACGCCCGACCAGAGCGCGGCGAGCGGCCTGCCCGTCTATAACGCGCGCAGCGGGTGGAAGGACTGGTCGATCGGCGGCCTCGTCACCTATTCGATCACCGGCAATCTGCTGAAGGGCTGGAAGGTCGTCGGCGGGCTGACCTATGGCCGGGAGCTGGGCAATTTCGCCGACAGCCCGATCGTGTCGCAGGTCGGTTCGCGCAGCCAGTGGCTGGGCGCGCTGGGGCTGGCCTACACCTTCTGACGCGAGCGGGGCGGGGCGGGAGCGACCGACCCGCCCCCCCCTCATTCCTGCGGGCATTCGTCCGGGCGCGTGACCGGCGCGCCGCCCATATACCATTGGCTGCGGTCGCCCATCGTCTCGCGGTCATGGTAGCAGACCTGCGCCTTGCCCGTCCTGGTATCCAGCGCCACCGTCCAGTTGTTGTCGGCGCAGTCATGCGGGGTGCAGCCATGCGCGGCGATGCCGGACTTGCCCTGCGCGAAGATCGGCACCGTCACCGCGCCGCGCGACATGATCCGCCGGACCAGCGACTGGTCGCCCACCGCATCGTGCAGCGCGCTCGCCACCTCGGTCCGGTCGAAGAAGCTCACCCCGTCGACCGCGTCCCCCGGATAATGGCCGATATAGGCGGTCAGCGGATTGACCTGCGCCACGCCCGGGATCGGCGTCGGCCGCGCGGTGCCCGGCGGGGTGAAATTGCCCGGCGCCACGTCGGAGTCCGCATCCCCGTCCTTGCTGCCGCAAGCCGCGAGCGCCAGCAGCGCGAGGGGGGCGATCAGGGCAAGACGGCGCATCATACTCTCCTGAAAACATTCTTCTTTTGCAGTCGCGGGAACGCATCGACGCCGCGACCGGTTGCCGGGGCATGACGCCCCCTGCCCCCCATGATGCCGCGCTCGATCGCTTTGTCGAGGCCCAGCGGACCCAGCATGACATCGCCCTGGCCGAACTGCGTGCCGGGCGAAAGCGAAGCCACTGGATGTGGTTCGTCTTTCCCCAGATCGCCGGACTGGGCCGCAGCGAGACCGCGCGCTTCTACGCCATCGCGGACGCGGGGGAGGCGCGGGCCTATCTGGCGCATCCGCTGCTCGGGGCCCGGCTGTACGAGGCCGTGGCGGCGGCGGTGGCCGCGCCCGGATCGGCGGAGGCGATATTCGGCGGTATCGATACCATCAAGCTGCGATCCTCGCTGACCCTGTTCGCGGCGGTGGCGGACAATCCGGCCCCGTTCCGCCATGGGCTGGAGCGGTTCTTCGGAGGGCAGCCGGACCCCGCCACGCTCGAACGGCTGAACCGCCCGGCGGGGTGACGCCGGGCGGCCCTTTCGGATGGCTCAGCTCTTAATCGTGACCGGGCCGGGGCCGGTGACGCTGGCCGACTGGTCGGCGGTCATCACGATCGTCCATTGCGCGGTGCCGTCGCACACCGCGTTCCAGCTCGGATTGCCGTTGACCGGGGCGGCCTCCTTCATCGCGGTGACCGACTGGCAGCTCGCCCCCGACGGCCCGGCATCGCGGATCGCCCGGAACAGGACGCCGCGCCGCTGCCCCTCGGGAAGCGCACGGATCTTGGCGCCCAGCGCGTCCGCACTCATCTCGCTGCCATTGCTGGTCACGGCCGCGCTGCTGGTGTTGCCGGCTTCGGTCGAGGACCCGCAGGCGGCCAGCGGGAGCGCGGCGGCCAGAACGGCGAGGGCGATGGTGGAACGCTTCATGATCTTCCTCCTCCAAATCGAACGCAGCGGCCGCGGGCGCGCGACCGTATCGCTTGCATAACGACTATCGGCGATCCCGGTTGCGCGGCCAAGACAGCTTCTGCATGACGGGACCATGAGCGACATTCACCTGCACGAGAGCTGGCTGCTGCCCTTACGTGGCGAGTTCGACGAACCCTATATGAAGGCGCTCAAGACCTTCCTCGCCGACGAGCGCGCCAGCGGCCAGCGGGTCTTTCCCCGGCCCAAGGACTGGTTCCGCGCGCTCGACCTGACCCCGTTGCCTGAGGTGCGCGTCGTGATCCTGGGGCAGGACCCCTATCATGGCGAGGGTCAGGCGCATGGCCTGGCCTTCTCGGTCCAGCCGGGCGTCCGCCCGCCGCCCAGCCTGGTCAACATTTACAAGGAGATGGCGACCGACCTGGGCATCGCGCCGCCCTCCCACGGGCTGCTCGACCATTGGGCGCGACAGGGGGTGTTGCTGCTCAACTCGGTGCTGACCGTGCGGATGGGCCAGGCCGCCTCGCACCAGGGGCGCGGGTGGGAGCGGTTCACCGACGCGGTGATCCGCGCCGTCGCCGCCAAGCCCGAGCCGGTCGTCTTCATCCTGTGGGGCGCCTATGCCCAGAAAAAGGCGGGCTTCGTCCGCGAGATGGGTGGCGGGCGGCATTGCGTCCTGACCTCGGTCCACCCCTCGCCCCTGTCGGCACGCGGCGGCTTCTTCGGATCGAAGCCCTTTTCGCGCGCCAACGCCTTTCTGGTCGAGCATGGCCGCGAGCCGATCGACTGGGCGCTGCCGCCGCTGGACTGATCTGTAATCGCACTGGCATCATTTCCGCCAAGCGCGCATAGGGCCCGCCATTCCACCGATCAGATAAGGACAAGGGCGATGGCCGACGACGACTATGTCTATGACGAAGCGACCGGCGAATGGATCAGCGCAGCCGATGCGGCGGCGAAGGCCGGGACGGCCGATGACGATGCGGTCGTGGTGCGCGACTCGGTCGGCAATGTGCTGAGCGACGGGGATCAGGTGACGCTGATCAAGGACCTGACCGTCAAGGGCGCAGGCCAGACGCTGAAGCGCGGCACGCTGATCAAGTCGATCCGCCTGACCGGCGACGCGCAGGAAATCGACTGCAAGTTCGACGGGATCAAGGGGTTGGTCCTGCGTGCGGAGTTTGTGCGGAAGCGGTGATGAAAGTGATGTTACGAGCTAAATAACGTTGGTATCACTGCTTCGGGGAATGAGTCACTTGCTCACACCATTCCCCCTACCAGCGAGAGGCAGCTCATGCTCGATTTCACCAATCTACCCAAAGATGGTATTCGCTTCGAGCAACTTATTCGCGACATATTACTACGCTCGGGGCTGAAGCCCAATTGGACCGGGGTTGGCCCTGACAGCGGACGAGATCTGATAGCAACAGAAATTCAAAAGGGTCCGCTTTTTTCGAACGAAAAAATCTGGCTCGTTGATTGCAAACATTTCGCGCATTCTAAGCGTTCAGTTGGCGTATCTGACGTTATTGACATCATAGATCGATGTCATCGCTCTAATGCTTCTGGATTTTTACTCGCAACTTCTACGCAACCATCGTCCGAATTAACGCGAAAATTACAAGAAATTCAGCAAACTAGACATATTGACACACTTGTGTGGGATGGCTTCGATATCGAAAATCGCCTCCTAACACATCAAAATTATTCTCTCGCGCAAAACGCATTTTACAATCCACGACCCGATCAATGGAAAATATTTTTCACCGAGCGTGAACAGAGATGGACTGCCCACTTCGATGGGCATTTTCTGTTCGTGGAAAGTCGATCTGGCATCGCTCCCCCCAGCTTGCAATTTTTAGAAACAATCATTGGCGAACTTGATAATGTGGCGGTAGGCTCCGAAGAAAGTATACGCGTGCGAGCGATATGGCACGATACACCAAACGGGTGTTTTTACACATGCTGGGCAGACTATCTCATCCCCGCACACAAAACTCCTGATCTCGATAAGCTCTCTGTTAAAAGCCAGCTTCGAGAAAATATTGATGGGCAAATTATAAACTGGGAAGTTCGCTTACAAATCACCCTGCCAAATTCCGATTATTTTGACGTTGATGACGATGCATACTATTTGGAATTCAAAGAGCCGCTTTACTATAAAATTTACCGTACGCATCCCTCCACATCAACGGAAGAAGATCCTGATTGGTGGAACGTGCGCGCGCCGAAAATTCGGAATTTTGATGATGCGCTAATGTGGAGTAAATACAAAGAAAAACATGGTTTTTTTCAGAGTGCAACAATGTGCCCACCGTACCGATCTGATGTAAAACCACCCTTTTGACATGTATTCTCATATTATCGCCTCCCATTAGCATCGAGCCATCAAGCGATTAATTGCTTAGCTGCCATAAAAATTCGGGCGAATTCACGCATGTAGAGGCCGCCCCATCGTCGGGGGCGGCTCCTTTTTCATTACTCCGCCGGAAGGTAAACCTCCCCGCCCTTCTCGCGGAATTTCTCGCTCATTTGCTGCATCCCCGCCTCGGCGTCCTCCGCCGCGACAAAGGTTTCGACCGGCGCGTTCTGCTTGGCCGCGAATTCCCGAACCTCCTGCGTGATCTTCATCGAGCAGAATTTCGGGCCGCACATCGAACAGAAATGCGCGGTCTTGGCGCCCTCCGCCGGGAGCGTCTGGTCGTGGTAGGATTCCGCCGTGTCCGGGTCGAGCGACAGGTTGAACTGGTCGCGCCAGCGGAACTCGAAGCGGGCGCGGCTCAGGGCGTCGTCGCGCATCTTGGCGGCCGGGTGCCCCTTGGCCAGGTCGGCGGCGTGGGCGGCCAGCTTGTAGGTCACGACCCCGACCTTCACGTCGTCGCGGTCGGGCAGGCCCAGATGCTCCTTGGGCGTGACGTAGCAGAGCATCGCCGTGCCGTACCAACCGATCATCGCCGCGCCGATGCCGCTGGTGATATGGTCGTAACCCGGCGCGATGTCCGTCGTCAGCGGCCCGAGGGTATAGAAGGGCGCCTCGCCGCACGCCTCCAGCTGCTTGTCCATATTCTGCTTGATCTTGTGCATCGGCACATGGCCGGGGCCCTCGATCATGACCTGCACGTCCTGTTCCCAAGCCCGCTTGGTCAGCTCGCCCAGTGTGTAGAGCTCGGCGAACTGCGCCTCGTCATTGGCGTCGGCGATCGCGCCGGGGCGCAGGCCGTCGCCCAGCGAATAGGCGATGTCATAGGCCTTCATGATCTCGGTGATCTCGTCGAAGCGTTCGTAGAGGAACGACTCCTTGTGATGCGCCAGGCACCATTTCGCCATGATCGAGCCGCCGCGCGACACGATGCCGGTGACGCGCTTGGCGGTCAGCGGGATATAGGGCAGGCGCACGCCCGCATGGATGGTGAAATAATCGACGCCCTGCTCGGCCTGTTCGATCAGCGTGTCGCGGAAGATTTCCCAGGTCAGCTCCTCGGCGATGCCGCCGACCTTTTCCAGCGCCTGATAGATGGGGACGGTGCCGATCGGCACGGGCGAGTTGCGGATGATCCATTCGCGCGTGTCGTGGATGTTGCGGCCGGTCGACAGGTCCATGACCGTGTCCGCGCCCCAGCGGATCGACCAGACCAGCTTGTCGACTTCGGACGCCACGTTGGAGGCGACCGCCGAATTGCCGATATTGGCGTTGATCTTGACCAGGAAGTTGCGGCCGATCGCCATCGGCTCGGATTCGGGGTGGTTGATATTGTTGGGGATGATCGCCCGGCCGCGCGCCACTTCGTCGCGGACGAATTCGGGGGTCACGTAATCGGGGATGGCAGCGCCGAAGCTCTCGCCGTCGCGGACATATTCGCGCAGCATCTCGCGGCCCAGATTCTCGCGGGTCGCGACATATTCCATCTCGGGCGTGATGATACCACGCCGGGCATAGTGCATCTGGCTGACGTTCACGCCGGGCTTGGCGCGTAGCGGGCGGTTCAGCCCGGTGCGCGGGAATTGCGGCACGCCGCCCGAACGGTCGGGGCCGAGCTGGCCATTGTCCTCGGGGCGGATCTCGCGACCGTCATAGGCCTCGACATCGCCGCGCGCCTCGATCCAGTCGCGGCGGATCTGCGGCAGGCCCGCCATGATGTCGATGCGGGCGTTCGGATCGGTGTACGGGCCGCTGGTGTCATAGACGCGCAAGGGCGGCTCGCCCGAAGACGGGTCGAGATGGATTTCGCGCATCGCGACGCCCAGCGGGCCGACATGAATCTTCTTCGACCCACGAATGGGGCCGGTGGTGACGCCAATTTCAGCCTTTGCGGGGATATCTGCCATAGTCCACTCCATGCGGAGGAAACGGACCATGAGAGACGGGGCCGCTCCCTCCCTACGCCGGTGTCAGCCGGATCAGGTTCAGCGGGTCGGGGGCTCTTGCCCCCCTCTCAAGCGCAGGTCAGCGCTCCCCCGGGGATGGGCCCTGCATAAGCGCAAATCGCGCCCAGCAGAAGGGCTTTCCGCCGAAATGCCCCGTGCGGCCGGGCGGACGCATGAAAAAGCCCCGGTCGGCCAGGGGCTGGCGGCCGACCGGGGCGATCACCCCTCGTGGGACAGAATACGTCAGCCGCTGGCCGCGCTGGTCCGTACATTGCCGTTCAGGCCGCTCGGGAAGAAGCCGCCGCCGGTCACCGCCGCCTTGTTGAGATAGACGACGTTCAGCACCTGCTGCGGCGTGCGGACAAAGGCGACGGCGTTGGAATCGGCGGGCACGATATTCGCCGACGTGACGCCGTTGGCGGTGACGGTGATGCCCTGATCGAGGTCGGTCGAGCCGTCCAGGCTGTCACGCGCGTCCGAAATCTGGTTCGCCGCGGTGATCAGCGTTCCGTTGCTCAGCCCCTTGCGATAGATGACCGAGCGGACCAGGCCCGCATGATAGGCCTCGGCCGCGTGGATGCCCGCCGCCGCCTCGACAAAGGTCTTGTTGGAGAGCAGCGTGACCCCGCCCATATAGGCGGTGACGCCGACATCCTCGAAGATATAGGCGGCGAGCAGGAAATTCTCGTCCGAGGCATAGGGGTCGAAGGTTCCGGTCGATCCGATCACCCCGGCCGCGCGCGCCGCCGCCGTGAAGGCGCCATTGGCATCGCCCGACAGGTTGATCGCGGGCTGCGCCACCGCGCTGGAGCCCAGTGCGTTGCGCAGGAAGGTGACGTGCGCGATCTCGTCATAGGCGATCTCGCGAGCATATTGCGCCACCAATGGGTCCTGAAACGCGACCTGTCGCGGCTGTCCGCTGGTGCTGGTCGCCACCGAGCCTTGCGTCCCCGTCCCCGCCTGAAGCGAGGAGGACAGGCCCGCGCCGAAGGCGGCATAGCTGTAGAATTGCGCTTCCAGATATTCCAGCTGAAGCGCGAAGTTCAGGACATCGGCATCGGTGACCGAACCCGCCGTCGCGGTCGGGGTGGGCGTCGGCAGGACGATGACGTCGTTATCGTCGCTGCCGCACGCGCCCAGCATGGCCAGCCCACCCACCGCACCGGCCCCGGCGGCCATGCGCATGAAACGGCGCCGGTCGGACCGGCGCTTGGCCGAAGCCTCTTCGATCACATCGAGAATGAAGCGTTCTTCGCTCATGATGAAAAATCCTCTCGGAACGAGGAAAAAGGGGGAGATCAGTTGGCCGCGCTCGCGCGCAGGGTGCCGTTGACGCCGGCGGGGAAGAATCCGCCCAGCGTGGCCGACGCCTTGTTGAGATAGACGATATTCAGCACCTGCTGCGGCGTGCGGCTGAACGCGATCCCGTTGGAGTCGAGCGGCACGATGTTGGACACCTGCTGTCCGCCGACCGTGGTCGCGGCGATGCCCTGATCCAGGTCGGTGGTCCCGTCCAGGCTGTCGCGCGCGTCCGAGATCTTGCCCGCCGCGGTGATCAGCGCCGGGGTCTGAATTCCCTTGGCATAGAGCGTCGTGCGGACGATCGCGGCATGATAGGCCTCGACCGCTAGGATTCCGGCAGCCGCCTGGAGAAAGGTCTTGTTGCTGATCAGCGGTGAGGCCCCCTTATAGGCGGTCACGCCGACATCCTCGAAGATATAGGCGCCGAGCAGGAAATTCTCGTCCGAGGCGTAAGGGTCGAAGGTCGCGTTGGAGTCGATCACGCCCGACGCGCGCGCGGCCGCGGTGAACGCGCCGTTCGCGTCGCCCGAGATATTGATCGCGGGCTGCGCCACCGCCGAACTGCCCAGCGCGGTGCGCAGGAACGCGACATGCGCGGCTTCGTCGGCCGCGATCTCGCGGGCATATTGCTCGACGATCGGGTCGGTGAACGTCACCTTCTTGCCGCCGGTAACCGCGCCCTGCGTGCCCGTGCCGGTCAACTGGCTGGAGGCGAGGCCGGTGCCATTGGCGGCAAAGGCATAGAATTGCGCTTCGAGATATTCGAGGTTCAACGCGAAGTTCAGGATATCCGCGTCGGTGACTGTCGACTGGGCCCCCGCCTTGCTGGTCAGGGTAAAGGCCGCGACGCCGGCGGCGGCGGCGCCCATCGCCGTCTTGAAGAACTCGCGTCGTTGATCGCGGCGCTGGGCCCGTGCGTCAAATGCGTCGAGCAGGTGTGCGCTTTCGGTCATCATGCTCCTCCCGGTATGGAACCCTCGCAAGTCTATCTGTCGGTTCTTTGCCAGCAGATAGACTTGCAAGAGGGTCAAGCGGGAAGACTTTTCAGGGTAAAGCCCAACGCCCGACCGAAAAGCGAAACGTTACGACCCCCAGAAAAGACGCAACTCTTTTCACCTGTCCGGTTAGACCGCGATTCGATACGGCGAAACGTTCAGGGAGCAAGACGAACCGATTGCGCCTCGGCGAGATAGACCGCGAACATGTCGTCCGGATCGCTCCATTGCGCGACCGGAGTCCAGCCGCCCGCGCGCAGCAGGATCTTGGCGTCGCGGGGGCCGTATTTGTGGCTGTTCTCGGTGTGGATCGTCTCGCCCGCGGCCATGGCGAAGGGGCGGCCCTCGATAGTGAAGGCGACATCGCGGGTCGCGGCCAGGTGCATCTCGATTCGCGAGCGATCGTCGTTCCACACCGCGCGGTGGCGGAACGCCTCGACTGGGATGGTGCCGTCCAGCTCGCGGTTGATCCGGTCGAGCAGGTTGCGGTTGAACGCCGCCGTCACGCCCTGCGCATCGTCATAGGCGGGGACCAGGATCTCGCTGGACTTGGCGCGGTCCATCCCGATCAGCAGCATCGCCCCCTCACCCAGCGAACCGCGCATCGCGCGCAGCAGGTCGGTCGCCATGGCGGGCGTCATGTTGCCGATGGTCGAGCCGGGGAAGAAGCCCAGCTTCGGCGCCTCCGCCACCATCGCGGGTAGCGTCAGCGGGTGCATGAAATCCCCCTCCAGCGGATGGATGGGCAGGTCGGGAAAGGCCTGTTGCAGATTGCGCGCGGATTCGCGCAGGAAGTCGCCCGAAATGTCGATCGGCACATAGGCCGACGGTTCGACGCAGCGCAGCAGCACCGGCGTCTTGGTCGAGGAGCCCGATCCGAACTCGACCACCGCGCGCCCCTTGCCGACATGCGCGACGAGGTCGGGGCAGATGGTCTTCAGGATCGCGGTCTCGGCGCGGGTGGGATAATATTCGGGCAGGTCGGTGATCGCCTCGAACAGCTCGGACCCCTTGCGGTCATAGAACCAGCGGGCGGGGATGGCGCGGGGGCGGCGCTCCAGTCCGGCAAGGACATCGGCGCGGAAGGCGGGATCGGTCAGCGACATCTGACCATCCTCGATCTCGGGCTTCAGCATGATTACAGGTCCTTTGCCAGACGGACGCCGGTGAACTGCCAGCGCTGATGGGGGTAGAAGAAGTTGCGATAGGAGGCGCGGGCATGGCCGCGCGGCGTCGCGCAGCTGCCGCCGCGCAGGACGAACTGCCCGTTCATGAACTTGCCATTATATTCGCCGACCGCCCCCTCGACGGCGCGAAAGCCGGGATAGGGACGATAGGCGCTGCCGGTCCATTCCCAGACATCGCCGAAAAAGGCGGGGCCATGGGTCGCGGGACGCGGCTCGACCGCGCCGCCCGCCTCCATCTGATTGCCCCCCGCCGGATCATGCGCGGCGGCGGCGGCTTCCCACTCCATCTCGGTCGGCAGCCGCGCGCCCGCCCAGCTGGCAAAGGCATCCGCCTCGTAGAAGCTGACATGCGTCACCGGGGCGGCGGGATCGACCGCGCGGCGGCCGTCCAGCCCGAAACGGGTCCAGCCGCCGTCGCGCTCTTCCCAATAAAGCGGTGCGGCGATCCCCTCTCCCTTCACCCAGGCCCAGCCGTCCGACAGCCAGAGCCGGGGATCGTGGTAACCGCCATCGGCGATGAACTGCATCCATTCGGCATTGGTGACCGAGCGATCGGCGATGGCATGGCGATGGAGCAGAACGTCGTGGCGCGGCCCCTCGCAGTCGAAGGCGAAGCCCTGTCCGTCATGGCCGATCCGGACCACGCCCGCCTGCCCCTCGATCCAGCCGATCGGGCCGGGCATCGCGACGGGGGCCTTGGGCTCGGGCGGATAGAGCGCGGGCTCCAGCGGGTTTTCGGAGAAGAGGTGCAGGATGTCGGTGACGAACAGCTCCTGATGCTGCTCCTCGTGATGGCATCCCAGCGCGACCAGCTCGCGCGCCGCGTCGGGCAGGTCGGGCAGCGCCGCCAGCAGCGCGGCATCGACATGCGCGCGGTACGCCCGCACCTCGTCCAGCGTCGGGCGGGTGATCATCCCGCGACGATGGCGCGCGTGGCGTTTGCCCTCCGCCTCGTAATAGCTGTTGAACAGGAAGGGAAAGCGCGGATCGTGCAGCCGATAGTCCGGCACATGGTCGCGCAGCACGAACGTCTCGAAGAACCAGGTCGTGTGCGCCATGTGCCACTTGGCGGGCGAGGCGTCGGGCATCGACTGCACGGTCGCGTCGGCGTCGGACAGCGGCTCGGCCAGCGACAGGGTCAGCGCGCGGACGGCGCGATAGCGGGATGCCAGTTCGTCGGCAGGCGTCGGCGCCGTCGCGGACGACGGTACGAAGGTCGGCATTCGGCTGCTCCCCGGATTGCGGGGAACAGCGACCGGCCCGTTACCGTCTCGCCCGCACCCCTCCTGGAACCCAAAGAACGTCCGATGCGCCGTTTTTGTTCACCACCCGTGCCGCGACGAACAGCCAGTCCGACAGGCGGTTGAGGTAGGCGAGGGCGGACGGATTGGTCGCCTCATGCTCCGAAAGCGCGACGCCCGCCCGCTCGGCCCGCCGGGTGATCGCGCGCGCCAGATGCAGGTGCGCCGCCGCCGGCGTGCCGCCGGGCAGGATGAAGCTGGTCAGCGGTGCCAGCTGCGCGTTCATCGCGTCGATCTCGTCCTCCAGCCGCGCGACTTGTTCGGGCAGGATGCGCAGCGCCCCCTCGACATGGTCGGGCGTGGCGAGATCGGCGCCCAGGTCGAACAAGTCGTTCTGGATCCGCGTCAGCTGCTCGGCGAGCGGTCCCTCCATGCTCAGCAACGCGACGCCGATCGCGCTGTTCGCCTCGTCCACCTCGCCGATCGCGATCAGCCGCGCATCCGCCTTGGACCGGCGCGACCCGTCGACCAGCCCGGTCGTGCCCGCATCGCCGGTGCGGGTGTAGATCTTCGTCAGCTTGACCATCGGATCAGGTCCGCCCCGCCAGGAACAGCAGCAGCACGACGATGGTGATCGCCAGCGCCTGGAAGAAGATGCGCTGCTGCATCATCCGGTTGGATTTCAGCTGCGACGCGGTCGGCCCCTCGCCCTTCGCCTCCGCCGTGGCTTCCTGCAAAAAGGTGATGATGCCGCGCACCAGCGCGACCAGGGTGGCGAGCATCGCCGCGATCAGCAGGATCACGAGAAATGTGGTCATGGCGCGGAGCTTACGCCTCCCCCAGCCGAAATCCAGCGGGAAGCATATTGCGGCGCAGCGCGTCCGCCAGCGCGCGACCATCCTCGCCGCCCTCGCGCATCGCGGCCAGCGCAGGCGCGCCGTGGCGCTTGGCGAGCCGCTGGCCATCGGCGCCCAGGATCAGCGGATGATGATGATAGAGCGGCGTCGGCAGGCCGAGCAGCGCCTGGAGCAGCCGGTGGACATGGGTGGCGTCGAACAGGTCGACCCCGCGCACCACAATGGGTGACGCCCTGCGCGGCATCGTCGACCGTCACCGCCAGATGATAGCTGGCGGGCGCATCCTTGCGCGCCAGGATCACGTCGCCATGCGCCAGCGGATCGCCGGCGACGATGCCCGCGCGGTCGTCCTGCCAGCTCAGCGGCCCCGTGCGTCCGGCGGCGCGCGCCATGTCGAGACGCCAGCCATGCGGCATCGCCATCCGCGCGGCGCGCACCTCGGGGGGCAGATGGCGGCACGTCCCCGGATAGACCGCCACGGCCCCATGCGGCGCCGACAGGCTGGCGGCGATCTCGGCACGGGTGCAGAAACAGGGATAGAGCAGATCGGCCAGGCGCGCCTGCGCCGCCGCATACAGGTCCAGCCGCTCCGACTGGAAGGATAGATCGTCCCATTCCAGCCCCAGCCATTCCAGGTCGCGCAGGATCGTGTCGACATGTTCGGGTCGGCTGCGCGTGCCGTCGATATCCTCGATGCGCAGCAGGAAGCGCCCGCCGCCCGCGCGCGCCAGATCGTGCGCGCGCACCGCCGACAGCGCATGGCCCAGATGCAGCCGCCCGGTCGGGCTGGGCGCGAACCGCGTGACGGGGCGGGTGGCGGGCGGGTGGGCTCCGCTCATCGCCCGCCCCCTTGACCGCGTTTCCCATCCCATGTTCTCATAGCGTCCAGTGTCATAGCCATGTCACGCGCCTGCGCGAATAGCGTCGGCGTACCACGAAGGGAGGAGCTGTGTTTCATCCCGACCTGATCCGACACCCGGACAGTTGTCCGGCACTTGTGCTGAATGCGGACTATACGCCGCTGTCCTATTATCCGCTGTCGGTCTGGCCCTGGCAGACCGCGGTGAAGGCCGTGTTCCTCGACCGGGTGGATATCGTCGCCCATTATGAGCGCGAGGTGCGCAGCCCGACCGCCAAGGTCAAGCTGCCCTCGGTCATCGCGCTCAAGCAATTCGTGAAGCCGTCGCAATTTCCGGCCTTCACCCGCTTCAACCTGTTCCTGCGCGACCGCTTCTCCTGCCAATATTGCGGGTCGCATCGCGACCTGACCTTCGACCATGTCATCCCGCGCGCCCAAGGGGGCCGGACGACCTGGGAGAATGTCGTCACCGCCTGCGCGCCGTGCAATCTGAAGAAGGGCGGGCGCACCCCGCGCCAGGCCGGAATGCCGCTGCATATCGAGCCGATCCGCCCGACAAACTGGCATTTACAGGAACATGGGCGCAGCTTCCCGCCCAATTATCTGCATGAAACATGGCACGACTGGCTGTACTGGGACGTTGAGCTGGAAGCGTAACGAACCTGGGAGTCGGCGATGCGGGAATGGGCGATAGGCCTCGGGATGGTGGCGATGCTGGCGACGACGGCCTGCGGCAAGAAGGAAGAGAATCGCGCCGAAGCCGATCGCGCCGCCGCCAAGGCGGGCTTCGTCCCTCCCTCGGTCACGTCCCGCGTCGATTTCGGCAGCATGATGGCGCGCCGCTTCCGCGAACTCGACCGCGACGGCAACGACATCATCACCGCCGACGAAATGCCCGCGAGCCGTTCGCGCTTGTGGGAGCTGGATCGCAACAAGGACGGCGAGATCACCGAAAGCGAGTTTTTCGAGGGGATGCTGGCGCGCTTCGACCGGATGGACCTGAACCGCGACGGCACCGTCACCTCCGAGGAACGCGAGGCGTCGCGCACCGAGCGCCCCGCAACCCCGACCAACCCGGTCGCGACGGGTGCGACCAGCGGCGCGCCGGGGAATATGAACTGAGCCGCAGGGCGGCGGCGCCCGCTCGTCCGCCGCGCCGCTTCCGCGTCAACAGGGATCGGCGCTGGGGAGGAACGGCCCCGATCGGTCCCGCTCGCCGTCATGCACCGGATCGATCGCCAGCACGAGGCGGCGACCGCCACCGGGCGGCGCACGGTGGAGGACCCTGGGCGGGTCGAGCAGCATCCGCCCCTTGAACACGCCCACCGCCCCGGTCGGCACCTCGCAGATCGCGTCGGGCCCCTCGGCGCAGCACCATTGGAGGCCGGGGCCGATATAGGTGCATCGCAGCGCGATGGGGGAGCGGTCGGCGTGGAACTGGTGGCCGGTCCCGCCCTGGCCGACCGCGAGCCGGACGCGCAGGCGATCCTCGCCGGTCAGCGCGGCGAGACGCCGGACGAGACGGTCGATGTCCACCCCCAGCATCTCGCGCACCGCCCGCGCATATCCCGCCGCGCGCAAGGCGGCGTCCACCGACCCGCCGAGATCGGTCTCGACCGACAGGCTGTCGACACCGTCCAGGTCGAGCGCGTCCAGCGCCGCCCGGAGCGGCGGGGGCAAGCGACGCCACCAGATGGCCAGAGCCGTATCGGGCCGCGCGATATGATCGAGCAGCGCGCTATCGCCACCGATGGCGACCCGCCGCGCCATGCCGATCGCGGTCATCGCCCCGGCGTTACGGCTGATAGGGCAGCGACGACTGGTGAAGGATGATCCGCACCCTCCCATCCTCGCATTGCTTGAACACGAAGCTCTTGTTCACGAAGATATGGCTGTCATCCTCGCCGATGAAGTGCACGTTGCACTGCACGATCGCCAGGTCGCCGTGCAGGATATAGTCGAGCTTGCTGTACCAGACCTTCACCCAGGGCTTCAGCTTGAACCCCTTGTCGTCGGGAAAGTCCGCATTGCCGCCGATGAAATAGGCGAGCGCCCCCTCCTTGGTCGGGCGATAGGTCTTCGCGCCGAAGGTCAGCGTCGGCTTGAACAGCACCTTGCCATGGTCGTAATCGTAATTGTCGCTCAGGATCCGGGACGCGAAGGCCCCGACGTCGCCGCCCTCGGCATGAACCCGGCCGACCGCCACCACATTGTCGCACCAGGTCTGTAGCGCCGTGTGGACCAGCTCTTCGGTGAACATCGTTCCTGCCTTTCTCCAATGGTCGGGATGCCGTTCGCGACCACGCGGGAGCGCGTCGACCAACCAGCATCCCGGCCCGCTTTTGCCCTTTATGATATTACATATCATCGCTGGTCTGTAAGGAAATCTTGCTGCGGCGGACACTTCGACAAGCGACGCGCCCCACCGCATGCCAGCACGCAATTTTGCAGTCCGATGACACAGGATATTATACCAAAATTGCGGTCCGCAATCGGTTGACGCCCGCCCTATTGCGTTGCAGCAATGCGCGCATGACGAAACTGCCTCCCATCGCGAACAATCCCGATATCCGTTTCCTGGGCGCGCAACTGGGCGACGTGATCCGTCGCTATGGCGGCGATGCGCTGTTCGAGGCGACCGAGGCGATTCGCCGCGCCTCGGTCGATCGATACCGGGGACTGGGGGAGGACGGCTCGGTCGACCTCCAGCTGGAACGCCTCGCGCTCGACGAGACGCTGGATTTCGTGCGCGGCTTCATGCTGTTCTCGATGCTCGCCAATCTGGCCGAGGACCGGCAGGGCATCGCGCGCGAGCCCGGCACCGACATTGCCGAGGTGCTGGCGACGCTGGCCGACAAGGGCATCGACCGCGACGCCGCGATGGAGCTGCTCGGCCGTTCGCTGGTCGTCCCCGTCCTGACCGCGCACCCGACCGAGGTGCGGCGCAAGAGCATGATCGACCACCGCAACCGCATCGCCGAGCTGCTGGCGATGCGCGATGCCGGACGCGACGTCACCCCGGACGGCGACGATGTCGAGGCCGCGATCGGGCGCCAGATCGCGCTCCTGTGGCAAACCCGCGTGCTGCGTCGCGAGCGGCTCTATGTCACCGACGAGGTGGAGACCGCGCTGTCCTATCTGCGCGACGTCTTCCTGCCGGTGCTGCCCGCGCTCTATCAGCGCTGGGACAAGGCATTCGGCACGCGCGTCCCCGCTTTCCTTCGCACCGGGTCGTGGATCGGCGGCGACCGCGACGGCAATCCCTTCGTCACCGCCGAATCGCTGACCACCGCGCTGGCGCGCGCGGCCGAGGCGGTGCTGGGCCATTATTGCGACGCGATCCACGCGCTGGGGGCCGAGCTGTCGATCTCGACCGGCCATGCCGAGGTGGACGAGGCGGTGCTGGCGCTGGCCGAGGCGAGCGGCGACGAGGCGCTCAGCCGCTCGGACGAACCCTATCGCCGCGCGCTGTCGGGCATCTATGCGCGGCTCGCCGCGACGCATCAGGCGCTGACCGGCAAGCCCGCGCCGCGCCCCGGCCGCCTGACCGGCGAACCCTATCCCGATCCCAAAGCGCTGCGCACCGATCTGGTCGCGATCGCGCGCGGGCTGGCGGCGCGCGGCGACGGCGCGTTGGCGAGCGGCGGCGCGCTCGGGCGGCTGATCCGCGCGGTCGAGACGTTCGGCTTCCACCTCGCCACGCTCGACCTGCGGCAGAATTCGGCGGTGCACGAACGGGTCGTGGCCGAGCTGCTGAAGGTCGCAGGGGTCGAGGCGGATTATCTCGCGCTGGACGAAGAGGCGCGCGTCGCGCTGCTCCGCCGCGAACTAGCCAATGCCCGGCCGCTGTTCAGCCATTATGCCGAGTATTCGGACGAGACGCGCTCCGAACTGGCGATCGTCCAGGCCGCCGCCGATGCGCATGCCCGGTACGGCCCCAAGTGCATCACCAACTATATCGTCTCGATGGGCAAGTCGGTGTCAGACCTGCTCGAGATCAACCTGATGCTGAAGGAGTTCGGCCTCTACCGCCCCGGCGAGCCCGCCACCGCCGCGATCATGGCGGTGCCCCTGTTCGAGACGATCGAGGACCTGGAGGCAGGGCCCGAGATCATGCGCGCCTATTTCGCGCTGCCCGAGATCGCCGCCATCGTCCGCGCGCGCGGGCATCAGGAGGTGATGATCGGCTATTCGGACTCGAACAAGGACGGCGGTTACCTGACCTCCACCTGGTCGCTGTCCAAGGCGTCGAGCGCGTTCCGCCCGGTGTTCGACGCGGCGGGGGTGCAGATGCAGCTGTTCCATGGGCGCGGCGGCGCGGTCGGGCGCGGCGGCGGCAGCGCCTTTGCCGCGATCCGCGCGCAACCGCACGGCACGGTGCAGGGCCGTATCCGCATCACCGAACAGGGAGAGGTGATCGCGGGCAAATATGGCACGCGCGACTCCGCGCTGACCAATCTCGAGGCCATGGCATCGGCCACCCTGCTCGCCAGCCTGGAGCCCGAACATCTCTCCCCGGCCGAGAATGCGCGCTTCACCGCCGCGATGGAGCAATTGTCGGCGACCGCCTTCACCACCTATCGCGGCCTCGTCTACGGGACCGAGGGGTTCCGCACCTTCTTCCGCCAGATGACCCCGATCGCCGAGATTGCGGGCCTGAAGATCGGCAGCCGCCCGGCCAGCCGCAAGAAGTCCGACGCGATCGAGGACCTGCGCGCCATTCCCTGGGTGTTCAGCTGGGCGCAGGCGCGCGTCATGCTGCCCGGCTGGTTCGGCGTCGGCACCGCCATCGCCAATTTCGAGGACAAGGCGCTGCTGGCCGACATGGCGAAGAACTGGCCGTTCTTCGCCGCGACGCTGGCGAATATGGAGATGGTGCTCGCCAAGTCGGACATCGGCATCGCGCGCCGCTATTCCGGGCTGGTCGAGGACGAAGCCTTGCGGGATTCGATCTTCGGGCGCATCCATGACGGCTGGCACCGCGCGCGCGACGGGCTGCTGACCGTGACGGGTCAGACGCGGCTGCTGTCGGACAATCCCGCGCTGGAGGCGTCGATCCGCCTGCGCCTGCCCTATATCGAGCCGCTGAACCTGCTCCAGATCGAGCTGATGAAGCGCCACCGCGCGGGCGAGGACGATCCGCGCATCGGCGAGGGCATATTGCTGTCGATCAACGGCATCGCCACCGCGCTGCGCAACAGCGGGTAAGAGCATGACCGATTGCGTGGTCCGCTACGAAGGCGGCCTGCGCTGCCGGACCGAGCATCCCGACTCCGGCGCGGTGCTGGTCACCAACGCCTCGCCGGAACTGGGCGGCAGCGGCGAAGGCTTTTCGCCGAGCGACCTTTTGTCGGTGTCGCTGGGCGGTTGCGTGCTGAGCATCATGGCGATGGCGGGGCGCGTCGCCGGGCTGGAATTGGCGGGCGCGACGGCGACCGTCACCAAGGAGATGGGCAACGCCCCGCGCCGGATCACGACCCTGGCCGTGACGGTGCGCGTGCCGGGCCGCTATGACCCGGCCCAGCGTAAGCGGCTGGAAGCGGCGGCGGCGGCCTGCCCGGTCCATGCGGTGCTGGGCATCGACGCGCCGATCCGCATCCTGTGGGACGAGGACTGACGGCCCGATGCCTTGGCTTCCCTCGCCCATCGCAGAGGGGAGAGGGTTGCGCAGACTTGGTCTTTGCGAGCAAAGGCTTAGTCCGAGCTGGGTGAGGGGTGCATGCGCGTAGCGCGCGAGCCTTCGGGCTCGCTCAACCCCTCACCCAAGCTGCGCTAGCCAGCAGGCTGGCAAGCTTCGCTAACCCTCTCCCCTGTCCAGGGGAGAGGGGAAGAAGCAGTGCTGAATGGCGATCCGCCGGTAAGGAATTCAGCGCCCGACCTGCCGCGCCTCCTCGGCGGTGAAGCCCTCGACCATCGCGCGGAAGGTCGCCTCCGCCACATCGGGGTTCACCCCCTGCCGCGCGGCCTTTTCGCGGATGCGCGCCAGGATCTGGCGGATTCGCGCCTCATCGCGCACCGTCGCGGCGGAGGTCTTGAACCGCCCGGCCTGCGCGACATAGCGCGACCGCTCGGCCATCAGGCGCAGGATCTGGTCGTCGATCCGGTCGATATTGGTCCGCACCTCGCCCAGATTGCGGCAGCACGGCGTCGGCGCGGGGCTCGCGGCGGTCAGCAGGGCGGCCGCTACGGGCCAGAGCATCGATCGCATATCCGATTCTCCCGGTGGAAGCTGGCGGACGGATACGCCCCCAGGCTTCGACCGGCCAAGCCCGCAGCCCTTCGATCGGCCGCGCTGGCGGGTGCGGCCGTCGTGGATCGCTCAGGCGAGCGCGCGTTGCCGCTCGCCGCGTTCGTGCGCCAGCAGCCATTGCTTGACCACCAGCCCGCCCGCAAAGCCGGTCAACGTGCCGTTCGCGCCGATCACCCGGTGGCAGGGGGTTACGATCGACAGCGGATTGCGGCCATTCGCCGCCCCCACCGCGCGCGAGGCTCCCGGCCGCCCGATCGCGGCGGCCAGCGCGGCGTAGCTGCGCGTCTCGCCGTAAGGGATGGCGTTCAGGCCGGTCCACACCGCTTTCTGGAAGTCCGTGCCCTCGGGATCGAGCGGCAGGTCGAAGGTGCGGCGCCGTCCCTCGAAATAGTCGCGCAACTGGCGCACCGCCTCGGCCAGCACGGCATGGGCGGGATCGTCGCACCGTTCGGGCAACCGGACCCGCCCCGCCCTCTCCTCGGCCCACAGGACGGCGCGCAGGCCGCGCTCGCTGGCGACAAGGGTCAGTTCGCCGACCGGCGAGGCCATGGTGCATTCGCTCAACATGGGGCCGACCCTAGCCGATCCCCGCGCCCCGCGCGTCCCGCTTCTTGCGGTCAAACCATGAAGGGCGCGGCGATCTCGGCCGTGACGCGCAGCAGCCGGCCGGTGGCGCGGTCGAGCAGCGCCCAGGTCGTCACCGCCTCCACCTTTACCTGCCCCTCGGCATCCAGAAAACGGACATGCCGGTCGAACCGCGCGCCCTTGGGCGGGTTGGGGACCCAGGTTTCCGCCGTCACCGTCTCCCCCGCCACGACATTGCCGCGATAGTCGATCTCGTGCCGCGTCACGACCCAGACATGCGCCGCGACATGTTCGGGCGGCGCGACCGCTTCCCAATGGGCGGTGGCGATCGCCTGAATCCACTGGACCCAGACGGCGTTGTTCACATGGCCCAGCTCGTCGATATGGTCGGGGCCTGCGGTGATCTGGATCGAAAAGCGGCTCATGCCTGTTCGTTCGGCTCCCTGTATCTCTGCCACAGCGCGCGGACGCCCCAGCCGATCGCGGCGGCGACCATGACCAGCGCCGCCGCCATCAGGATATGGCGCAGACTGGGGCGATAGCGCGCCGCCAGTTCCTGGAACGCCTCGCCGAACAGATAACCGATGCCGACGAAGATCGAAGCCCAGCATGCGGCGGATGCGGCGTTGACCGCGACGAACAGCCGGGTCGACACCTGGCTGGTCCCGATCGCGACCGGGCTGATCGTGCGCAGGCCATAGAGGAAGCGGAAGGCGAAGATGAAGCCGACCGGATAGCGTTCCATCATCCGCGTCACGCGCGCATAGACCCGTCGCTTGCGCAGCTTGGCCACCCAGCGCCCGTCGCGCGACCGGCGGCCGATGGTGAAGAAGATCTGGTCGGCGACGAACGATCCGATCGCCGCGGCGATCAGCGCGGCAGGCCAGCCGACCAGCCCCTGATGCGCCAGGATGCCGCCGGTGACGACCGCCGTCTCCCCCTCCAGCCCCGCACCCAATGCGATCGCCGCCACGCCGTAGCGCGCGACGATCGCCTCGATGCTCAGGACTCCACTCCCATCTGCCACAGGATGAAGGCATGTTCCTCCGCGCCTTCGCGCAGGGACTCGAACCGGCCGGACTTGCCGCCATGCCCGGCGCCCATATTGGTCTTGAGCAGCAGCAGATGGTCGTCGGTCTTGGTCGCGCGCAGCCGGGCGGCCCACTTCGCGGGCTCCCAATAGGTGACGCGCGGATCGTTCAGCCCGCCCGAGATGAACATCGGCGGATAGGCCTGGGCCCGGACATTGTCATAGGGGCTGTAGCTGCGGATCAGCTCGAACGCCGCCTTGTCCTCGATCGGATTGCCCCATTCGGGCCATTCGCCCGGCGTCAGCGGCAGCTCGGCATCCATCATCGTGTTGAGGACGTCGACGAACGGCACGTCGGCGATCACCGCGCCCCAGAGTTCGGGGTCCGAATTGACCACCGCACCCATCAGCTCGCCGCCCGCCGAGCGGCCCGCAATCGCGATCTGCCCCTGGCTGGTCCAACCGCCCGCGATCAGCCCCTTCGCCACGTCGACGAAATCGTGGAAGGTGTTGGTGCGCTTCTCCAGCTTGCCGTCCAGATACCATTGCTGGCCCAGATCGTCGCCGCCGCGAATATGCGCGATGGCATAGGCGAAGCCGCGATCGAGCAGGCTCATGCGGCCCGTGGAGAAGCCCGGCGGAATGGCATAGCCGTAGGCGCCATAGGCATAAAGGAACAGCTTGCCCGACCCGTCGCGCGGGAAATCCTTCGGATAGACGATCGACACCGGCACCATCGTCCCGTCGCGCGCGGCAATCTTCAGCCGCTCGGTCCGGTACTTGTCCGCGTCATAGCCCGAGGGGATTTCCTGGACCTTCAGCACGGTCAGCCCGCCGGTCGCCACGTCATAATCATAGACGGTGCCCGGCGTGACCATCGATTCATAGCCCAGGCGCAGCACCGACACGTCGTACTCGGGATTGTCGCCCAGACCCGCCGTGTAGCTCGCCTCGGGGAATTCGATCCGCTGCGGTACGGTCGGCGCGTCGTAGCGGTGGATGGCGATCCGGTCCAAACCGTCCTCGCGCCCCTCGACCACGAAGAAGTCCTTATAGCACTCGACCCCGGTCATGTAGAAATGCGGGTTGGGCGCGATCAGCTCGTGCCAGTCGCCGGGTGCCTCGATCGAGGCGGTGCAGAGGCGGAATTGCGGGTCCACATCGTTGGTGTGGATGAACAGCGTGCCGTCATGCTCGTCCACATCATATTCGCGGCCTTCCTTGCGGGGCGCGACCAGGATCGGTTCCGCAAAGACATTGTCGGACGGGACCAGCCGCACCTCGCTGGTGACATGGTCGCCGGTCGCGATCACGATCCAGTTGCGCGCGGAGGTCTCGGCGACGGCGACGCGGTAGCCCTCGTCATCCTCATGGAACAGCTCGACATCTTCGGCGACATCGGTGCCCAGCTTGTGGAAGCGCGCATTGTCGGTCCGCCACTGGGCATTGGCCACGCCGTAGAGGAAGCCGCTATCGTCCTTGGTCCAGACGATCTCCGACAACATGCCGGGAATGACTTCCGCCAGGTGTTCGCCGGTGGTCAGGTCCTTGATCCGCACCTCGAACCGCTCGGAGCCATTGTCGTCGATCGCATAGGCGAGGTAGCGGCCATTGTTGCTGATCGAGAAGGCGCCCAGCCGGAAATATTCCTTGCCCTCGGCCAGCGCCGGTTCGTCGAGCAGCAGCTCGTCGGGACCGCCCGCGACCGGCTTGCGCCACCATTTGCGATATTGCCCGCCCGTCTCGAACGCGGTCCAGTAGAGCCAGTCGCCGTCCTTTTGCGGCACGGAGGATTCGTCCTCCTTGATCCGCCCCTTCATCTCTTCGTACAGCCGGTCGATCAGCGGCTGGCGCGGGGCCATGACGGCCTCGAAATAGGCGTTCTCCGCCTCGACATAGGACAGGACGTCCTTGTCGGTGACCTCCGGGTAGGCGGGGTCCTTCAGCCAGGCATAGGGATCTTCGATGGTGATGCCATGCGCGGTGAAGCTGTGGGCACGGGTTTCGGCAACGGGCGGAGTCAGCGCAACGGGTTCGGTCATCCCCCGGATGTAGCTAGGGTTGGGGTCTGCCGGAAGAGGCGGCGGGTCCGCTATTTCTCATGCCCCACCATCCCCTCGCCACGTGCCTCCCCAACAGCCGTTCACGCTGAGCGAAGTCGAAGCGCACGGTCCGCGATGAGCCACGAAGGGAATCCCTTGGCCTTCGACTTCGCTCAGGCTGAACGGCTGTTGGGATTTTTGGGTGCGACGTTTAACCCTTCCACCCGTCCGCCAGCGTCCAACGATCGCGCCAGTGCAGTACGGGTGTCTCGCCCTCCCATTCCACCGGCAGCCAGATATAGCGCCCGTCGATCGCATTTTCCGGCCGCCAGCGATCCGCCATGAAGATGAAGCGCGGCTCGCCCCCCGGCCGCTCGGGCGGCAGCGGCAGGACGAAGGTCGATTGCGAGTGGAAGGTCGTCTTCCGGTCCACCTCGCTACCACGCACCGGATTGCCCAGCGAGCGCCACGGCCCCGTCACCGCGTTCGCGACATAGACCCGCCCCGGATTGGGCCTCCACCCGGTCAGGCCCGAGGCGAACATGTAATAGCGCCCCTTCGCCTTGAAGAGCGCGGGTGCCTCGTTCCCGCCATCGGGCAGCGCGCGGACATAATAGCCGTCATGCCGGGTCCAGTCGGGCGCCAGCCGCGCGATCTGCAGCGTCGCATTCTCTTCCGAGGCATAGATGTGCCACGCGGTGCCGCCGTCGACGAAGACGGTCATGTCGCGCGCCATCTGCCCGCCGGGAAAGTCGCGCGCCAGGATCGTGCCGGGCGCCTTGTCCTCGGCCGTCGCGTTGGCGGGCCAGATGCCGGGATTGACCCGGCCAGCGTGCAGGAAGCGGAACGGCCCCTGCGGCCGGTCGGCCAAGGCGACGCCCGCCTGCGCGGCGCCATATCCCCGCCCCTTGAGTTCCAGATGGAACCACATCACGAATTTGCGGGTGCGCGGATTATAGACGACCTTGGGCCGTTCCAGGATACAGCCCCGCGCGATCGGGCTGGCGGGATCGTCGGACACGGACAGCGCAACCCCTTCGTCGCGCCAGTTCACCAGATCGGTCGAGCTATAGGCATGGACGCCGACCAGCGCGGTATTGCCGCCTTCGCCCTCGGTCTTGTGCTCGCCATGCCACCACCAGCGTCCGCCGTGCCGCAACAGCCCGCCGCCATGGGCGTTGATCGCCACCCCCTTCGTGTCGTTCCACACCTCTCCGGGGCGGAAGGCGTCCAGCCCGGCCGCCCGCGCGCCACCGCCCCCGATCAGCGCCGCCGCGCCCGCCCCCACCAGGATGCCCCGCCGGTCGATCATCATCCGATCCTCCCAAATGCCATTCGCGGTAGATCGTATATCGTCTGACAAATTCCTCAAGCCCCCGAGAGGCTCGACGCTGTACGGGCGGAGGGCTAGACCGGCCCCGTTTCCCATTTCTGTCAGGCCGCTTCCCATGTCCCACTCTGCCCGTCTTGCCGCCCTTCGTGCCGAACTGGCATCCCTTGGCCTTGACGGTTTCGTCGTCCCGCTGACCGACGAGCATATGAGCGAATATGTCGGCGACTATGCGCAGCGGCTGGGCTGGCTGACCGGGTTCGGCGGTTCGGCGGGCAGCGCGGTGGTGCTGGCGGACAAGGCGGCGATCTTCACCGACGGGCGCTATACGCTCCAGGTGCGCGAGCAGGTGTCGGGCGACGACTATGCCTATATCCCCGTGCCGCAGGACAGCGTGGCGGGCTGGCTGGGCCGCGAGACGGCGGCGGGGCAGCGGATCGGCTACGACCCGTGGCTGCACACCCGCCAGCAGGTCGCCGACATGACCGCCGCGCTGGCCGACCGCGACGCGGAACTGGTCGCGGTCGGCGCCAATCCGATCGACGCGATCTGGACCGACCGCCCCGCCCCTTCGCCCGCCGTGATGACGGTGCAGGACGATGCGGTGGCGGGCGAGAGCGCGGCGGCCAAGCGCGCGCGGATCGGCGAATGGCTGGCCGAGCAGCGCGCCGATGCGGTGGTGCTGTCGGCGCTGGACTCGATCGCCTGGACGCTCAACGTGCGCGGCACGGACGTCGCGCATACGCCGGTCGCCTTGTCCTATGCGATCGTCCATGCGGATGGCGAGACCGACCTGTTCGTCGCGCCGGACAAGATCACACCCGAGGTCCGCGCGCATCTGGACAATGCGGTGCGGCTGCACGACCGCGCGGCGTTCGAGGGCTATCTGACCGGCTTTGCGGGCAAGCGCGTGGTCGCCGATCCCGAGCGCGCGGTCGCTGCCATCGCGCAAGCGCTGGAGGCGGGCGGGGCCAAGGTGCTGGCGCTTCGCGATCCCGTCGTGCTGACCAAGGCGATCAAGAACACCGCCGAGGTGGCCGGGCACCGGGCCGCCTCGGTCCGGGACGGCGCGGCGATGGTGCGCTTCCTGCGCTGGGTCGAGAGCGAATGCCCCAAGGGCGGGCAGACGGAGCTGTCCGCCGCCGCCCGGCTGCTGGCGTTCCGCGAGGCGACGGGGCTGCTCAAGGACACCAGCTTCTCGACCATCTCGGCGACCGGCGCGCATGGTGCGAGTCCGCATTATCACGTCACCGAGGAGTCCAACGTAGCGATCGAGCCGGGCCAGCTCTTCCTGATCGACTCCGGCGGGCAGTATCAGGACGGCACCACCGACATCACCCGCGTCATGCCGATCGGTGCGCCCACGGACGAGATGCGCGACCGCTTCACCCGCGTGCTGAAGGGGCATATCGGGCTGGCGACGGCGGTGTTTCCGGACGGGACGCTGGGCGGGCACCTCGACTCGCTGGCGCGGCGGCCGCTCTGGGAGGTCGGCCTGGATTATGCGCATGGCACCGGCCACGGCGTCGGCGCATACCTGTCGGTGCATGAGGGGCCGCAGCGTATCGCCGCACCCAACTATCCCGGCGGCGCCGCGATGGAGCCGCTGCGCGCGGGCATGATGCTGTCCAATGAGCCGGGTTATTACAAGGCGGGCGAGTATGGCATCCGCATCGAGAATCTGGTGCTGGTCGAACCGCGTGAGATTGCGGGCGCAGACCGGGACATGCTGGGGTTCGAGACGCTGACCCTGTGCCCGATCGAGCGGACGCTGATCGTGGCGGACCTGCTGACGGCGGAGGAGCGGGATTGGCTCAACGCGTATCATGCGCGGGTGGCGGAGGTTCTGGCGGCCGAGCTGGAGGGCGCGGATCGCGACTGGTTGCTGGAGAAGTGTGCGGCAATCTGATTTTTCACGCGAAGGCGCGAAGGCGCGAAGAGAAAGAAGGTTGGTTCGCGCGGAGGCGCGGAGACGCGGAGGTGTCTCGCCCGCCGCGCCAGCGGCCCTTTTATCTCTGACGCTGACGAATAGAGGGCGCTGCGCGCGTCATGTCCTCTCTGCGCCCTCTGCGCCTCTGCGCGAATAAAACTTCTTCTCCGCGTCTCCGCGCCTCCGCGCGAACCAACCTTCTTCGCGGCTTCGCGGCTTCGCGTGAACAAAAACACCGCGCGGGAGAGGCCTCCCACGCGGCGTCTTGCGCGCCTCACACGGCAAAGGAACTGGGCCCCGGCCTTCGCCGGGGAACAGTGTTCCCTTTCCCCTTACCGCCCCAGCAGCACCCGCGCCTGGCCCGCGATCTGGGCCAGCATCGCGGCGTTGGGCTGTGCCGCCAGGCGGGCCCGGTCGATCACCGCCTTGAACTGACCCACACGCGCGGCGTTGCGCTCCAGCCAGGCTTCGACCGCCGCTTCCGGGTCGGTCGCGCCCGCACGACCGAGGAAGTCGAGCCGCTGCTGCTGGAAATCGCGCGCCAGCCCTGCGATCAGCAGGCGTTCCCACGGATCGCTGGGGTTGATCCGCGCCGCCTGACCCTGTGCCCAGTCGAGGCCCAGCGCCTGGCCCAGACGGGTAAAGGCATGGGTCAACCGCGTCTCGTCCAGCGACAGACGCTGGCCCAGATCAGCCAGCCCCACCGCACCGTCGAGTTCGGACACCCGCACCACCCGCGCCGCGAGTTCGGCCGGAGCCCCCGCCTCTTCGAGCACGGCGACGACCCGTGCGCTCTGCGCCTTGGCCTCGTCGCGCAGCAGCGCGGGCGTTTCGGCCGCCAGCCGCTCGATCCCCGGCTGCAACCGCTCCAGCGCCGCGCCCGGTGCGGTCCCGGCGGGCATGGCACGCAGCAGGTCGGCGATCTGCGAGCGGGTCGCCCGCGCCACCTCGTCGAACAGCGCGATGCGGGCGGCTTCGGGCATCGCCGCCGTCTCGATCGCGGTCCACAGCCCGCCCAAGTCGAACAGCCGCTCGACCACGACGAACATCGCCGCGATGTCGGCCATCGCCGCGCCTTCCTCCTCCGCCAGTTCGAAGGGGTGGAGGATGCCCAGCCGGTTGACGATGCGGTTGGCAAGTTTGGTCGCGACGATCTCGCCGCGCAGGCGATGCTGGTCGATCGCCTCGCCGAACGCTTCCCGCATCGCGGGCGGGAAGGCCGCATGCAGATCGGGGCGCAGTTCGTCGTCCAGCGCCAGCGGGCTGGTCTCGATCGCGTCCTGCAGGGTCAGCTTGGCCGTCGCCAGCAGCACCGCCAGTTCGGGCCGGGTCAGCGGAATCCCGTCCTGCCCGCGTCGCAGCAACACGTCGTTGCTGCCCAGCCCCTCGACCGCGCGGTCGAGCCGTCCGGCGCTCTCGAAGATCTCGATAACGCGGACATAGCTGGGCATCGCGCCCGCCCCGTCCGCCTCGGCGATCGACAGGCCGAGCGTCTGGAGCCGGTTATCCTCCAGCACGATATGCGCCACGTCATCGGTCATCGACGCCAGCAGCGTGTTGCGGTCGTCCTCCGCCAGACGGCCCTCGATCATCTCGCGGTTGAGCGCGATCTTGATGTTGACCTCGTTATCCGAACAGTCGACGCCCGCCGAATTGTCGATGAAGTCGGTGTTGATCCGCCCTCCCCGCTCGGCAAAGGCGATGCGCGCGGCTTGCGTCACGCCCAGATTGGCGCCCTCGCCGATGGCGGTGACGCGAAGATCCTCGGCATCGACGCGCAGCCGATCGTTGGCCGGATCGCCGACCTGGACGTTATTCTCCGCCGCCGCCTTGATGTAGGTCCCGATGCCGCCGAACCAAAGCAGGTCGGCCGGGGCCTTGAGGATCGCCGAGATCAGCGCCGCCGGTTCGAGCGACGTGGCGGTGATGCCCAGCGCCTCGCGCACTTCGTCCGACAGCGGGATGGTCTTGGCCGAACGCGGGAAGACGCCGCCGCCCGCCGAGATCAGGCCGGTATCATAATCCGCCCAGCTCGACCGGGGCAGCGCGAACATCCGCGCGCGTTCGTCCCAGCTCGTCGCGGGGTCGGGATTCGGATCGAGGAAGATGTGGCGATGGTCGAACGCCGCGACCAGCTTGATCGCCTTGGACAACAGCATCCCGTTGCCGAACACGTCGCCCGACATGTCGCCGCAGCCGACGACGCGGATGGGCTGGGTCTGCACATCCACGCCCCGCTCGGCGAAGTGGCGCTGGACCGAGACCCAGGCGCCCTTGGCGGTGATGCCCATCGCCTTGTGGTCATAACCCTGGCTGCCCCCGGAGGCGAAGGCGTCGCCCAGCCAGAAGCCGCGCTCCAGCGCCAGCGCATTGGCCACGTCGGAGAAGGTCGCGGTGCCCTTGTCGGCGGCAACGACGAAATAGGGATCCTCGCCGTCCAGCACGCGCACGCCCGCCGGGTGCACCACCGCGCCCTCGACGATATTGTCGGTGATCGACAGCAGCGCGCGGATGAACACGCGGTAGCTTTCCTTGCCCTCGGCCGCCCAGCCGTCACGGTCGGTGACGGGCGAAGGCAGCTGCTTGGGGTAGAAACCGCCCTTCGCGCCCGTGGGCACGATGACCGCGTTCTTCACCCGCTGCGCCTTCATCAGCCCCAGAATCTCGGTGCGGAAATCGTCGCGGCGATCCGACCAGCGAAGCCCGCCGCGCGCGACGGGTCCGGCACGCAGATGGATGCCCTCGACACGGGGGCTATAGACCCACACCTCGCGCCAGGGTAGCGGCGCCGGGAGCCCCGGAATCCTGTGGCTGTCCAGCTTGAACGCCAGCGCTTCCTTGCCCGCCTCTGCAAAGGCGTTGGTGCGCAGGGTCGCCGCGATCATGTCGCGGAAGCTGCGCAGGATACGGTCGTCGTCGATCGCCGACACGGCATCCAGCCCCGCCGCGATCGCGGCATCGGCGGCGGCGATATCGCCCTGCGCCTTGGGATCATGCGCGGCGCTAAACCGCTCGATCAGCGCGGTCGCCAGCTTGGGTGCCCGGCGCAGCGCGTCGACCACGGTAGTCAGCCCATAAGGCAGCCCAGCCTGGCGCAAGTATCGGAACCAGGCGCGGAACAGCACCACCGCCTGCGGGCTGAGGCCGACATCGACGATCAGCCGGTTGAACGCGTCATTCTCCGCCTTGCCCTCCAGCACGGCGGCGATCGCCCCCTCCAGCACCGCCGCGCCCTTGGGCTCGGTGGTCGCCTCGGTCTCGACGATGAAGTCGTGGACGAAGGGATCGGCATCGTCGCGCAGCCGCGTCGGCAGCTCGCCGATCACGCGGAAGCCGAAATTCTCCAGCACCGGGACCGCGTCCGACAAAGGCAGCGCGCCGTTCAGCTTATAGATCTTCAGCTGGCGGTCCTGCCCCGGCTGGACCGGGAACAGGCGCACCGAGCGGCTCCCCTCATTCTCCAGCGACGACAGGCGCAGAATGTCGGCGGCGGCTTCGGCCGCGTCACTGACATTGCGGTAATTGGTCGGGAAGCCATTGGCCCAGCGCAAGGCCAGCCGCGCCGCACGGGGCGCGGGCACCTGCTCGGCCAGCGCCGCCTCGACATCGGGCATCCAGCCGCGCACCATCTTGCGCAGCCGCTCGGACAGCGCCGCCGTGTCGGGCAGGCGGCCGTCCTGGCGCAGGTCGATCGTATAGCGGATCAACGCGACGACGCCGTCCTCCAGCGCGATCGACCAGTTGAGCAGCGAGCCGTTCGCCGCCTCACCCAGCATGTCGCCGATCGCGACACGCCGCGCAGTGGTCAGTTCGTCGCGCGGCAGCCAGACAAAGGCGAACAGATGGCGCTGCAACACCGACCGGATCAGCACCAACTCGGGGCGCGGGCGATCGGCCAGCGACATGGCGGTCAGGGCCAACGTCTCCAGCGCCTCGGCCGGGAAGGCGGTGACCAGATCATGCGGCAACGCGGTCAGCGCATGGGTCAGCGCCTTGCCGGTATGGCCGCGCGGGTCAAAGCCGAACTTGGCCTGGAGCGCGGCGAGCCGCGTGCGCAGCACCGGCACCTCATGCGGCGGGCTGGCGAGCGCGGCGCTGGTCCACAGACCCGCATGGATCGACAGGCCGACGACGCGGCCCTCCTCCATCACCGGCACCAGCACCAGGTCGAGCGGTACCGAGCGATGCACGGTCGAGATCGCGTTGGACTTGAGCAGCAATGGCGCCGCCCCACCTTGTGCGAAATAGTCCAGCGCCCGCTGACGCGAGGTGTCGGCGAGCAGCGGCACCTTGTGCGGCGTCCGCGCCACGCCCAGCGCGGGTGCGTCGCGGCCATCCTCGAACCATTTCTCATGGCCCAGCAGCGTCAGCTTGCCGCCCAGGAACCACAGCAGCAGCGCGGCTCCCTCGCCATTCTTTTCGCCCAGCGTGGTCGCATCGGCGGCCAGCGCGTCCTGCAACCCCGACCAGTCGGCCACGGCGGCGCGGACATCGGCCAGCACGGCGCGCAGATCGTCGACCAGCCCGCGCCGGTCGCGCGCATCGGCGCGTTCCATTTCCAGATAGATGAAGGATTCGGACCGGCCGCCGGTGCCGATCGCCTGAAGCTGTCCCTCGGCATCGCGGGTCACGGGCAGGACGGGGTGGATCACCCGGTCGATCGCGATTCCGTCCGCGCCGACCATCGCCGCGATCGAATCGACCAGGAAGGGCATGTCGTCATTGACGATGGCCAGCCGCATCCGGCGGTGCGTGTCGTCGCCCGACATCGGCTCCAGCGCGATCGACGGCTCTCCCGGCGACCGCTGCTGGGCCACCCCCGCGACGAAGGCCGCCGCGGCAGCCACCTCCGCGGGGCCGAACCCCTGCAATTCCGCCGGAAGGGCGCCCTGGGTCAGCCGTGCGGCAATCGCGTCGGCCATCGGATGCGACATATTCGGTGCCATGGGTGCAAGTCCTAGGCTTGGGCTTCGCGCCGCTCAACCCTTTGCCGACAGAGAAAAGATGTTGCGCCGCAGCGCAATTTTCATTGCGACGCGCGCAATACCCTGTCGGCCAGCCGCTCGTCATCGACGACCGATCCCAGGACGGCGATGCGGCCGCCCTGCGTCACCCGCCCGACCACGACGACCGGGCTTCCGACCGCCGCGCCGGTGTCGAACAAGACATGGCCGAGCGGCGCGGGATCGGCGCGCGCGCGACGCAGAGGCGGCTTGGGCGCCTCGTCCCACAATGTCCCGCCCGTCGCGGGCGGCTCCATCTGCGCCATCGAATCGAGCAGCGCGGAATCGAGCGTCGCCTGCAACAACGGATCGGCCAGTTCCTTCCAGCTGACGACGCCGTGGATGAAGTCGATCGTCCGGCCATCGGACGAATAGGGCAGCAGGATCGCACGGTACAGCGTGGTGCGGCCGCGCGCGTTGACGAACTCCGCCTCGAACCCGGCAGGCGCCTTGTCGCTCAGGATCTGGCCATAATGCCCGACCATCCGCGCCAGGAGCGACCCCTGCGGCAGATCGGCAAGCGTTCCGGGCCGCCCGTCCAGATCGCCCTCCCCGCGCAGGGCCTGGCCGATATAGGCGATCGCCGGATCGCCCGACCGCCCCCGAAAATCCAGCAGCACCGAATTGCCCGCGAAATCGGCGATCGCCTCGGGATCGAGCGCGGCGATCGGCGGATAGGGCGCTTCGCCCAGCAGCGAGGCCCAATGGTGATAGGCGCGCGCATGCAACCGCCGCTCCACGCCGCCCAGCGCGAACAGCACGTCGTCAGCCTCTCCCACCCCGCTCGCGTCGACGGGGAGAGCCTCGTTCAGATCCGGCCCGGTGGTCATGACTGTCATCCTCGCTATCCGGTCCAGTCATGGCGCCGTTATCGTTAACGACATGTAAAGATGCCAAAGCCGCTTGCCAGCCCCCAACAGACCTGTTAAGCGCCGCCACCTCGACCGGACACCAGCCGGTTCGACCGATGAAGGGCCGCTTTAGCTCAGCTGGTAGAGCATCGCATTCGTAATGCGGGGGTCACAGGTTCGAGTCCTGTAAGCGGCACCATCCCCCAAAAAACATTGAAAAAGCAATCGCTTGGGCAACAGCCTCGTGCCGATCGTAGCCCGCTGGTGTTGCCCTGCCTCTTGTCATGTGGCTTGACGCAAACATTTCGGTCTGACCGCTCGATTGATGGATGGGGAGCCTTTGCAGTCCCGACGCTCGGCTCCGCGATTGCGGGCAGGCCTGCCAGGCCTTGACGCAGGCCGGAAGATTTCCCCGCTCTTGCCTCAGCGGGCATAGGGAAGTTGCGGAGCATCGCCGTCATCACGGCCGCCCACTCGCGCCACGTCGTCCCGTAACGCGAAGCGACCATGCCCCTTTCGCCCACTGACCGAAACCAGCCGTATACGATCGTTCGGATATAAGGTGGTCCGGTGCCGACTCCGTCCCTGTGATGACGGAGGTGATCGTGCGCTTCGTCGATGCGAAGGACCTGACCCATGACGCTTCCTGCCCTGACGCTGGCGACCGGCGCCCTTTGCGTGTCGGGCTCCGCGAGCGCCATCCCGGTGGGCGGCGCCCATGCCGGTCCGGGTGTCCATAGCCAGGGAGAGGGCCGTTGATCGCATTGTCGCTGGTCGCGATACTGGCGACCCCGTCGCTGCCCGTGCAGCGATCGGTGTCCCTGCCGCCGGATTTCGAGGCGGCCTCGATCGCGATCGAGGATGTCCATGCCTTCACCCCGCCCGAAGCCGCCGCCGCTCCCGCAACCGACAGCGACGCCGGCGAGGCGGAGGAGATCGTGGTGACCGCGAGCCGGCACCGCGCGAGCGATCCGCTGCGCGCGGTGAACGCCGCCGCCTTCGCACTGTCCGAGAAGGTGGACGACGCCATCCTGGAGCCCGCCGCCCATGTCTATGAGCAGGCCGCGCCACGGCCAGTCCGCACCGGGCTGCGCAACTTCTTCGCCAATCTGCGCGAGCCGGTCGCCTTCGTGAACTTCCTCCTTCAGTTCAAGTTCGGCAAGGCGGCGGAGACGGTGGGCCGCTTCGCGATCAACTCGACGATCGGGCTGGCGGGGGTCGTCGACATGGCGCGCCGGTGCCCCTTCCGTCTTCCGCGCCGCCCCAACGGCTTTTCGGACACGCTGGGCTTTTATGGCGTCAAACAGGGACCCTTCCTGTTCCTGCCCCTGCTCGGGCCGACCACCTTGCGCGATCTCGTCGGCGGTGCGGTCGACGGCATCGCTTCGCCGGTCGCGATCGGGGGGCCGTTCCGCAACCGCGCCTATATCGTCATCAGCAACGTCGTGCGGACGCTCGATCGCCGCGTCGAGATGGATGAAGAGTTGCGCGAGATCAGCGAACAGCCCGATCCCTATGCTGCCAGACGGGATCGCTATCTCGACCAGCGCGAGGCGCGGGTGCGGCGATTGAAGGGGCTGGGCGACCCGGACGCCGTGGTGGAGGAAACGCCCTATGGCCAGGTCGATCCGTCCGCGCCCCTCCCTGCCTGCCCGCGCCGGAAGGCCAGCCATGCGGGATGATCGCCCCTGCCCCGCTGCCTTCGAAGCGCAGGATCGCGGAGCCCCCGCCCCGCTCCTGTCCCACCCGGCATGCCGCCCCGTTCCGGGCGGCTGGATCATAGGACGACCGATGCGACTGATCGCTCTTTGCCTGACCTCTCTCCTCCTCTCGGCCACGCTGATCCCGAACACCGCGCATGGACAGGGTTGGACCTGGAACGGGTGACGGACCTCGCCGTCGCGATTCAAAGGCAATGCCCCTTTCGCTCCGTCTGCTGAGTGAAGGCAGCGTGAAAAGCCCGCGCGCGGATCAGGGGCAGGCGGATGAAGGACGGGTATGTGATGGATCGACTGGCCTATGTCGCGACGGGATTGCTGATATGCGCGGGCGTACCGGCGCTGATCCTGACCAGCGCGGAAGCCTTTCCGCAGGTGAGCGTACAGGCGCCCGAGACCGGGGCGTGCCTCCGCACCGGCGGGGTCAGCATCCTTGTCGACGGCACGCCCTATTGCCGCCAGCCAAATCGCCCCGCCATCGACGAGCAGCATTTCCCCCGGCCACGGCCAGGCATCGCGGTCATGTCCAACCCCGCCAGCGCCTATTGCGAGGAGCTGGGCGGCACGCTGGAGACGGTGGACGCGCCGGACGGCCAGACGGGTTATTGCCATTTGCCGAGCGGCGCGGTGGTCGAGGAATGGGCGCTGTACCGTGGCCGGTAACCGCCATGGGGCCGCGATGCTGCGGCAGGACTTTTGCCATGCAGGGGATCACGCCCCGCCGCCCGCCCGCATGCCTCCGCGGCGGGTGACGGCCGCGAATTCCTTTTTCAACGATCCGTCACTAAGGAGTTCGATACGATTCACTCCCATCATGTCGGTGTCGATGTCATCAAGCGGGCTCGAAGCAGTCTATCTGGCCAACCGCGACAAACTTGTCCGGTTCCTGGTCGCGCGCGGTGCGGGCGATTCCGCCGAAGACCTGGTGAATGATCTTTGGCTAAAGATTTCAACACTTTCGCCGGGACCGATCGCCAATCCCATGTCCTATCTGTTTCGCGCCGCCGATACGTTGATGATCGACCGCTATCGGGCGCGCCGCCAGGCGGAGCGCCGCGACCAGGACTGGTACGACCTGAGCAGCGACGGCGAAACCTCGGGCGAACCGGCGGGCGAGCGGGTGATCGGCGCGCAGCAGGAAGTGACCAGGGTGGCGGCGGTGCTCGCAAAGCTGGGCGCGCGTCGGGAAACGATCTTCCGCCGCGCCCGGATAGACGGCGTGTCGCAACGACAGATCGCGACCGAACTCGGCGTCAGCCTCAGCACGGTGGAGGCGGATCTGCGGATCGCCACGCGCGCATTGATCGAATTGAAGGAAGACCTGCGATGAGCATCTCCCACGCCATCGCGATCGAGGACAAGGCACGATGACCGGCAGGAAGGTCGAGGACCATGCACTGGATTGGGCCATCCGTGTCGCCGATCCCGATTTCGACGATTGGGACGGGCTGACCGCATGGCTGGAAGCCGATCCGCGGAACCCGGACCGGTATGACGATGCGACGGTGGCCATCGCCGAGGCACGAGACCGCGTCGCGGCCCTGCCCGTCCACACGGCCCCCGCCCCAGCCACGCCCGTCCAGCCCGTGCCGGTCGCCGCCAATGATGCCGGCGCGGCGCGGCGTGGCTATTGGCGCTGGGGCGGCGGGGCCGTCGCCGCGATGCTGGCCGTGGTCGTCGGCACCTCGGTCTGGAACGGCCGGTCGCAACCCTATGCGGTGGAAACCCGCCCCGGCGAGCAGCGCGCGATCGCGCTGGCCGATGGCAGCCAGATCATCATGGCGGGCGGCTCGCGCGTGACGCTGGACCGCGCAAACGCACGGGTGGCGGTCGCGGATCGTGGCGAGATGCTGTTCCGGGTCCGGCATGACGCGGCGCATCCCTTCCGGGTGACCGCCGGGGAGACGACGATGGTCGATCTGGGCACCGTCTTCGACGTGAAGCGCGATCCGCAGCGGACGCGCGTCGCGGTGGCGGAGGGCGCGGTGATGATCGATCCGAAGGGCGCGGGGCTTCGGCTCGATCCCGGTCAGGCGGTGGTGGTGACGGGCGGCCGCTCCTTCCGTCGCGAGCGCGCCGAGGATGTCGGGGGCTGGCGCGAAGGGCGGGTGACCTTCGACGGCGCATCCCTGTCCGACGTCGCCCGCGATCTCAGCCGTCAGATGGGCCATGCCGTGCGCGCCGACGCCTCCGTCGCCGATCGGCTGTTCAGCGGCACGGTCGATCTCCGCTCGCTGAACGACGATCCGGCGCTGCTGGGTCGCCTGCTGGCGGTGAATGTCCGGACGGACGGCCAGACCTGGGTGCTGGGCGGCGATCGGTGAGGCCGGCCGCCGGGTGGGTCGCGGTCGGGCTGTTGACGACCGCGACCGCGACGTCTGCCGCCGCCGCCGCGCCGACGCTGGCGATCGATCTGCCCGCCGGCAGCGTCAGCAGCCAGGTGCTGGCGCTGGGGCGGCTGGGCGGCGTCAGCGTCGTGGTGACCGACGCGCGGCTATGGGGAAAGCCGGTGCCCGCGCTGCGCGGACGGATGACCGTGCTCGCCGCGCTGCGCCTGATCGCCGCGCGCTGCGGCGGCGCGGTCGAGCCGATCGATGCCGCGATCTTCCGGCTGGTGCCGGGCCGCGCAGCGGCGCGCCGCACGCCCCCGCCCAGACCCCGGCCGCCCGCCCCGGCACCCGCGCCTCCCGCCCCGCCCACGCCCGATATCGTCGTGGTGGCCAGCAAGCGCGACCTGCCCCTCGATCATGTCGCGGGACAGATCATGCGGATCTCCGGGCGGGATCTGGAATTCGGCGGCGCCGGAGGGACGGAGCGGCTGACCTCTCGCCTGTCGACCCTGGCGTCGACCTATCTGGGGGCCGGGCGCAACAAGCTGTTCATACGCGGCATCGCCGATTCCAGCTTCACCGGCCCGACCCAGGCGACCGTCGGCCAGTATTTCGGCGACCTGCGCCTGGGCTATAATTCCCCCGACCCCGATCTTCGGCTGGCCGATCTGGCGGCGGTCGAGGTGCTGGCGGGGCCGCAGGGCACGCTGTACGGTGCCGGTTCGCTCGGCGGCCTGATCCGGCTGGTTCCCAATCCCGTCGAGCTGGACCGCACCGGCGGATCGGTCGCGGTGGGGGCCTCCGCCACCAAGCATGGCGCGCCGGGATATGACGCGCAGGGGGTGCTCAACCTGCCGGTCGTGACGGATCGGCTGGGCATCAGGCTGGTCGCCACGGCGGTCGAGGAAGGCGGTTACATCGACAAGCCGCTGCTCCGTCGCCACAATGTCAACACCACGCGCATCGCGGGCGGGCGCGGCACCGTGCACCTGAAGATCGCCGACCATTGGAGCGCCGAACTGATCGGGATCGGCCAGCGTATCCGCGGGGCCGACAGCCAATATGCGGATTGGAACGGCGTGCCCCTGACGCGCAACACCAGGGTCGTCGAGGGGTTCGGAAGCGACTTCCGTCAGGGCCAGTTCGTGCTGAACGGCCGGATCGGAGAGGTGCGGTTCAGCTCCTCGACCGGCATCACCGCACATGACCTGACCGAACGTTACGACGCGACGGTGGCGGGCGACGATCCGACGGTCTTCCTCCAGACCAACCGGACGCGCATGTTCGCCAACGAGACGCGCGGCTGGGTCACGCATGCCGACGGATCGGGCTGGCTGCTGGGCCTGAGCTATACCGACAATCGCTCGCGGCTGTCGCGCGCCTTCCTGTCGCTCGGCGACCGCCAGCAGCTTCCCGGCGTGTCGAACGCGGCGCAGGACGCCACCGCCTATGGCGAGGCGAGCGCGCGATGGACGAAGAGCCTTTTGGTGACGGGCGGCTTGCGCGTGAACCGATCGGTGCTGACGGGGGCGGCCGAGGACACGCTGGTGCAGAGCGGGCCCGAGGTAGGGGCGACGCTGGCCTCGCGACGGAAGCTGTCCCTGCTGCCCTCCGCCTCGGCCCTGCTGGACGTGGGGGCCGATGCCGCGATGTTCCTGCGCTATCAGCAGGGGTTTCGGCCCGGCGGGTTGACGATCTTCGACGGCTATGTCCGCCGCTTCAACAGCGATCATGTCGCGACGATCGAGGCGGGCTATCGCCTGGGTCACGCCGGGCGAAGTCCATTCGCCTTCTCCCTCACGGTCGCGCATACCGACTGGCGCAATATCCAGGCCGACTTCGTCGATGCGGGCGGCCTTTTGTCCACCGCCAATGTGGGCAATGGCGACATCTGGACGGTGGAGACGACCGCCTCCGCGCGGGTGGCGAAGGGGCTGCGGGTCGACGCCGCGCTCTCGCTCAACGACAGCAGCATCAACGAACGCACCCCGAAATCGTCCACGACCGACGACGTGGTGAGCGCAGGCGCGGGCGCTGGCGGGGGCGCTGGCGGGGGCGCTGGCGGGGGCGCTGGCGGGGGCGTGACGGCGCGGCTGGGGCCCATCCCGAACATCGCCAACGTCACCGCGCGCATCGGGCTGTCCTATGATGCCGCGCTATCCGATCGCACGCGGCTGAAGGTCGATGGCTGGGCCCGCTATGTGGGCACCTCGCGGCTCGGGGTCGGACCGGAACTGGGTGAGGAGCAGGGCAATTTCCTCGACAGCGGCCTCACCGCCCGGCTGGGATGGGATCGCTTCGGCCTGACGGCGGGCGTGACGAACCTGACCGATACGCGCGGCAACCGCTTCGCGCTGGGAACCCCCTTCTTCACAGGCAAGGGACAGGTCACACCGCTGCGCCCCCGGACCTTCCGCATCGGGCTGGACGCCGCTTTCTGACGATTGTTTTTACGGTATCGGCCGTACCGCTCCGTCATCCCCATTGCCCGGCCTCGAACGCCGACCGTCGAATACCGGCGAGCGGTTCATTCAGCTACCGGCAATACGAAGGAAGGAATAACCCGTCTTCGGAATGACAATCTCCATGACGGGAAAATTCCTGGCCTCGTTGGGAAGGACAAATATATGAAGCTCAAAGTATTTCTGATGACCAGCCTGGTGTCCGCGGGCGCGGCCATGCTTGCGACTCCCGCCCAGGCGCAGGCCAATAGGCAAGGCATCGCCAATCCCGCCTCGGAATATTGCGTCTCGATCAAGGGAACCTCATTCTCGCGCAAGACGCCATCGGGCGAGATCGGCTATTGCCGGTTGCCCAACGGCCGGACTGTGGAAGAGTGGAAGCTGTTCCGCGAAAGCCAGAAGCGTCCCCCGGCCCCGAAGCCGCGTAACGACGCGTCCATGGCCAATCCCGCATCGGTCTATTGCGACAAGATCGGCGGCACCAACATCGACCGCCACACGCCGCAGGGCGATGTGGGGCTGTGCCGCCTGCCCAATGGCAAGACGGTCGATGCCTGGGCGCTGTACCGCCGCGACGAGGGCAAGCCCGCCCCGGCCCGCCGCGATCGCATCGGTCTCGCCAATCCGGCATCGGGTTACTGCCTGAAGCAGAAGGGACGCCTGGAAATGCGCGAGGGACCGGGCGGCACGACGGGCTATTGCCATCTGCCGAACGGACGCGTCGTGGAAGAATGGCGCCTGTATCGCGAGCAGTAATCGGTCAGGCTCGCCAGGAGCCTTTGTGAATAGCGGCCGCGCGTTTCGACGCGCGGCCGTTTTCGTTGCGTCATGGGCCGTTCCGAGACAGCAACGACCAAGCAGAAAATTCTCCCGCCAAGTTTTTCAAAAAAATTTTCCGGGGACCCAAGGCATATTGGAAATGGTGTCGTCTTGCGAGTGTAGGGGGACGCAGACTGGTGCAGCCCACTCGAAACAAGATTCATTTCGAAGGACGATTTTCCATGACCCTGGTTAGCACGTTCGCGGCCGCTCGTCTCGGTGCGTACCGGTATTCGACGGCCCTGGCCGTCAGCATGATTGCCACCATCGCAGCCGTTGCCCCCGCGGCCGCGCAGCAGTCCGAACCCGGCCCCTATGCCGTCGCCCGCGCCGGCGTGCAGGTCGACTCGGACGTCAAGACCAACCGGGTGCTGGCCAAGGGCCAGACCGTGTCGAAGACGGCGCCGACGCTGCCCAAGAATATCGACAACAATTCCGGCTTCACCGGCGAACTGGGCCTGGGTTACGACTTTGGCGGGTTCCGCCTGGAAGGCACGGCGGGTTACGACACCGCCAGCGTCAATCCCAAGGCCCTGGGCGACAAGAATTATGTCGCAGGCGGCCGTGCCAAGTCGTTCGACCTGGGCGTCTCGGCTTATGTCGACCTGATCCAGGACGGCCCCCTCAAGCCGTTCGTCGGCGGCGGCATCGGCGCCTCGCGCGTCAAATATTCGGCCTATCGCGAAGCGCGCAGCGCCAATCCCGGCACGCTGAAGCCCAGCGCGGACATCGTCGGCACCGACTGGGGCTTCCGCTGGCATCTGGACGCGGGCGTCAGCTATGACGTGGCGCCGATGACGTCGATCGAAGTGCTCGGCCGCTATGCGAAGACGTCGGGCCTGCGGATGAAGGGCGTGACGCTCGATCAGGATCTCAGCCGCTCGACCACCGACTATAAGCTGAAGAGCTCGTCGACCTCGCTCATGATCGGCCTGCGCCAGAAGTTCTGATCGCACGCCGACCCGATGCGAAGGCGCCGTCCCTGCTCCGGCCGGGACGGCGCCTTTTTTTGCATGGCGGATCCGCGCCCCGTCAGTCGGTGCCCCGCTCCTCCGGCGGCGTGTCGCGCGGCGGGGCGGCGGGGGCGGGGGCGGGGGCGGGGGTGTCCAGCCCCCTGGCCTGGGCCTTGCGACGTTTCAGATTTTCCCGCAGCTGCGCCGCCAGCCGTTCCGCGCGTTCGTCTTTTGTCATGACAAAATGCATATTCCGGCAAACGGCCGCTTGACAACGCCCGCCGGATCGTCTCTAGGCGCGCTTCCCGCGGTGAAACGCGAGTGCTGCCGTAGCTCAGTGGTAGAGCGCATCCTTGGTAAGGCTGAGGTCGTGAGTTCAATCCTCACCGGCAGCACCATTTTCCCCCGCCCGTGACCGGGCCGGGGCGATCCCCCAGCTTTCCGGACCCATCACAAAACTTGGTTGGGATCGTTTCGCGGCTTCGCTAGCTATGGCCCAATGAAATTTCGTTTTTCCTTTGGGGCTCAGGTCTTCGTCGGCATGGCCGTCGGGCTGCTGCTCGGGCTGTTCGCGCGCGCGCAGAATGTCGCCGGACTGGCCGAGGCGTTGCGGATCATCGGCGAGAGCTTCGTCCAGCTGCTCAAGGTGCTGGTCGTCCCGCTGGTGTTCACCGCCATCGTCGCCTCGATCGCGGCGCTACGTGACCTGAACAATGCCGCGCGGCTGGTCGCCGCCACCTTCATCTGGTTCGCGATCACCGCGCTGATCGCGGTCACCATCGGGCTGACGCTGGGCACCGTCCTGCAACCCGGCCTGCACGCCGGAGTCGCGGCGGGCAGCGCGGTGCGGCCCGACACGGCGGGCTCGTGGCTCGACTTCCTGCGCGGGCTGATCCCGTCCAACATCCTGGGCCTGTCCGCCTCGACCAGCGCGGGCGATGGCGGCGCGCTCAAGACCGGGCTGTCGTTCAACATCCTCCAGATCATCGTCATGGCGGTCGCGATCGGCGTCGCGGCGGTGCGGGTCGGCGACAAGGGCGAGAGCTTGCTGTCGTTCAACGCCTCGGCGCTCGCCATCTTCCGGCGCATCCTGTCCTGGGTAATCCGGCTGACCCCGATCGGGTCGGGCGCGCTGCTGGGCAATGCCATCGTCCGCTATGGCTGGCAGTCGCTCTCGGCGCTCGGCAGCTTCGCGCTGGCGGTCTATATCGGGCTCGGCCTTGTCCTGTTCGTCGTCTATCCGCTGCTGCTGCTGGCCAACGGGCTGTCGCCGAAGCGATTCTTCGCCGCCGCCTGGCCCGCGATCCAGCTGGGCTTCGTCTCGCGCTCGTCGATCGCCACCCTGCCCGTGACCGAGGATGCGGTGGAGCGGCGGCTGGGCGTGCCGCGCGCCTATTCGGCCTTTGCGGTGCCCTTTGCCGCGACGACCAAGATGGACGGCTGTGCGGCCATCTATCCCGCCATATCGGCACTGTTCGTCGCGCAATATTACGGCCTGCCGCTGCATGTCGGCGATTATGTGCTGATCGTGCTCGTCTCGGTGCTGGGTTCGGCGGCGACCGCCGGGCTGACCGGCGCGGTCGTGATGCTGACCCTGACCCTGTCGACTCTGGGCCTGCCGCTGGAGGGCGCGGGGCTGCTGCTGGCGATCGACCCGATCCTCGACATGGGGCGGACCGCGATCAACGTGGCGGGCCAGGCGCTGGTCCCGACGATCGTCGCGCATCGTGCCGGGCTGATCGAACAGACGCCCCCCGCAGACCGCTTGCCGGAGGTGCCGCAAACGGGGTAAACTGCGCCATGAGCTTGCGCGCGGTGTTCTGGCAAAGTAATACACGCGAGTGGCAGACCGCCGGAACCCTGTGATGCGCCCCGACCCTTTCAATCCCGACCGTACGCCCATCAATCGCCCCTATGAGCCGGTGGGGCCCAACTATCCGCTCTACGATGCCGAGACCCAGAGCTGGTCCTTCGGCACCGACGAGGACGAGGCGCCCGCCGAACGCCAGCGCCGCCGCATCCACTGGGGCCGGTGGATCGTGCGCGGTACGGGGGTGGGCATCATCCTGCTGGTGCTGGCGATCATCTGGCTGGCGGTCACCGCGCCGCTGTCGCGCTCGCTCCAGCCGCCGACGCCGCCGTCGATCACGCTGACCGCCGATGACGGCACCCCGATCGCACGGCGCGGCGCGATCATCGGCGCGCCCGTCGACGCGGCCAAGCTGCCCGCCCATGTGCGCGAGGCGTTCATGGCGATCGAGGACCGGCGCTTCTACTCGCACTGGGGCATCGACCCGCGCGGCATCCTGCGCGCGATGTGGCACAATGTCGGATCGGGCGGCGTGCGCGAGGGCGGATCGACCATCACGCAGCAGTTGGCCAAGAACGCCTTTCTCGATTCCGACCGGACGGCGGGCCGCAAGATCCGCGAGGCGATGATCGCCTTCTGGCTGGAGGCGTGGCTGACCAAGGACGAGATCCTGTCGCGCTATCTGTCCAACGTCTATTTCGGCGACAATGTGTACGGCATCACCGCCGCCTCGAAACATTATTTCGGGCGAACGCCGGACCGGCTGAACATCGGCCAGGCGGCGATGCTGGCCGGGCTGGTCAAGGCGCCCTCGCGCCTGGCCCCCACCACCAATCTGAAGGGCGCGCGCGCGCGCCAGGCGGTGGTCGTCGCGGCGATGGAGGATGCGGGCTTCCTGACCAAGCGCGAGGCCGATGCGGTCCAGCCGCAGCGCGTGCTCGCCTCGCGGCCCGAGACCCTGCCCTCGGGCACCTATTTCGCCGACTGGGTGCTGCCCGAGGCACGCGACCAGGCGGGCGAGATCAAGACCGAGGCGACCGTCCAGACGACGCTCAATCCCCGGCTCCAGCGGATCGCCGAGCGGACGGTGCGCAGCGCCGGGCTCAACCAGGCGCAGGTCGCACTGGTCGCGATGCGCCCCGATGGCCGCGTCGTCGCGATGGTCGGCGGCAAGGATTATTCCAAGAGCCCGTTCAACCGCGCCACCCAGGCGCGACGCCAGCCGGGCTCGGCGTTCAAGCTGTTCGTCTATCTGGCGGCGCTGCGTTCGGGCATGACCCCGGACTCGACCATCGAGGACGAGCCGGTCGACATTGCGGGCTGGAAGCCGCGCAACAGCGACGGGCGCTATCTGGGCAAGATTACGCTGCGCCAGGCCTTTGCCCGCTCGTCGAACGTCGCCGCCGCGCGGCTGACCCAGGCGGTGGGCGTGAAGTCGGTGATCAAGGCGGCGCGCGACCTGGGCATCACCACGCCGATCGCCAACGAGGCGACGATCGGCCTGGGCACCTCGACCGTCAGCCTGCTGGAGCTGACCGCCGCCTATGCCGCCATCGCCAATGAAAGCTATCCGGTCGTCGCGCGCGGCCTGGGCGATGTGAAGGACAAGGGCTGGTATCAGGCGCTCACCAACCGCAAGACGGGCTTCTCGTCCGCCGTGCATGACGGGATGCTCGACCTGCTGTCGTCCTCGATCAAGACGGGGACGGGGCGGCAGGCGCTGCTGACCGTCGATGCCTATGGCAAGACCGGCACGACGCAGGATTCGCGCGACGCGCTGTTCATCGGCTTCGCGCGCGACCTGGTGGTGGGCGTGTGGGTCGGCAATGACGACAATACCCCCAATCCCGGCCTGTCGGGCGGCGGCGTGCCCGCGCGGATCTGGCGCGCCTTCATGCAGTCGGCGCTGGACATTCCACCGGTCGCGGCCCCGGTGGTCGAGCAGGAGGTCGATCCCGACGCGATCGCCAACGGCATGGAAGAGGAAACCCTGCCGATCGAGGGCGACCCGGTCGGGGACATCATCCAGGGCATGGGGCTGGACCTGCGAACCGGTGAGGACGGATCGATCACCGTCGGCCCCGGCCGCCGCCGCCCCGACCGCGCCGGCCCGCCCCCCGAGGACCGCCGCCCGCCCGACGAGCGCGATGGCGAAGGCGAGGAGTAACGGGGGCTCTTCCGGCGGGAGGAGCTTCACCCGAACGGGAGATGGTTCAGCCGAAACTGTGACGGCGCGACGAGGAATGGCTCGGCGTTTGATCGCAGCGCTTCGACTGCGACGTTCGACAACCACCACCCCGGCGAAGGCCGGGGTCCAGTTGCCGAGCAGTCGTCGCGGCATACCAACGCTACCCCGACTGGATCCCGGCCTTCGCCGGGATGGTGCTTATAGAATGTGAGGCGGATCGACATTCAGGGCCTCCTTCCCTCTCCCCTGTCCAGGGGAGAGGGAAGGAGGGGCAATGTCGGTCCGCCCCACGGCGTTTAATCCCGACAGGCGGATACGCGAGCTGCCGGGGTAAAGGAACATGAGGGCTTGCCCTGCCCGCCCCTTGCCCGTTAAACACGGCGTCATTCGCAAGGACCCGGTGAAATTCCGGGTGGCTATTCCGGCCGCCGATCCGCCGGACAACAGACAGCATGGCTTTTCCCTTTTCGCTCGCGAACCGCCGAGCGGCCTTGCCATGCGCCTGATCCTGGTTTTCCCATGACTGTTACAAACTACCGAACCCAATGGTTCTCGAGCCTCGGCGAGGCGCGTCGCGACGTGCTTGCCGGGTTGGTCGTCGCGCTTGCGCTGATTCCCGAGGCGATCGGCTTTTCGATCATCTCGGGCGTCGATCCGCGCGTCGGCCTCTATGCCTCGGTCGCGATCGCGATCGTCATTTCCTTCCTCGGTGGGCGGCCCGCGATGATCTCCGCCGCGACCGCCGCCGTCGCGGTCGTGGTCACGCCGCTGGTCCGCGACCACGGCGTCGACTATCTGTTCGCCGCGACCATCCTGATGGGGCTGATCCAGATTGCCGCCGGTGTCCTCCGCCTCGACCTGGTGATGCAGTTCGTGTCGCGCTCGGTCATCACCGGCTTCGTCAACGCGCTCGCCATCCTGATCTTCATGGCGCAGCTGCCGCAACTGACCGGGGTGACCTGGCACAGCTATGCGATGGTCGCGGGCGGGCTCGCCATCATCTACCTCTTGCCGCGCGTGACCAAGGCGGTCCCCTCGCCGCTGGTCGCGATCCTGGTGCTGGCCGGGATCAGCATCGCCATGGGCCTGCCGGTGCGCACCGTCGGCGACATGGGCCGCCTGCCCGAAGGCTTGCCCAGCCTCGCCCTCCCCAACGTGCCGCTGACCTTCGAGACGTTGCGGATCATCCTGCCCTATTCGCTGACCATGGCGGCGGTCGGCCTGCTCGAATCGCTGCTGACCGCGCAGATCGTCGACGACATGACCGACAGCGACAGCGACAAGCGCCGCGAATGCATGGGCCAGGGCGGGGCGAACATCGCCGCTGCGCTGGTCGGCGGCATGGGCGGCTGCGCGATGATCGGCCAGTCGGTCATCAACGTCACCTCGGGTGGGCGCAAGCGGCTGTCGACGCTGACCGCCGGTGTCGTGCTGCTGGTCCTGCTGGCCGGGCTCGGCCCGGTCGTGGGGCGGATTCCGATGCCCGCGCTGGTCGCGGTGATGATCATGGTGTCGATCGGCACGTTCAGCTGGAACTCGATCCCCAACCTGCGCCGCCACCCGCCGACCTCCTCGGTCGTCATGCTGGTCACGGTGGCGGTGGTCGTCGCCACCCGCGATCTGGCGCAGGGGGTGCTGGCGGGCGTGCTGCTGTCGGGCATCTTCTTCGCGGGCAAGGTCCGCCGCCTGTTCGCGGTCGAGCGGATCGAGGATGCGGGCACCGTGCGCTACCGGGTGACGGGGCAGATCTTCTTCGCCTCGGTCGACCGCTTCACCCGCGCCTTTCAAGCGGAGCCGGGCCGCGCGGTCGTGATCGACGTGTCGGCGGCGCATTTCTGGGACATTTCGGGGGTCGGCGCGCTCGACAAGATCGTCGCGCGGCTGCGGCGCGACGGAGCCGGGGTCGAGGTGATCGGCTATAACCAGGCGAGCGCCGACCTGGTCGACCGCTTCGCGCTGCACGACAAGACGGGCGTCGAACTGGGCATCGCGCCGCACTGACGCCCGGCCGGGGGGAGCGGTGTTGACGCATGGGTCCGCCTCCCCCAAACGCCTGTCCCATGCGCTTTTTCTCGGACAACGCCGCCCGTATCCATCCCAAGGTGATGGAGGCCATCGCCAGCGCCGACCAGATGGACACCGCCTATGACGGCGACCGCTGGTCGAAGGCGCTGGACGGCCGATTGTCCGAGCTGTTCGGCACGCAGGTCGAGGTGCTGTGGGTGCCCACCGGCACCGCCGCCAATTGCCTGGCGCTGGCCGCGCTCTGCCCGCCGCATGGCGGCGTCGTCTGCCACCGCGACTCGCATATCCAGAATGACGAGGGCGGCGCGCCCGAATTCTACACCCACGGCGCCAAGCTGATGCTGGCCGATGGCGAGGGGGCCAAGCTGACCCCCGACACGATCCGGACCGTGATCGATGCCATCGCCGACGACGTCCACCGGGTCCAGCCGCACGCCGTCTCGATCACCAACGCCACCGAATATGGCCGGATCTACAACCCCGACGAGGTCGCCGCGATCGGTGCGCTGGCCCAGCAACGGGGCCTCGGCTTCCACATGGACGGCGCGCGCTTCGCCAATGCGGTGGCGCGGCTGGGCTGCACGCCCGCCGCGCTGACCTGGCAGTCGGGGGTAGAGGCCCTGTCCTTCGGCTTCGTCAAGAACGGCGCGATGAGTGCCGAGGCGCTGGTCTTCTTCAAGCCCGGCCTTGCCGACGTCACCCGCCGCCGCCGCAAGCGTGCCGGGCTGTTGATGTCCAAGGGCCGCTATCTGGCGGCGCAGGTGCTGGCGATGGTCGAGAACGACTTGTGGATCGCCAATGGCGCGCTGGCCAATGCCTGTGCCGAGCGGCTGGGCGGCGCGGCGGGCGAGCGGCTGGTCCACCCGGTCGAGGCGAACGAGGTCTTCCTGCGCGTCACGCCCGAAGAGGCCGCGAGCCTGCGGGCGCAGGGGTTCGACTTTTACGACTGGGCAGAGGGTGAGATTCGCCTCGTCACCGCCTGGGACACCGATGCGCAGGCGGCCGTTCGCCTCGCCGACGCGATCGCCCGGCTATGAGCGAGTTCGACACGGCCCCCCGCTCGACCCGCGCCGCCGTCCTGATCCCCTTCGCCATCGTCACGCTGATCTGGGGATCGACCTGGCTGGTGATCCGCGACCAGATTTCGGTCGTCCCCGCCACCTGGTCGGTTAGCTATCGGTTCCTGGTCGGCGGGCTCGCCATGGGCGCCTTCGCGCTCGCCCGGCGGGAGAGTTTCCGGCTGGGCACCACCGGCTGGCTGTTCGCTGCCGGGATCGGGGTGTTCCAGTTCGTCTTGAACTTCAACTTCGTCTACCGGGCGGAAGCCTATATCACCTCCGGGCTGGTTGCGGTCGTGTTCGCGATGCTGCTGATCCCCAATGCGGGCTTTGCGCGCCTCTTCCTGGGGCAGCGCATGGGGCGGCAGCTGCTGGTCGGCTCCGGCATAGCGATGGCGGGGGCGGCGCTGCTGTTCGTGCACGAGGCGCGGGTCGATCCGGCGGGGCCCGCGCGCGCGCTGACCGGCATCGCGCTGACCATCATCGCGATCCTGTCCGCGTCGACCGCCAATGTCATGCAGGCGACCAACACCGCCAAGCGTTTCCCGATGCATGCGACGCTCAGCATCGCGATGCTGATCGGATCGGCGCTCGACGCGATCATCGCCTATAGCCTGAACGGCCCGCCGGTATTCGAGATGCGAACCGGCTATGTGCTGGGCATCCTCTATCTGGGACTGTTCGCCTCGGCGCTGGCCTTTCCGCTCTATTACCGCGTGCTGCGCGCGATCGGCCCGGCCAAGGCGGCCTATTCCAGCGTCATCGTGCCGGTGATCGCGATGAGCCTGTCGACGGTGTTCGAGGGCTATCGATGGTCGCTGCTGGCGGGCGCGGGGGCGGCGGTGACGGCCGCCGGGCTGGTCATCGCGCTCAAGGCCCGCAGGCCCAACCGGTAATCGGGATAGCGGGGCCGCCAGCCCAGCACCCGCTTCGCCTTGCCATTGGCCACCCGCCGGTTCTCGGCATAGAAACCCCGCGCCGCCGCCGACAGGCTCTCCAGCGGGACCAGCGGCGGCGGCGGCATCCCCGCGAGCGTGGCGGCATAGGAGACGACGGCATCCTGGTCGCAGGGGAAATCGTCGGCCAGGTTATAGGCCCCCGCCGGGCCGTCGAACCCGGCGATCACGCCCGATACGATATCGGCGATATGCACCCGGCTGAACACCTGCCCCGCCAGCCCGACGCGGTGCGCCCGACCGCCGCGAACCCGGTCGATCGGCGAGCGGCCGGGGCCATAGATGCCGGGCAGACGAAACACCCGCGCGCCCAGCGCCTGCCAGTCCGCATCCGCCACCGCCCGCGCCGCGCGGCGGCCCGAGCCGATCGGCGCGGTCTCGTCCACCCATGCGCCGCCGGTGTCGCCATACACGCCGGTCGAGGACAGATAGCCGATCCAGGCGTCCGATTTCGCGAGGTGCGCGCCATAAGCGGCCAGCACGGGATCTTGCTCGCCCTCGGGTGGGACGGAGGACAGGATGTGCGTGGCGGCGGCGATGCCCGCCTCGACGCGGTCCCGGTCGTCGAAGCGGAGCGTGCCGCCGCGCCCGTCGCGGGTGGTGCCCGAAACGGACCAGCCGCGCCCTTCCAGCAGCGCCGCCAGATGACCGGCGGCATAGCCCATGCCGAAGACGAAGAGACGACTCATGCCTTAATGCCACCCGTCATCGTGATCGCCATTTATCCTAACCTCCGTTCGCACTGAGCGAAGTCGAAGTGCACGTCCAAGGTGCGGCCCTTGGCCTTCGACTACGCTCAGGCTGAACGGGCGTGAGGGAAGTTTGGCCGCAAAAGCCATACTCCCCCTACTCCCTCACTTCGCCGCCATCGGCCCCTTGTAGAGCGTGCCGAAATAATCGCCCTTGTTCCACACCGGCCGCTCGGGCGCATCGGCGATCTCGCGGGCGATGGCATAGTTCACGCTGACGAAGCGCGGCCCCTGGCTCCAGTCGATGCCCTGGTCCACCTCGTCGCCGGGGCGGTGATAGCGGTGGCTCATGAAATCCTCGACCGCCGCCTTGCCCGGCCCCGCCTGCCCCGGCCACAGGAAGACCGAGGGGATGCCCTTCTGCACGAAGCGGAAATGGTCGGAGCGGACGAAGATCCCCTCCTCGGGCATCGGATCGGGCGCGACCGGCAGGCCCATCGCCCCCACCGCCTTGCGCACGATCGGGCCCAGCGTCGATCGGTCGGCGCCGAACACCACCATATCCTCGAACTTGTAGGTCAGGATCGGCATGTCGAGATTGACGTCGGCGACGATCGACTTCAGCGGCACGGTCGGGTGGTTGGCGAAATAGTCGGAGCCGACCAGCCCCTTTTCCTCCGCCGTCACCGCCAGGAACATCACGGTCCGCTTGGGCGGGGTGGCGGCGGTCTTGAACCGCTTGGCCTCCTCGATCAGGCTGGCGATGCCGATCGCATTGTCGAGCGCGCCATTGTTGATCCGGTCGCCATCGCCGCCTTCGTTGGTGCCGATATGGTCGAGATGCGCCGACAGGACGACCACCTCGTCCTTCAGCCTGGGGTCGCTGCCGGGGATCAGGCCGATGACGTTGCTGCTGTCCATCGGCTTGAACCGGGTCTTGGACGCCACCGTCAGCTGCCCCCTGGCGGTCAGCGGCTTATAGGCGGGCTTCGCCGTGGCGGCGGCCTTCATCACCGCGTCCCACCCCTTGCCGAACAGCTTGGCCGCGCCCGCCTGCGACAGGGTGCCCAGCACCGGGGTCGACGGGGTCATGGCATGCGCGGTGCCGTCCAGGTTGGCCCAGGTCACGCGCGGCGCATCATAATAGCGCGCCAGCGTCGAGAAGGGCCGCTGGCGGGGCCCCGCGCGCGGCATGTCGATCTGGATCGCGCCGACCGCGCCCCTCGCCGCCGCCAGCGACGCCTTGTTGCCCGCCGATCCGAAAAAGGCGCGCGCTTCGCCGTCCAGCCCCTCGGGCGTGCCGGGGACGAAGGCGACGATCTTGCCGCGCACATCGACGTTCCGGTAATCGGTCAGCCCATATTGCGCCGCGTCAATGCCATAGCCGACGAAGACGACCGGCGCCGACACGCTGGTCTCGCGCCGGTCGGGCACGGGCGAGGGTACGAAGTCCTCGGCGAAGACCAGCTCCTGCGGCTGGCCGCCCGCCGGCGTCCACAGCGCGCTGCCCTTGTCGGCGACATTGTACGCGACCAGCGGCACCTTTTGCAGATAGCCGCCCTGGTCGCCGCCGGGCCGCAGCCCCGCCGCATAGAATTGCGCCGCCACATATTGCGCGGCGATGTCATAGTCGCGCGTCCCCGCTTCTCGCCCCGCCATCGCGTCGGACGCCAGGAACAGGACATGCGCCTTCATCGCGGCCTGATCCTCGGGCAGCGGTGCGGTGATGACGGCATTGCGCTCGGCCGCGCTGCGCTGCGCCGCCGGTGCCGAGGCGGTCGGGGCGGCCGCCTGGAGGTGCAGATGGTCATGGTCGTGAGCGACAGCGGCGGTGGACAGGAGAAGCAGCGGCAAAAGGGCCGTCGAACGCGACATGCAGAACCTTTCCAGAGAAGTATGACACAGGCGTAACAGGCCGCATCGCCCGATCAACCCCGGCCACGGCGCGGGCCTGTGCTTTTTCGGGTACGGCCGATGGTGGTCCAATGCGGTGGCCGTGGCTATATTCCCGTCATGGACATCCAGCGTAGCGCCGCCCAGCCCAGCATGACCCCGGCCGCCATCCGGCGCGAGGATTATGCGCCCCCCGCCTGGCGCGTGCCCGAGACGCGGCTCGACTTCGCGCTCGACCCCGCCGAAACCCTGGTCCGCGCGACCCTGTCGGTGGTGCGCGACGGCGCGCATGACGAGCCGCTGCGGCTGGACGGCGCGGGGCAGGTGCCGCTGTCGGTCAAGGTCGACGGCGTGGCCGTCACCGACTGGCGGATCGAGGGCGAACAGCTGGTCGTCCCGCTGCCCGGCGATGCCCATGAAGTCGAGACCGAGGTGGTGATCGCGCCCGACCACAATACCCAGTTGATGGGTCTTTATGCCTCGGGCGGGAATCTGTGCACCCAGTGCGAGGCGGAGGGGTTTCGCCGCATCACCTTCTTCCCCGACCGGCCCGATGTCCTGAGCGTCTACCGGGTGCGGATGACCGCCGACCGGGGGCGCTATCCGGTGCTGCTCGCCAATGGCGATCCGGTGGCCAGCGGCGAGAATGACGACGGCACCCATTGGGCGGAGTGGCACGATCCCTTCCCCAAGCCCTCCTATCTCTTCGCGCTGGTGGCGGGCGATCTGGCGGTCAACGCCGCGACCTTCACCACCATGAGCGGGCGCGAGGTGCGCTTAGGCATCTGGGTCCGCGCCGCCGACCTGCCCAAGACCACCCATGCGCTCCACGCGCTGAAGCTGTCCATGGCCTGGGACGAGCGGGTCTATGGCCGCGAATATGACCTGGACGTGTTCAACATCGTCGCGGTCGACGATTTCAACTTCGGCGCGATGGAGAATAAGGGGCTGAACATCTTCAACAGCCGCTACATCCTCGCCGATCCCGACACCGCGACCGATTACGACTATGACGCGATCGCCGCCGTCGTCGCGCATGAATATTTCCACAACTGGTCGGGCAACCGGATCACCTGCCGCGACTGGTTCCAGCTGAGCCTCAAGGAAGGCTTCACCGTCTATCGCGACCAGTGTTTCTCCGCCGACCAGGGATCGGCGGCGGTCAAGCGGATCGAGGATGTGCGGGGGCTTCGCGCCAGCCAGTTCCCCGAGGATTCGGGGCCGCTCGCCCATCCGGTGCGCCCCGAAAGCTATATCGAGATCAGCAATTTCTACACGGCCACCATCTACAACAAGGGTGCCGAGCTGATCCGCATGATGGCGACGATGCTGGGCCCGGTGAAATTCCGCGCCGCGACCGACCTGTACTTCACCCGCTTCGACGGGACGGCGGCGACGTGCGAGGATTTCGTCGCCTGCATGGAGGAGGCGGGCGGCGTCGACCTGTCGCAATTCCGCCTCTGGTATAGCCAGGCGGGAACCCCGCGGGTCTCGGCGGGCCTCTCGCACGAACCCGGCGGCGGCCGCGCAACGCTGCGTCTGGCCCAGCACGTACCCGCCACGCCGGGGCAGGCCGTCAAGCAGCCGATGGTCCTGCCGCTCAAGGTCCGGCTGTTCGGCGCGGAGACGGGCCGCCCGCTGACCGACGAGCGGCTGATCCTGCTCGACCAGGTGGCCGAGACGATCACCTTCGAGGCGGTGACCGAGCGGCCCGTCCTGTCGATCAATCGCGGCTTTTCCGCCCCCGTGGTGGTCGAGAGCGACCGGACGGCGGAGGATCTCGCCTTCCTGTCGGCGCATGACGACGACCCCTTCGCCCGCTATGAGGCGATGCAGCAGCTGATGCTCGACACGCTGGTCGCGGGCACGATCCATGGCGAGGTGCGGGCCGAGGCCGTGGTCGACGCGGTGACCCGCACGCTGGCGGCCGAGGGGCTGGAGCCCGCCTTCCTGGCCGAGGCCGTGCTGCTGCCGTCCGAGAATTTCATCGGCGACCAGCTGGCGACGGTCGATCCCGACGCGATCCATGCCGCGCGCGAGGCGCTTCGCCGTCGTCTGGGGCAGGCGCTGGAGCCCGAATGGCGGCGGCTCCATGCCGAGCTGGCGCAGGATGCCTATGTCTATTCGCCCGAGGCCAAGGGGCGGCGTCGGCTGCGCAATGTCGCGCTCGGCTATATCGCGGCGAGCGGTGCGGAGGATGCCGCCGCGCTCGCCTTCGCGCAGTTCGAGGGGGCGGACAACATGACCGACCGGCAGGCGGCGCTGACCACTTTGGTCAATTCCGACGCCCCCGAGCGCGAGGCGGCGCTGGCGCAGTTCCACGCGCGCTATGCCGACAATCCGCTGGTCCTGGACAAATGGTTCCAGACCCAGGCGCTGTCGTCGCGCAGCGACACAGGCGCGATCGTCGAGCGGCTGGCCGGGCATCCCGACTTCACGCTCGCCAACCCCAACCGCGCCCGCGCGCTGGTCGGGGCGTTCGGGATGAACCAGCGTGCGCTCAACGCGGCGGACGGTTCGGGCTATCGCTTCCTGGCCGACCAGCTGATCGCGCTCGACCGGCTCAACCCGCAAACGGCGGCCAAGCTGTTGCCGCCGCTGGGCCGCTGGCGGCGGTTCGACGCGAAACGCTCCGCCCTGATGCGCGCCGAGCTGATGCGGATCATCGCCACGCCGGGGCTGTCGAAGGATCTGTTCGAGCAGGCGTCGAAGAGCATCGAGTGATCCCAGCCTTCCCAAGCTGTGCTTGGGGAGGGGGACCGCCGCGAAGCGGTGGTGGAGGGGCATGCTCGCTGGCGGGGACACCCCTCCGTCAGTCCTTTGGACTGCCACCTCCCCTTGCAGGGGAGGAATTTATTGCGTCTTTGCCTTCAAAAATCCTTCCATCACGATCCACCGGTAGAAGGCGTCGAACCAGCCGGTGCTGGTCGTCTTCTTCGGATACATGCCGAAGCCGTGCCCGCCCTGGCCATAGAGGTGGAACTCGACCGGCTTCTTCGCCGCCAGCCACTGGTCGATCAGGCCGAAGCCCTTGCCCGCGAACAGCGGATCGTCGGCGGCGATCGCGGCGAACATCGGCGGCGCATCGGCCGGGACCGTCATCGGCTGGAGCGGGCCATAGATGTCGCCGACAAAGGCGGGCCTGGCCTGTCCGTCCAGCACCGTCGCGACCGTCAGCATCGCACCAGCCGAAAAGCCGACCATGCCGATCCGGTTGGGGTCGACCTTCCACTCGTTCGCGCGCTGGCGGACCAGGGCGAAGGCGGCGCGCGAGTCGGCGATCTGGGGGGCCAGGCCCTTCAGCGCCTCTTCGGGACTGGGCCGCGCGGCGGGTCGCGCCACGCTGGAGAACATCGCCGCCATCGACTTTTCGAATTCGCCCATATCGGCGGGTGTCTGGTTCAGCCGGTATTTCAGGACGAAGGCGGCGATGCCGCGATCGGCCAGCGCCTTGGCGACGTCCCAGCCCTCATTCTGCATCGACAGCGTGCGGAAGCCGCCACCGGGCGCGACGATCACCGCCGCGCCGGTCGCCTTGGCGGGATCGGGCAGGAAGGGGGTCAGCGTCGCTTGCGTCACGTTGCGTGCGAAGACGCTGTCATATTGGCTGTGCCAGCTTTCCTTGTTCTTCGCACCGGGCAAGGGGCCGGTGTTGAGCGGAATGGCACCCGGCTGAGCGGGGATGGCGATCGGCACCATCTTGTCGCTCTGCGCGAGGGCGGGTGCCGCCACCGAGAGCGTTAGCAAAGCGGCCAGCGCATGGCGGGCCCAGCGATTGGACTTCATATCCCCTCCTGTCCTCCGTGGGTTATGTCCCTACGGTCGGACAGGGATGGTACGCTTCGGGGCGTAGGGTGCAAGGGGTAATGTTAAGGCTAACAGTGGTGGGGCGTGGGCTTCGACTTCGCTCAGCCCGAACGGCTGTTCGTATCCAGTCCCCGACGCCCAGACCCCACACCCCGTTCAGCCTGAGCGTAGTCGAAGGCCAAGGGAATCCCTCACCCGCAATCCCTCAGAACAACCGCCCCCCATCGGGCACCGCCTGATCCGGCCCGATCAGCACCACCTGCCCCTCCGCATCGGGAAAGCCCAGGGTCAGCACCTCGGACATCATCGGTCCGATCTGGCGCGGCGGAAAATTGACCACCGCCGCCACCTGCCGCCCGACCAGCGTCTCGGGCGTGTAATGCCGCGTGATCTGCGCCGAGGATCGCTTGACCCCGATGACGGGACCGAAGTCGATGGTCAGCTTGATCGCGGGCTTGCGCGCCTCCGGAAAGGGCTCGGCGGCGATGACGGTGCCGACGCGGATGTCGACCGCCAGGAAATCCTCGATCCCGATCCGGGGTGCGGGCGCGTCAGAAGTCGACATTGTCGTAATGCGACGGCGGCGTGACCATCTCCATCCGCTCGGACAGCAGCGGGCGGAAGGAGGGGCGGCTCTTCAGCCCGCGATACCAGCGCGCGGTCTGCTCATGCCCCTTCCAGTCGATGCCGCCCAGATAATCGGCGACCGAGATCTGCGCGGCGGCGGCGAGGTCGGCCAGGCTCATCGTCGCGCCGCCCAGCCAGTTGCGATGGTCGAGCAGATAATCGGTATAGTCGAGATGCCCGACCGCCGCCTTCATCGCTTCGCGCAGGCCCTTGGCATCCGGGCTGCCGGTACGCGCGACGCGCTTGACCATGCGCTCGTGGAGCAGCGGGCCGGTCACGTCCTGATAGAAATGCGTATCGAACCACGTCACCAGCCGCCGGATCTCGGCCCGGCCGACGGCGGTGCCGTTGATCATCGCCGACTTCTCGACCGTCTCCTCGAAATATTCCGAGATCGCCATGGAATCAACCAGCAGCACGCCGCGCTCCTCGTCGACCATCACCGGGGTCTGCCCGGCGGGGTTCATGTCGAGGAACTCGTCGCGCCGCTGCCACGGCGACTCGCGGACCAACTCATATCCGACGCCCTTCTCGCCCAGCAGCAGCCGGACCTTGCGCGAAAAGGGACAGAGCGGGAATTGATAGAGTTGCCACATGCCGCCCATCTAAGCGGCCGGGCATGGTTACGCCAACCCCGATGGCGATGTTTTCACCCGCCCGCGCGACGCAGGACGGCACAGTCGCCGCCACCCGACCACGACGCCGCTGACCGACAGGATCAGCCCGGCGATCGACCAGAGCCACATCCACGCCGTCCAGCCGGGCCGCCACGCGGTCAGCCACGGCCAGTCCCAGGTGTGAAGCAGCGTATAGGCCCAGCGATAAGCCCGCCGGACGCGGTCCTGCCGCTCGACCACCGCCCCGCTCATCGGGTCGAGATAGAGCCAGGTCGCCGCGCGATCGTCGAACCGCATTCGCACCACCGGCAACCGGGCGGGATTGGTCCAATAGAAATCGGGCCGCTCCAGCCGTGCCACCCCCGTCACATGCCCGCCGGGGACCAGCATGGCGGCGGCGTCCGGTCGATCGATCGGCGCGGCCGGGGCCAGCGTCGCCTGCTCCAGCCAGCGCGGATGCGGTCCGGCCGGGTCGATCGCGATGCGCCGCCACCCGCCATCGCCGCTCCACACGACGCTGTGCGCCGGGCCCGCCATGGCGGCGAGCCGGTCGAGCGCCACCGGCTCGCCCGCCTGCCCGGCATAGGCGCGCATCGCCTCCACCGGCGCGGTGCCCCCGGCAAAGACGCGTCCCGGATCGACCGACAGCCAGCCGCTGACGATCCAGCCGGTCAGCAGCACGCCGCCCAGCAGCCCGCTGACATGATGCCAGACCATCCAGCCGCGATAGGGCGTCACCCGCCCGCCGCGATACCGACGCCGCCCCAGCCGCATGCGCAGGATGCCGATCCACATTCCGGTCAGCGCGACCGCGATGCACGGCCCCGACACCCACATCACCACCTGCCGCCACAGCCCGCCGTCGCGGCGCAGGATCGTCGGATAGAGCCAGTGCGGCACCGACCCCAGCCAGTTCCAGATACGCTGCGTCCGGGTCGTCCGCTGCACCGGCTGGCCGGTCAGGCTGGAGATATAGAGCTCGGTCCCGGCGGCATCGGCCAGCGTCGCCTTCCACAACGGACGGTGCCGGTCGAAGCCGCCCGCTACGGTCCATTGGTCATGCCCGATGGGCGCGACCGCGACGACCGGCGCCCCCGCGAACCGCACCGCGACCCGACGGGCATAGGCGGCCTCGACCGGCGCGACGCGAGCCCCCGTCCGGGCGGAGCGGATCTGCGTCTCGCCCTCCGCCCCTTCGATCCGCCAGACCGGCACGCCGTCGCGCATCTCCAGCGTGATCCGCCGCGCGGTCGCGCCGTCCGGCGGCGGCCGATCGACCCCGCCCCAGTCGATCGGCTCCGCCCCGGCCGCCATCTGGGCAGGGGTCAGCGCGGGATAGGGGACGTAGATCATCACCAGCCCGGAGGCGAACCACATCGCGAAGAACAGGCAGGCGGCGATCCCGGCCCAGCGATGGACGAGAAAGGCGAACCGGACGGCCGCCCTTCCCCATGACGCGTCAGAACGTCGCACGAAGGCCCAGGTCCAGCGAGCGCGGACGGCCCAATATCCATTGCTGATCGCCATAGGCGGTGACCGCATAGGCCTTGTCGAACAGGTTATAGACGCGCAGGTCGACCGCCATGCGCGGGCTCAGCGCATAGGACAGGGCGGCGTCCACCGTCGCATAGCCGGGGATGCGAAACGCATCGGCATTGTCGGAAAAGCGCCGCCCGACATAGCGCAGCCCCGCCCGCGCCTGCATGCGGGCCGTGGCATCCCAGCGCAGCCAGAGATTGCCCAGCGCCTCGGGCACATTGGGCGGCGTCCGGCCGCTATAGTCCGCGCCGCCCGAACGGAAATCATCGAACCGCGCATCCAGCATCGTCGCATTGGCGTCGATCCCGAACCCCTGGGGCAGATCGACCGAGACCGCCGCCTCCACCCCTTGCGCCGAACGCTGGCCGACCTGCTCGACCGGGCTGGAGAGGGTGCGCTGCGCCAGCAGCCCCGTCTTGACGATGCGATAGGCCGCCAGCGTCGCGGTGCCGCGCCCGCCCAGGAACAGCCACTTGGCCCCCATTTCGACCTGGTTGCCCTTCGCATTGCCGAACTGCACCTGCCCGCTCGACACGGTGGTCAGCGTGGCCAGCGGGTCGACGCCGGTGGCATATTGGCCATAGAGCGACAGGGTCGGCCTCGGCTGATACACGATGCCCGCCCGCCAGGTCGCGTTGCGGAAGGTCTTTTCAAAGGCGAAGCGATCGGTCCGCGTGCCGCCCGGATAGGCGATCGCCCAGCGGCGGACCTGATCCTCCTCGTAACGGAAACCGCCGACCACCGACCATTTCTGGCCCAGCGTCACCCGATCCTCGGCAAACACCGCCAGCGCGACGGTGCGGGTGCGGTATCGCGGCGCGATCCCCTGCGTATCCAGAAAGCGGCCGGGATCGAAGGCGAAGGGATCGACCGCATCGACCTGCGCATCCGATCCAAAGTCGTTCTCATGGGTGAAGCGCACCAGATTGGCGTCGACCCCGACGACCAGCGCATTGGCGATGCCCGGCGCCAGCGGCGTGCGCAGCGTCACGCTCGCCTGGTCGCCCCATTGGGTCTGGTCGTGACGGATGCCGTAATTGTCGCTCCGCCGGATCGTGCCGGGCGTACCGCTCTCCCCGTTGGCGCACGTGCCGTTGGTACCGACCCAGCAATAGCTCTCCAGATTGCGCCAGAATCGATCGCTGGTCAGATAATAGGCGATGTTGGAGACGCTGACCGCCGCGCTCGGCGTCCAGTCGACCTGTACCGAGGCACGGTCGTCGCGAAACCGCATCCGTCCGTCCCCGACATTATAGTTGCGCGTCCGAATCGCCGGGTCGAGCCGCCCGTCGATCAGCGGCGTCCCGAAATAGCCGATCGGCCGCTGGTCGCCATGATCGCCGCGGATCGTCACCGCCAGCCGTGGCGAAGGGGTCCATTTCACCGTGCCCGACAGCGCGAAACTGTGCGAATCCCCCCGGTCGACATAGCCGTCCGAGCGGCGATAGCTGGCATCCAGCCGATAGCCCAGCGTGGCCCCCGCCGGACCGCCGATCCCGGCCGCCAGCCGAACGCTGTCCTGCGCGCCATAGCCGATCTCGGCCTGTCCCTCGGTCCGGGCGGTGGGCTTGCGCATCACGACATTGACCGCGCCGCCCAGCGCGCCCTGGCCATAGAGCACCGACGCCGGGCCGCTCAGCACGTCGATCCGCTCGACCATCCAGGGATCGGTCGGAAAGGTGATCGTCCCGGCCGCCGGGAACAGCCGGACCCCGTCAATCAGTTGCAGGACCGAGCCCTGTCCGGAAAAGCCACGCGCCGCCAGGGCGGTGCCGCCATTGCCGGGATTGGCGACGCTCGACAGTCCGGGGGCGCGTGTCTCGGCCTCGACGATCGACTGGTCGCCCCGCGCGCGCACCAGGTCGCCGTCGAGCGAGGTGATGCTGGCAGGGGTTTCGAGCGGGGTCAGCCCCAATCGGCTGCCCGTGGCATTGGGCCGGTCCATCGCCGGTTTGTCGCGCGTACCGACGACCAATATCGTGGCGTCGGTGCCGGTCGGCATGCCCCCCTGCTGCGCCCAAGCGGGCATCGCCATGCAGGACCACAGGGCCCCACCCACAAGGATGAGACCACGGCTCGATGATATGTGATGATATAACATTATTTGCTCATAGCGTCTTGTCGCGAACAAGCCGAGACCTTCCGTTCGCTTCGAACGGCCGGATGCCATGCGCGCTGGACGCCTTTCCGCACTCGACATGGCCACCCATGCGCCTCCGCCACCATTGGCGTCGCTCGTCGGAAAAGACCTAGCCACGGCCATCCCCTGGGCCCGGCATGAGCGACCTGACGCCGGCAGGTCTCCTGGCTCACGGGTCATCGCGAACCATGCGCCTTCCCAGGTTGCCCCAGTGGCTGGACCGGCTCGACACCGGTCCCTGCATGTCCGCTCACCGCTTACAGTTGCAGGGACAGCCTCGGATTCGGGCGGTCACCCGCCCTCACCGCGTTCCCTTTTAATTCCCCTGTTCGGGGAAACCGGCGCGATCACGACCGGAATATTCCGGCCGCGTACTGATTGCGGCAATCGGCAGGGCGGGTCAAGCATCTGCCCCCAGCAGCGGCTTTGCGCTATCCCGAACCTATGGCCCGCAAGACCCGCTATCTGACCGCAACGATGCCCGACGGCTATGTGAAGACCATCGGCCCGACTTCAGCCCCGTTCAGCCATTACTGGCGGATCGTCGCCGATCTGGGCGGGGGCCGGACGGAGGTGTTCTGGGGTCACGCGAAATCGCGGAAAGAAGCCATGGCGCACGACGCATCGCTGGCGGAAGCGGCGCGCAAGCGCGGCTGGGTGGGGCACAGATTCGAGGTGGTGGAATTGGCGGAGAGCCAGGATCCGCCAGCGGCGCTGCCACCGAGGAGCGGCGGGCGTCGTCGCTAAGACGCGAACGCGCCAATCCGCCATCGGCTATGCCGTGGCGGTTTCGTATGGGGTGATGTTGGGTGTGTATGGTTGCGGGGGCAGGATTTGAACCTGCGGCCTTCAGGTTATGAGCCTGACGAGCTACCGGGCTGCTCCACCCCGCGACTGAGCTGAGCCGCACGGCGGCACGCTTCATGCGTGGTGTCGTGGGGCTGAGCGCCCCGGGCTGAGTGCCCGAGGAAACAAGTGAATGGGTTTTGTGTATACGCGGACTATAATGCCTGGCGACGCCCTACTCTTCCACTGCTTGAGCAGTAGTACCATTGGCGCAGTCGGGTTTCACGGCCGAGTTCGGGATGGGATCGGGTGGGACACCGACGCTATGGCCACCAGGCAATAGAGTCCGCGAATACTGACCCCGCTTTGTGGGCGGGGTGATGGGTATAAAATCGATGCGTGCACTGGCTGTATTGATGACCGCACCCTGCCATCTAGCCCAGGGCTGATGGTGGGGGTGTGGAGCTCTCAAGCGCGAATAGGACAATTAGTATCGGTTAGCTCCATGCGTTACCGCACTTCCACATCCGATCTATCGAGGTCGTGGTCTTCGACCGTCCTGAGAAATCTTATCTTGAGGGAGGCTTCCCGCTTAGATGCTTTCAGCGGTTATCCCGTCCGTACATAGCTACCCTGCTGCGCCGTTGGCACGACGACAGGTACACCAGAGGTACGTTCAACCCGGTCCTCTCGTACTAGGGTCAACTCCTCTCAAATTTCGACGCCCACGGCAGATAGGGACCAAACTGTCTCGCGACGTTCTGAACCCAGCTCACGTACCACTTTAATTGGCGAACAGCCAAACCCTTGGGACCTGCTCCAGCCCCAGGATGTGATGAGCCGACATCGAGGTGCCAAACAACCCCGTCGATATGAGCTCTTGGGGGTTATCAGCCTGTTATCCCCGGCGTACCTTTTATCCGTTGAGCGATGGCCCTTCCACGAGGGACCACCGGATCACTATGACCGACTTTCGTCTCTGCTCGACTTGTCAGTCTCGCAGTCAGGCTGGCTTATGCCATTGCACTCTAACAGCCGGTTTCCAACCGGCCTGAGCCAACCTTCGCGCGCCTCCGTTACTCTTTAGGAGGCGACCGCCCCAGTCAAACTACCCGCCACAGAGGGTCCCTGTACCGGTTTCACGGTACGAGGTTAGACATTAAACAACAACAGGGTGGTATTTCACCTATGGCTCCACATCGGCTGGCGCCAATGCTTCAAAGCCTCCCACCTATGCTACACAGTTCTTGTCCAATGCCACTCTGAAGCTGCAGTAAAGGTGCACGGGGTCTTTCCGTCTAACCGCGGGTACTCCGCATCTTCACGGAGAATTCAATTTCGCTGAGCATGTCCTGGAGACAGTGGGGAAGTCGTTACGCCATTCGTGCAGGTCGGAACTTACCCGACAAGGAATTTCGCTACCTTAGGACCGTTATAGTTACGGCCGCCGTTTACCTGGGCTTCATTTCAGAGCTTGCACTCCTCCACTTAACCTTCAGGCACCGGGCAGGCGTCAGGCCCTATACGTCGTCTTGAAGCCGACTTAGCAGAGCCCTGTGTTTTTGCTAAACAGTCGCTACCCCCTGGCCTGTGCCCCCCATGAGAGCTTGCGCTTACATGGGGCCTCCTTCTTCCGAAGGTACGGAGGCAATTTGCCGAGTTCCTTCAGGACACTTCTCTCAAGCGCCTTGGTATACTCTACCTGACCACCTGTGTCGGTTTCGGGTACGGTCTATACGGTGGGGCTATTTCCCGGGACCTCTTCGAGGCACGTCCAATCCGATAAGGACGTACAACACACGAGATCCGTCACACACCACCAGGCCCACGAATATTAACGTGGTTCCCATCGACTACCCCCTTCGGGCTCGTCTTAGGGGCCGGCTCACCCTGCGCGGATTAGCCTTGCGCAGGAACCCTTGGTCTTTCGGCGAGAGGGCATCTCACCCTCTTTATCGCTACTCATGTCTGCATTCGCACTTCCGATACCTCCACGACCCATTACCAGATCGCTTCGCAGGCTTACGGAACGCTCCGCTACCGCGTACACAAAGTGTACACCCTAAGCTTCGGTGCGTGTCTTGAGCCCCGTTACATCTTCGCCGCAGAAACCCTTGTTTAGACCAGTGAGCTGTTACGCTTTCTTTAAAGGATGGCTGCTTCTAAGCCAACCTCCTGGTTGTTTTGGGATTTCCACATGCTTTCCCACTTAGACACGACTTGGGGACCTTAGCTGTAGGTCAGGGCTGTTTCCCTTTTGACGACGGACCTTAGCACCCGCCGTCTGTCTCCCGAGTATCACTCATAGGTATTCGGAGTTTGGTTAGTATTGGTAGATCTCGCGACCCCCGCAACCATCCAGTGCTCTACCCCCTATGGTGTCCGCTCGAGGCACTACCTCAATAGT